>JAEUSJ010000549.1 GCA_016788215.1 bacterium | reverse complement strand
AATCCGATCGCCTTTCTTATACCTTGTCATCGTGTGATCCGAAAGATGGGAGAGTTCGGCAATTACCAATGGGGCGCAACGAGAAAAAAAATCATTCTCGGCTGGGAAGCCGCAAGAAGTTTAGCCACAGAGGGCACAGAGTAATTGCTCATTGTTTGTTGAATTACTGATAACTAAAGTTTTATGGCTGTGAACTCTGTGGCTGTTTTGTATTAATATCTGGTGCCTAGTATCGAAAAAAAACCTCCCGAATAATGTCGGGAGGTTTTATAATAGAAAACCGGGAATGAATCTCCCGCAGATTCCGCTGATTTACGCAAATAAATTTTCTGCTCTATTTTCGAAATCTGCGCTAAAAATAGGTTTACAAGCCCAGTGACTTCAAAAATGCGTCCTGGTTTGGTTCACGCCCGAGAAATTGTTTCACGAGTTCCAAAGGATCTTCCGTTCCGCCTTTTGCTAAGATAATATCCCGATATTTTTTTCCTGTTTTTTGATCCATAATTCCATTTTTTTCAAAAACTGAAAACATATCCGTCGCGTATACTTCCGCCCATAAGTAACCGTAGTAACCCGCGGCATACCCGTTCAAATGCCCGAA
>JAEUSJ010000548.1 GCA_016788215.1 bacterium | reverse complement strand
CGCGACAGACGATGTTTCATCTAAGGAATGGAGAATTTCTTGAACCGATATTGTAATTTTCGGCAAAACATTTTGTATGTCAGGTGATAGATCAAGCTTCATCGGTTGAACCTTTTCAATGGAAACCGTGATAAGATGCACTTCAGGCATGTGGTTAAGGATTGCGGCTGACTCGACAAGGTCTTTTAGCCCGATATCGTGCGCGCTAAGGGCTTTGGGGAAATCGCTTGAAAACCGAGGCCGGATGATTCGTAAGGTTCCCGGCGGCTGTCCGTCCATCGTCGCGTCGATCATGATGATCTTTTTGTAATACTGCAAATATTCCAACAGATGAAATCCGCCCGTTCCGCCATCCAGAAAATGTACGTTTTCATGCCAGGTTTGTTTTTCCAGTTCGCGTATAGCGTGAACTCCGGCGCCTTCATCGCCCATGAGAACATTTCCAATGCCTAAGACAAGAATTTTCATTTGTTCTTTCCCGAGAAGTGGGAATATACACTCAATGCGAATGCATTTGACCGCGACCATTTATCGCTTAGTGAGATAGGTATTAAAAAAGTACATTGTTTTGCGCGCAATCGCAATATTTATTATTTAACGCG
>JAEUSJ010000547.1 GCA_016788215.1 bacterium | reverse complement strand
TGGATCCTCTGAGCAAAGCCGCACTGGAGGCCAATCCTGACAGCACTATTCAAAAGAATATTGAAATTATGACAGGTTATGCTACCCAATCTCCTAAAGGAAAACCAAAAAAACTATTTATGCGCTTCTTAGTCTCACCTGTGGAGATTACAGGCAAAGATCGTGTCGAAGCGGTAAAAATAGTTAAGAATGAACTATTCCAGAATAAAGACGGCACTTTACGTCCGCGCGCTACGGATAAATTTGAAACAATAAAAGCCGGATTAATATTTCGGTCAATAGGTTATAAAGGCGTTGCGCTACCGGATATTCCTTTTCACGATAGCTGGGGCGTAATTCCAAATAAAGATGGAAGAGTGCATGATCCCAAGAACGATAAGATAGTAGAAGGCGAATACGTTGTGGGCTGGATCAAACGCGGCCCGTCGGGCGTGATCGGAACCAATAAGCCGGATTCACAGGCAACAGTAAACATGATGCTCGAGGATTTGAAGCAAAACAAATGTTTTTCTCCTGCCCTTCCGAAGCGCGAAGCTTTGGAAAGTATGCTTTGTGAGAAAAAAGTCAAATTTGTTACTTTCGGCGAATGGCAGAAGTTGGACC
>JAEUSJ010000546.1 GCA_016788215.1 bacterium | reverse complement strand
GAGGCAAACGATGGATGTGGTTATCATCGGTTACACACAGGGGAAGGGCGATCGTAGCCAGACCTTTGGCGCGCTGCATATCTAGGAGAGAACCAAGACAGGGCTTCGTTATCTGGGCAAGGTTGGAACCGGTTTTGATGATAAACTGCTTAAGTCGATCCTTGCCGAACTTCTTGAGGTTCCTACAACCAAAAAACCGATCAAAGAAAAGCCACTTGATGAGAAAGTCACCACTTGGATAGAACCGACGCTTGTTTGCGAAGTGCAATATGCTTCCTTTACGAAAGACGGAATGTTAAGAGAGCCTGTGTTTTTGAGAATGCGTGAGGATCGTTAGAAACAGCTTCCCGCGAATTTCGCTGATTTTCGCAGAATAATCTCTGCGTAAATTTGCGGAATCTGCGGGAGAATATGTGTATGTGAAAACCTGAACGTAATATCATATTTTTGCTGGACTTTTCTACTCCTCTACCTTACATTTGGTGTACACAAAAACAATACCATAAGAGGTGTTTCTATGAGAGCGATATGGAAAGGTCATATCCGATTTTCGCTGGTCACGATTCCCATCCGCATCTATAACGCGGTAGACTCTGATCAGAAGA
>JAEUSJ010000545.1 GCA_016788215.1 bacterium | reverse complement strand
CAAAATTACAAATAAAAATAATATCAACGATTTTTTTAGGTGCAGTTTTTCAATAAGTTTGCTGTCCAACGTTCCGGCAGCTTTACGTCTGTTGCTGCTGCTGACACTGACCAAAACAAACCTACGAATTTTCTTTGAAAGATAGAATTGAAGTGACCAGATTATTTTCCACGAAGAGCAAAATAGCAGGCGCAAACCCAGCAATAGCGTAAAACTGACTGTTATAATCCTGTTGGCGACTTGCTCGACAATTGGTTATAACGTATACAGCTTGCACCAGTTGCTGCTGCAATCACTGACCAAAACAAACCTACGAATTTTCTTTGAAAGATAGAATTGTAGTCACCAGATTATTTTCCACGAAGAACAAAATAGCAAGCGCAAGCCCAGCAATTGGTGTAAACCGCTGTTACCTGCTGGCGTTCTTAATCTTTTTCAATTGATGTTTCCCAACCGTCATAATCTCCACCAATTTCATTAGCAAGTTTCCACAAATAAATAACATATTCATCAACGCTGTTTTGGTCAACTTTATCAACTCGCTTTATTTGAAGTCTGTAAGCAAACTCGCCCCAAGATTTATTGTATTCTTTATCAACGATTGAGA
>JAEUSJ010000544.1 GCA_016788215.1 bacterium | reverse complement strand
ATCTCAAGCGGAATTTTGTCTCCGCCAACGTCAAACGTGCGCATAGTTAACTTATGCGGAGAGATTTTACGAGCAATCTTCAAATACTCCTGATATTGTGTTTCTTCATCAGGCAGTTCACGTTCGGAAAAAAGCATATATTCCGTCCGATAAAGCCCGATGCCTTTAGCGCCCAGCTTCAAAGCATTAGCAACCTCTTCCGCTAATTCCACATTTGCCGATAGTTGAATCTCGCGTCCGTCTTTGGTAGTACATGGCAGTTGTGCAACAGGCTCAAGTTCTGCCGCCTGCCGCAGGATCTCCTTGCTTTTTTTTGAATAGCGTTCAATCGTTTCCGGAGTAGGATTAATAATGACCTCGCCTTTATGCCCGTCCACAAGCAAGGTATCATGATCGGACACAAATCCGGTAAAATTAGCTATGCCGACTACGGCAGGAATATTCAACGAGCGTGCGACTATCGCAAAATGCGACAACGTACTGCCCGATTCGCAAACAAAACCAAGAATCTTGGATCGTTCGATACCCGCGATGTCGGAGGGTTTTATCGTATCGGCAATAATGACGGAGGGTTCATCAACGGTAAAAGTTTTATGCTGTCCCAGTAA
>JAEUSJ010000543.1 GCA_016788215.1 bacterium | reverse complement strand
GTATACGTAATTCCGTTCAAACAATATTTCGTTTTTGAATTGATCATTATCTAAATATCCTACGATAAGAAAGAGCTGTTGATAGACGCTGTAAATGTAACCATCCGATAGAGATTTGTCAAGGTATTCGTTGGCAACCTCACCCTGTCCCTCTCCTTGTTAAGGAGAGGGCACGTACTATTTGCATTAGTACGTGCCCCCGCCTTGATAAGGCGGGGGAGACAAGGGGCGGTTGTCACTTAAAAATAAATACTCGCAACGATCGCCGTAGCGGTATTATAATTCATACCGCCGGGATTACCGAAGCGATCCGATTTTTTGTCTGAAATGGTCATGTTGAGTTGGGCTTCCACGCCAATGCTGAATCTCTCATCAAAAAAATAATCGGCGCCAAAACCGGCCCCCGCTACCCAATCGAAAGTATTGTCACCGTGTTTAGGTAAAAAGAATAGAGTTCCTGCCCGCAGTACAACATAGGGTGATACTTTATTCATACGCAGATAAAATTTAGGCACGATCCCGATCCCCAGAGCCGTACCTGCGTCTTCGACATGAAGAATACTCAAAGCCGGCGCGAGAATAGTCGTGTCGCCTATCCAGATCGGAACCG
>JAEUSJ010000542.1 GCA_016788215.1 bacterium | reverse complement strand
CGCAAATAATTGTATTGTCCGCCGGCTTTGGGCATTGCGGCGCTGAGTTCGGCAACAGACAGCGCGCCGAAAATACTAATGATGCCCGCCGCAGTCCAGACCAGCATGGCCAAACCTGAAGACTGAACGTGATGAACGATCGTGGAGGGAACAATAAAAATCGCAGAGCCGATGATCGTTCCGACATTAATCATGGTGGCGTCCAAAAGACTTAATTCGCGCCGTAAATCGTTAGGAAACTCCATTTAGCACCCAAAATGTAATGACCGGCCGGATTCACACAACACAAACCACGGTTCACTTTACTTGAAGGAAATAACACAAAAACGACATGAGCTATGAAAGAAGGGCGTTGTGCTTTTTATAGAAATTTTCTGAATGTTTCTTTAAGCAGGCTTTGGAAGTGATAAACGCCTAGTTCGCGTTTTACGGAAAATCGCCCACGGTGATAAGCTTTGGAAGAAAGTCCTTTTTGAACGTGTTCGCATATGTCGATATCTTTAGCCTGAATGAGGTCGCTGTAGCGCAGGTCTTCCTCCGCGATCTGCAGAGCTTTTTGCGAGGAAATATCGTCATAAAAATAATCGAAGACCACGCGCGTAAAATCGTGGCTTA
>JAEUSJ010000541.1 GCA_016788215.1 bacterium | reverse complement strand
TTTCTCCGGAAGCCGTGTCGTACAATTGGATACCGTCGCGTTGCGAAACGGCGATCCTCGTGCAGTCGGGACTGAACGCGGTCAGCGGATGGCGGTACGGCATATCGTGATACAGGGTTTTATGTTTCTTCGTTGTGCGGTCAAACAGTATCACGCGCCCGCGCGCCGACCATACGAGGTACCGGCCATTGGGGCTTATGCGGAGGATGCCGCCGAAATCATCCGTGAGGATCGTATCTTCTTGTTCGCCCGACGTCAAATTCCAGACTGCAATTCGTGAGCGTTGCCGCGAGTACCCGGCAAGCAGATTACAGGATGAATCGAAATTCAAGTAATTTTTGTATTCGCTACCGATCTGTAGAAGGTTTTTCTCAGCCAAGACATCGTAAATATTTACGTACTCATGACCGGCATCGGTGAGCGCGGCGATGAGTTGGCCGCCCGTTGGAGCAGTAAGGCGGATCAGTTCCCCCAAACTGCCGAAGGAAGCATTATCAAAACTTTTCATGATCGTCCAATGCTGCGTATCCCAAAGTTTTACCGAATCGTCTGTCATCATGATCAGCATTTTGCCGTCATGGGAATAGGCGATCCGTTCGATGTTTTGATCGAGTG
>JAEUSJ010000540.1 GCA_016788215.1 bacterium | reverse complement strand
CTCGTCGTTGCAGGACTCAATGCCGATTTCCAGTTCCACCAGCGTGTGCGTTGAGAGCTCGGCCAGATAGTCGAGGGTTTCTTCGGGCAGGCAATCGGGGCGTGTGCCGATGACGATGCCGGATATGTCCGGGTGCGCGAGCGCAATACCGTAGCATTCTTTCAACTTGTCCAGATCGTCGTACGTGTTGGAATAGCTCTGGAAGTAAGCGAGGAAGCCCCTGCTTCTCGGATAGCGGCGGCGCATGAATTCGATGCCGGTGTCGATCTGGGCGACGAGGTCGCGCTGTTGGCGCAGATAACTGGGCGAGAAACCCTCGTTGTTACAGTAAGTGCAGCCTCCGACGCCGAGCGAGCCGTCGCGGTTGGGGCAGGTAAATCCGGCATCGACTGAGACCTTTTGCAAACGCCCACCGTACGCGTTCTTCACCCAGTCGTTATAGACATGGTAACGACGACCATTGAAGCGGGCCATGCTTTCGGAAAGACTGCTCATGGTGGCGTGGCCGGCTTGAAACTCAGGAGCCGGCTTCTTCGGTTTGAGCATAGTGCCGGTATAGTCGAAGGTAGCGTTCGTCGGATTGCTTGAGGCGCTCGGTGGCAAGACGGAAAAAGAT
>JAEUSJ010000053.1 GCA_016788215.1 bacterium | reverse complement strand
CGCCGTACGCGTGGCGGCGTCATTGACGTCTAACCGCACACCCTGACTGCGCGGATGGCCGTTCAATCTTTGTTTTACCAGCGATTCGTCACGGTCAGCAACAATGACAAACCAATCCTGTTCCTCCGCATGATTGAGCAGGTAGGCGACCAATGAGGAGGTACTTTGTCCTGCTCCCAGAATAAGTATGGTTTTCGTTTTCGATTTCATCTTAGATTTTCCTTATCAATAAATTTTTGCAAATGCTTATAGCGGGGCGCTAGAATTCCGTTGTGAACGATCAGCGCGCGCCCCCACGATTCCGGAAGGTGTAACTGATCCAACGGTTGTGTGAAGTCAATGTTTGCGAGAGTCGGCACCCATGGCAAAAGAAAATCGCCAAATGCCTGCGACGCTTCAAGCGGAAGTTCGGTCGGCAGCTTATCTACAGCCAAAATCACGGGCCCTGCGCCTTCCCATCCGTCGCGAATTGTTTCTGATGCGGGCTCGTATACAAAAACAGGGTTGTCGGCGTTGGTTTCTTTGACAGTCATTTCGATCGATCCGTCCACATCGCAGGTAATATCTGCAATTATGCGTAACCGCGGATTCTGCGCGGATGGAAACCAGCGGCGCATGAAACTCTTGGTCAGAAGCCGTGGAAAACGCGGTTCCCAGTAAATGCCGTTGACGACCATCGTCAAGTGAGGTACATAACGTTCGAAGACGCATTTAAATGCCGACGGCTCATTTCGAAAACTATTCGCGTCAAAGGTATCCCCGCGTTTCACCGGTTCATACAGATCGGGTTTGCTGAACACAACTTTATAGACGCATTTATTGGAAAATCTGCCGCGCTGCATAAACGATTCCAGATCGGACGCTGCGATCGTTTCAACCGGCAGAAGATCGAATAGCGATTGTGCAGACTTGGAAACGTGTCCGTAGCCGGTGAATCCACACACGAAAGGCACGAGACGTGGGTCCAGTCCATCCTGACGGATTTGAGCAGCGCTCACACCAAGCGCTTCACGTGTCTCGGATAGGCCGGTGTATTCTGTGGCGTAACGAATATGCGAAAACGGATTGCTCATTCCTTCATGATCCAGGCGCCGACCAAGTGCCCACAGGCCGTCAACCATACCGGCATATCCTGCATAATCGCCAAAATAAATCAACCGACGTCCTTGATCATCCGTCACCATTTCGTAATCCAAAAGCGTGATGCCGCGATCCATGATCGACTGTAGCATAGGCATATTGTAAGACTGGCCCTTAACCGTATGGGAGAAAAAACAATACGTCTTTCCGTCAGCCAGATATTCCGGCGCGATCTCCTTAACCCCGAATATTATATTACATGATTCTTGGTGATCGGACACTTCAGCGCCCGCGGCGCGGTATTCTTCATCGGCAAATACCCGGCGCTCCCACGGTTCAACCACGACCCTTATTCCGTGATCAGAAACAAGGCGACGAACCTGATCCGGTGAAAGCGGGGTTCGACTCTGGGTTTTATCTTTGGTCTCACGTCTTATTCCAATGCATTGCAACATTACTAATCCTTTCCAACCAATGTGAAAACAATATTAAAGTATAACCAATTTGATCTATAAATCAAAACATCATCGTATTAAAATCATTTTTTGGTAAAAAAAAAGTGGAGCTATTGAGATTGTTCAAATTATAAAGACCGCTATTTCTTGGAGCAAAGCCCATATAAAGCACCGATAAATAATTCAAACGGCGTCCGAAATCACAATTAAAAACTCAAATCCAAAATTATTTTCGAAATGCAATTGCAACCTTTTCTAAATGGGACTGTCTATTAATGGGATAATCACTTTCACCACAAAAAATTATATGAAAAAACTACTTTTAGTTTTCCTGATCGTTTTCACGACAAACGCATTCGCAGTCTCGATGGATTCAACCATGCAGACCGTACCGCAATTGCTTGATTCCATTCAGAGAATTATGAAAAGAGAACACATTCCAGGCCTTTTACTTTCGCTCGTTTCGCGCGATTCGATGATCTTTTCCGGCGGACTCGGAATGGCGGCTCTGAAGAATAACATTCCGATCAACGAACGCCACCTTTTCCGTTTCGGTTCGGTGAGCAAAAGTTTTGCAGCGCTGGCCATCCTGCAATTAGTAGAACAGGGCAAACTGAATCTGAACGACCATTTGCGCGACATTGCGCCGGAAGTACCGTTTGATAACAAATGGGAAACCACCGAGCCGCTCAAAGTCGTACATTTGCTCGAACATACGACCGGCTTTGACGACATGCACTTTGCCGCTATGCACAACCAAACGGATCGTGAACTCCCACTCCTTGAAATGATCGGCAAACACGCAAATTCCCTTCATTGTCGGTGGAAACCCGGCTCGCGGTTTTCCTATTCCAATTCCGGTTACGTCATAGTAACGTATTTGATCGAAAAATTCTCTGGACAGAATTACCATGACTATATGGCGCAGCACGTGCTGGGTCCAATCGGCATGGCTGAAAGTAATTTTAATTCGTTCATTCCCGCCGGAAGTGAATCGGATTACGCACAAGGATATTCATGGAATGGTGAGTCATACGACGACGTGCCGTTTAATGCCATCAATGGCGCCGCCGCAGGCACACTGAATTCTTCCGCTCGGGACATGGGCCGGTTCGTACAATGCCTGCTCAATAACGGACGGTCCGGTGAAACTGCCGTCGTATCACCCGCATCCATCATGCGAATGGAAACCCCCGCTTCATCTTTTGCATCAAGATCTGGAAAAACCAACGGCTATGCCCTCGCAAACTTTCGACGTAGGCAAGGCACTTGGGCTTGGCTGCAAGGTCATTCCGGAGGAATCGACGGTTTTTCCTCATACTACGGTTATAATCGTGAATACGGCGTCGGTTTCGCTTTGTCCAATAATGCTCAGGAGTCCAATAAAGCTATCATCAACGTGGTAACGGATTTTCTCACGCGCGATCTGACGCCGCCAAGCCGCAAAACCGTTTCGATGGATCTCGCTGCAATACAGACGTATCTCGGATATTACAGTTTCGCCAGTTCGCGAATTGAGATCCTAACGTTTGTGGATCGTTTACTGAACGGAATGGAATTGAAAATTGATAATGACACGTTGAGATTAAAAACATTATTTGAGCCAGCTGTGAAACTAATCCCCGCTTCCTCCAATACATTTTACCGTAACGATAATCTAGAAACAGACGTCATTCTCACGAAGGATGAAGACGGAAGACCAGTGTATATATTCGATGCTTATTATTATGAAAAGACGTCCGCCATCGCTTACTGGGTGCCGTTGAGCATTATCGTACTGTCGATCGTATTACTCGTAACATACATACCCTATTCGCTCGTATGGCTGATACGTATCCGTCGATCGTCGCTTGAAGGAATCTATGTGAGACTCTTGCCGCTATTATCCATCGGAGCGTTGATAGCGACTTTCTTCATATTCGGAGCGATGTTTGATCCGCTTATCGACGCGGGGCAGCTAAATTGGAAAACTGTGGGATATGCCTTGTTTTCAGTGATGTGGCTCGTTCTCTCAGTATGGTCGCTAGCCGCAATTCTTCGCAGGTATTCCGCCGTGCATCGAAAAGTCACAGCTTTATATCTGTCTCTTGTTGTATTGGCAAACGTGACTCTGTCCATGTATTTATTTTACAACGGTCTCATCGGAAAATGTTTTTGGCTGTATTGATCTTTTTTTTACTTTAGTTTGGAGAACATTATTCGAACCAGATCTATGCAAATTACATTTCTATTGGCTGACAATTTTTTTTCAAGTCTGAAAACAAAAAGTAAATGTCTTGTCAACCCTTCTTTACAGCAATTCTCGTGGTGTCAACTTAACTTCCATCGCCTTGTCGCCGCGACGAACGTTCAGCGTGTGCGTGACACATATTTCCAGCATATCCTTCAATTGTGTCAGCGTCATATCGGACGCCGGTTTTCCATCAACGGATTCGATAATATCAACTTTTTGTAAACCCGCTTCGGAGGCCGGAGAATTTTCTAAAATATCCGTGATGTGAAATACATGATAATCCATTCCGTCTGCAATTATACTGAGGCCGCCGGTAAATGCGGTTTCAAAAGATTCGTTAAACGATGCATTAGGTTCTAGAAATATGCGGTCGTGATTGTAGTCAAATATTATATTGAATCGTCTCATGATCTGGGCTCCGATATTTCCCATTTCCGAGGCATTCGCGTGAGCGCCTGCTTTATCTTGAGAAAATTGAGTGACCGGGTTCGAAATTTTGAATCCGCCGATCCTGAGTTCCATAGTACGGCCAACTTGACCGACCGTCGAACCGCCGGCTCCAACCTTGCCGATGGTTCTGATCGTTTTTATACCTTTGTCGAGAAGTTTACGTTCCGCCACAAACGGGCTATTCAGCAGCAGCGCGCCTCCCGATCCTATATCGATGCAGAAAGTGCCTGTAACCGATTCATCGCCGGGTAGAACAACTGTCGCTTCTACCAACAGATGGCCGGCATGGCTCAATTTGACGGGGATGCTCTCGCCTTTTCCCGAGTACTGAAATTTCTTTCGGTCATGAAGTATCATCTTATGATTCTGATAATCGAGTTCCAGAACAAATTGTTTAATAAATTCACTTCCGATAATTCCATCAAAATCATGCCCAAAAACGGAGGCGAGTCTGCGAAGCGGTAAAGCAAGCTTGACCGGTTGTGAAAAACCGTCGTAACCCGGTATCGCAAAGGATGCGGCGTTCACATAAGCGCCCTTCGGTGTCTCCGATCCTGCACCTTTCACTTCCACTTCTCCTTCAAGCGTCAGGCCCAACTCTTTGGCCGTTTCAAGTTCAACGATAGCGTACTTGTTCCCGGTGTCAAGTAGAAAGGAAAGCGGGCGTGAATTATTGATTTTTACTTTCATGACGATGTGATTGCTGACCCATTCAAACGGGATAACGACTCCTGCCTCCGGTACGATGGGACCCGCTGTGCAGCAAATGGTACTTAGTACAAGAGTGCCTGCGATGAGCAAGCCGAAATTCTTTATGCCGATTCGCGTTTTTCGATTCATTCCGGATTTTCCAATCTCAAGTTTAAGGAATTTAATGACGTTTTAATGAATACATGTCTCATGTACTGCCTCATATATCTCAATCATAGCCCAATGTGTATTTAATTTGCCTTCTCAAAACGACCTGTCAGCCAAAGATCGACCGATGCCTTCCCTCCGCCGCGAATGATTAGTACGACCATGATCGCCAGAACCAGCAGATGAAATTCAAATCCTTCGCCGCGCCGCTCACTGTACCAGTTCATATAAAATCCCCACTTGCCATGAACCAACGCGATGGCGCCTATCATAACCGCCGCGATGGACGAAGCCATGAATCTCGTTGCAAATCCGGCTATGAGGCAAAGAGCCCCGACAGAATCCGAGAGGATAACCAGAAAAGTTACAAAAGACGGTAATCCGAACCACTGTTCAAACGAGTCCATCGTTTCGCCAATACCATGTCCGCCGAACCAGCCAAAAAGCTTTTGTGCGCCATGCGCCAGAACGATGAATCCTGAAGCGATCCGCAATAGCGTTAACATACTATCGTCGCTTGTCGAAAAGATTTTTTTCATGATTCATGACCCTTTCGGGTTATAAGTAATTGAATGGGTTGCTTGTAAAAGCCCTAATAATAAGGCTTCACAAAGAATGGCTTAGGAAGTTACGCAGGCTTTGGAATTAAGTTGCATTTATTTTCAAATAACACGCTGCAAAAAAAACCGGTACTCTTTTTGGCATATCATTAACACACGGTTATGTAATCAAAGAATTATACTTGCAGTTTTCATTCAAAATTGTTTGATTACATTTATTCCCTAACATTTAAAATCAGGAGGTGTGTATGAGATTAAGTCACCTAATCGTGATGTCTTTCTTTTTATTTATTTCATGTCAGCCCAAGAAAACTGACACTTCCAAAACAAAAATTGCGAGCGAAGAAGTTGCCTATTCCGCAGACAGCGTGAATATGAAAGGTTACGTAGCCTGGGATGCATCGAAGCAAGGAAAACGCCCGGGTGTTCTTGTGGTACACGAATGGTGGGGACATACACCCTACGCCCGTCATCGCGCGGACATGCTTGCGGAACTCGGCTACGTAGCGCTAGCGGTTGATATGTACGGCGACGGCAAAGTTGCCGATCATCCCAAAGATGCGGGTATGTTTGCCGGCGAGGTCATGAAACGTGGGCCCGGTGCAACGGCGCGATTCATGAAAGCGATGGAAATTCTAAAAGCCAATCCGAATGTGGACGTAAATAATATCGGCGCGATCGGCTATTGTTTTGGCGGCTCGACCGTTTTAAACATGGCGCGTCAAGGTCTGGATCTAAAAGCTGTCGTTAGTTTCCACGGCGGTTTGAGTACGTCAACGCCGGCGAAGAAGGGCGAAGTGAAAGCGAAACTGCTCGTGTGTAACGGCGGCGCGGATAAATTTGTCCCGCAAACCGATATTGACGCGTTTAAAAAAGAAATGGTTGACGCCGGCGTAACGTATACATTCAAATCATATGAAAACGCGCTGCACGGATTCACTAATCCGGCGGCCGATTCGCTTGGAAAGAAATTTGAAATGGCCATCGCTTATAATGCCGCGGCCGATTCTGCCTCGTGGGCAGATATGAAAACATTCTTCGGAGAGATATTCAAGTAACAAACGGTTTTTCCACGATTGAAAATAAAAAATCCCTCGGAATATTTCCGGTGGATTTTTTTATTGGTGGAATTGAATACGACATATTTACAGTCCGCGCGACTTTTCCTCACTTTCCGATTGTTGACGAAACTGTATTTATCTGTACTTCAAATTCTTTAAATTCTACTAGCCGTGTAAACGCACGTTCAAAAATACATGCTGCATCTTATTTCTTATCCACTTTAGAAACGAATTGTAAGTCGTTAGAGCTTTCCTTTTCCACCTGATTCACAGCTTTCAAAACAACTTTCTGAATTTTAGCAATCTGTGTTTTCATTTCTGATAGTTCGCTTTTCAAAGTTTCAATTTGTTTCTGCTGTTCTTTGATAGCTTCCGTTAAAACGGCGGCGATTTCTGCATAGTTAATTCCCTTATAACCATCTACATCGTTAGTAAAGACGAGTTCGGGCAATATTTTTTCTACGTCCTGGGCAATAAATCCGATTTTTCTGGAATGGGAAGGATCGTTCTTCCATGAGAAATTTACTCCTTGTAACCGTTGTACTTTATTCAGGCTGCCTTCAAGTGGAGTTATGTTTTCCTTGAGCCGGATGTCGGATGTCGAACTACTTAATGTACCATCGGTAGTATAGTATAGTGCTCCCCACACTGATCCGGAGATGATTGAACGAATTCGCGTTACTCCATTGACATCAAGTGACGTCGTCGGTATTTCGGTATTAATTCCGACATCGCCGTTTTTGAGAATGGTTAATGCATTTGACCGAGTAGACTGGCTGCCATTCCCGATCACAAATAACGGGTCGTCGACATCCCAACTATCGGTCACTCCTGCTGCAACGTTATATCTGCCTAAAGCCACAGAGGCGTACGATTGTGCGATCACGGAATATCCCATCGCCGTTGAATAATCGCCGACAGCGGAACATTGATAACCCATTGCCATGGATGAGATTCCGCTGGCTGAGTTGGCTCGACCCATTGCAGTGGCAAACTCGCCCGTGGCCGATGTATTAAATCCAAATGTGGTTGAAGCCAATCCCAAAGCCTTAGTATACCAACCACTGGCCATAGAATGCCGTCCTTGTGCGATCGTCGAATCGCCCATCGATATGGATGAAGTATCAAGAGAAATTGTGCGCCAGCCCATCGCAGTTGAATAACTGCCGCCCGCCACTGTCTGGGATCCCATTGATGTCGAGCGGATTCCGCTGGCGTTGGTTCCAATTCCCATGGCTGTGGAATAGATACCACTGGCAATGGAGGTGGTACCCATAGCCGTGGAATTGTTGCCGCTGGCAGTTGTTGCTTGTCCCATCGCAGTAGAATAGTTGCCTCGCGCCTTTGAGTTATATCCGGACGCAAACGAATAGTTTCCGATACTATCATTGTCCCAGTGATTCCCAGACACATAGCCCGCTCTAAATGCGGCCTTACCGGGATACCACATTAAACGCGTTCCAGCTCCACTCGCCGGGATGGTACCGCTGCCGTATGTTCCGGTTGAAAGAAAACCATCTGTTCCGGCCACCGTAACAGCTCCGGCATCGGCAGTTATGATTCTGCCTGCACCTACGCCTCCTTGATCATAGGCTTGATCCAGAGTATTAGCAACACCTGTGTTGGCCGTGACCTGCACCGTTCCATCAGGAAACTTGAATCCGCCAAAGCTGGAATAAATGGTGTCGGCTACATGCAGTCTTGCTGAGGGCGCCGTTGTGCCTATCCCCACTCTGCCATTGGAACTAATGGACATCATCACAGTATTCGCAGCATAATTGGCATTGCTGCCAAATGAAAAGCGCAGTTGATTGGCCGGACTCGCAATGGAAGTGGTTCTAAACATACTCCACTTATTCGTGAGTGCACCTGAAACAATTTCACCCATACTTAAAAAAGAACCATAATTTCCACCATCACTACTGTAAATACCAACACCGGCATCAGCATTTTCAATAATTATCTGGTCATTCGCTAAATGCGTACTTTGCAAAGACAGATCACCACCCTCCACATGGAGTTTGGTTAGTGGTGAGGCAGTTCCGATACCCACATTGCCGGAATTGTAGTAAATATCCGTATCTCCCAACCATTTGTTTCCACCGGTTGAAGCCGTCAACTGAACGGTGCCGTCAGGGAATCTGAATCCGCCCGAGCGTGCAAAGATTGTGTCTGTTGTTTCAAATCTGCCATTGATTCTTAGTTTGCGTGTATCGAATTCTCCATAGATGAACGGTTCATAAACCGAATATTGATTGTCAATGATCAGTCTATTGCTTTCATAGCAGTTTACTCTCCCGGCATGAGCGCCGATAAAAACATTGCCGGAAAATGTTGGAGCCGGAGAGTCATATCCTTCGCCCGCCCGATAGCCGATGATCGTATTGTATGAACCTCCATCAAAATTCTTACCCGCATACGATCCAACAAAAGTATTACCCGTACCACTTGTACCCGAATAGCCGTCCAGATAACCCGACATATAGCCCACTGCGGTATTCTCATCATTCCGTTTGTGGTAATACAGCGACTGGTGACCCAGAGCCGTGTTTCTCTTTCCATGTGTGTTTGAAAATAGAGCCTGATACCCATTGGCCGTATTGTAATTGGCTTGAGCGTCGTTAACAGAATAGAGCGCCTGGTAGCCGGTTGCTGTATTTCCTTTGGCGTATGTGTTTGAAAATAGGGACTGATATCCGAAAGCTGTGTTTTCAGATCCTTCATAGGAACTCCCGTCTCCCAGATTGGAGAAAAGGGCCTGATACCCTGCTGCAGTATTCATGTATCCTCTATAATTGCTGTTTAGTGCGCCGAGACCAAGAGCGGTATTATATCGCCCGTCGTAAGCATCAGGACCGGAACCAGGGTTGAGCAAGTTATTGCCACCAGTTCCAATGAATAAGGAACCTTCAAACTCAACCTGATCTGGCAAGTAAACAACTTGCGTATCACGTATACCAATTTTGCCGGACACATCCAACTTATGAGTTGGAGATGCATCGCCGATACCTACATTGCCGGTGTTGGTGCTAAATAGGTCGTTCCCCAATGATGTCCATTGTCCGGCAACACCTGCGGAGGTCTGCACTGTGCCGTCCGGAAATTTGAATCCACCGATGCTTGAATAGATCGTGTCGGCTACTTCAAGTTTTGCCCTTGGTGTGATGGTACCGATACCCACCCTTCCGTTTTTCAAGACGGTCATGGCGTTGGAGCGCGCATTATCTGAAGAGCCGTTGCCGATTACAAACAGCGGATCGGTGTTAATCCAACTGATGGCATTCCCGGTCGTGTCGTTGTATCGGCCAAAGACAACCGAACTGTAGGCTCTGGCAGTTGAGAGATGGCCCATCGCCATGGAGAAGTAGCCGGCGGCTCGTGTGCCATATCCGATCGCGAAAGAACCCACTCCGCCGGACACACTGTTGTATCCCATCGCCGTGGAATAGACACCGCTGGCGACGGAATAGACTCCCATAGCGGTGGAAGAGGCGCCAAGGGCTGACGACTGGTATCCCGTTGCCGTTGAATAGGCGCCGCCGGCTATGGTTTGATATCCCATCGCAGTAGAAATCAAACCCGTGGCTCTTGAATCGCGTCCTGATGCAAAGGAATAACCCCCGATGCTGTCGTTGTCCCAGTGGTTTCCGCCCACGCTTCCACTTCTGAACGCCGCCTTGTTGGGATACCACATCATACGCGTTCCAGCTCCACTAGCAGGAAGGGTACCGCTGCCGAATGTTCCGGTTGAAAGAAAACCATCAGTTCCTGCTACCGTCACCGCACCGGCATCGGCAGTTATAATTCTTCCTGCGCCCGCGCCACCTTGATCATACGACTGATCCAGTGTGTTACCACCAGCTCCAGCCGCTGTCGTCTGCATAGTGCCGTCGGGAAATTTAAAACCGCCGCTGGAGGAAAATATAGGGCCGGCGACTTCAAATTTTGTCGTGGGCGTGATCGTTCCTACGCCAACAAAACCATTGTCCTGTATGGTCATCAGATCCGTATCGGTATCGGAGATCCGGCTTGAGAAATGAAATTTCCAGCCTGTGTTATCGCCCACATAAATCTTTCCGATATCAACACCACCAGGATACCCGGCCATGTACAGGCCATAGTTAGTCTGCGATGGTAGACCCGCGACGGACGAAATACGAAACGCGCCGTTCACATCCAGTTTAGCCTGTGGATCCATCGTTCCAATACCAACGTAACCGATCGGCGAGATGCGCATATACTCTGAAAAACCGCTTAGTGACGTACCAAACCTCAGCGCGTCGCCATTATTCCACATGACCAGCGGATTGGGGCTGCTGGTGCGGCCGCTGTAAAAGCGCAGATAGTGTGTCAAGTCCTGGTTGCCAAGCCTGAGCTGACCGCTTTGGTCGACGTCCTTGCTGCGCGTGTCCAGTTGCACTCCCGGACTGGAGGTGTTGATTCCGACGCGGCCTAAACTGTCTATGGTGAACAGCGTATCTCCGGTCGTTTTGCTTGAAATGTGAAACGATGTTTGTGCTTCTAGGCGAGGCAAGTAGATGAAGCTCATTATGCAAAATGCAACGGCGGTAGTAATACCTGTTTTCATTTTCAACCCTCCGTTAAATGAATATCTATTTTAAAAGCGTCATTTTTTTTGATTTTGTGAAGCTTGCTGGTTTTTGACCCGTGAGATTGCGCGCCCGGATCATGACTATATACACGCCGCTGGCAACGGCCTGGCCGCGGGCGTTCTTGCCGTCCCATAGCACGCGATGATATCCCGCTTCCCGGTTTGTGTGAACGAGCGCCGCCACCTTTTGCCCCAGTATATTAAAAAGTGTTATATCCACGTCCGACCTGAACGGCAGGTCATACAAAATTGTCGTACCTTCGTTGAAAGGATTGGGATAATTCTGAGACAAACTATAATTTCTCGGCAAATCTACGACGATGGTTTGATCACCGTGAAAATGCATAGTCCCATCATGTGACACATCCACTAGCCGGTACGTATATGCCTTGCCGGATTTCATTTGCGGATCAATATACCTGTACTCCGTTGCAACAGGTGTGGTACCTCTTCCATTGACTGTGGCAATTGTCTTAAAATCGTTAGTATCTTTTCGTTGTATTAACCAGCAGTTGTTATTCACTTCGGACTCGGTCTTCCAGCTGATCAAGACGTCACTGCGGTTCGTGGACAATTCAAACAGCGACATAAACACAGGCAAGGTGATATCGCCGCCGCCGCCCGCATCGCCAAACGTGAACCAGCCCGAACCAAAGTCGGCAATGGGATCGGTGGTAATGACGCCGCTATGATTGGCAGACCCCAATCCGCCTAGGCTGATCCACCGCGTGGTACCGATCGTATCCAATTGCGCCACGCGAAGTTCCTGAGCCAACTCGACGCCGTCATTCAAAGCGACGGTGTCATACGTCATCGTGATCTGTGCGCTGCTCCACAAGCCCTTTCCCGTAGACGCCATTTTCCAGTAGTGAACTCTGGAGACCTTGTCGAGATTTTCATAATTGGAAGAAAGACTATTCGCGTTGCCGTTAAACTGTTCAACGGTAACAAGAACAGTATCAATCTCGATTTTTTGGAACTTCATAAATATCGGCCGGAAATCTAAACTATCGCCGGTTGGAAACATGAAAGAATCCGGAGTTGCCGAAACCGGAAGCACGCGGATCAATGGTCCGTCGATGAAACTATTGTAATGACCGCCGGTTGAACGGGCAGTTGACAGTAACCCAAGCGGCGCGTTGATCGAGGTTAATATTTTACCTTGGACTAACCGTAGTGAATCGGAAACCAGTAGCGTATCTGTAAGAAACAAACTACCGGATGCCTTCTTGACGGTCATGTCTGAGATGATGTTTCCAGGATAAGAAAAAATATATTGGTCGCCGACACCAGAAAAACGCAGAGTACTCGACAAAGAATGGTAAGTACCATAATTATTCCAATTGCCGGTGATGTCGAGCGTCGTTTGGCTGCACGATACGACTGCATCGGATGATGAATGAACGGATAGTTGCGCTCGTACTGCAGTATTTAAGGCTGATAGAATGAGTAGGATACTGAGGATGGTTCGCATAATGACTCCTCCCTTCATGGGCAAGAGGCAGCGTCAATGGTTAGTAGACAGGACAAGTATTTACAATAATCGATTACGTTGGTCGGATCTCTGCCCGACGTTACAGGATATGACGCTTTCTCGTTAAAATTTGACATTGCCCGGCGCGTATTTCTCTGATCGACCGCCGCGCTAGGCCGCGTATACGTTCTCTTTGATCGTGCTATGTTTCGAAATGGATGAAAAAAATGGCTTGTGAACTGTTGATTGTGATTTCTGAAGCGGGGCAGTACAGGATTCATGGGGCACCTGCACGATTGGAATAGATTTGGTTCTGATTGGACCTAACTCACTCTGTTGCATGATCCGCAACCGTAGAGTATGTGAATAAAGGTACAAACACCAACAAGAGAAATCAAGTTAAAAAAATGACTGTTTTTTTGGATTTGAATTGCAATGGAAATCACGTCGGTCTTGATTTACGTATGATGGTGGACATGCCTAAATTGGTGCTCAAGCTAGAAAAAAAATCCCCCGGAAATGATCCGAGGGATTTTAATTTTTATGTGGACCCGACTGGATTCGAACCAGTGACCCCTACGATGTCAACGTAGTACTCTAACCAACTGAGCTACGAGTCCGAAATTTTTTCGCTGTGCTCGGGACCGGAATCGAACCGGTACGGGCTTTGAGGCCCGCAGGATTTTAAGTCCTGTGCGTCTACCAGTTCCGCCACCCGAGCTGAGGTAGTTTTCGACGATTATGAAAGAACTGAGGCGACGAACAGAGTCGAACTGTTGATGGGGCTTTTGCAGAGCCCTGCCTTACCACTTGGCTACGTCGCCAAAAAAAATGACCAGAACCCGTTAGTAGAATTCTGGTCATCGAGTTACACATACCTCTACAATCTACTGGGTTACAGTAGATCCCATCTGGATTACACAGGAGCAAAAGAGCGAGAGACGAGACTCGAACTCGCGACATCAACCTTGGCAAGGTTGCACTCTACCAACTGAGCTACTCTCGCGTGTAATAATACACGTCTATGTCAAAGAAACCCCTAATTATCGTAGGGATAAGAAATATACCCAAAAAATATTCCCTTGTCAAGCAAATTAATGGCTGATCCAGAGCGCTACATATTAAACCATTAATAACATTATGTTTAAATTTTAAAATTAATATCTTGACACGATTTTAGTCATAAATTACAAATAAGTCATTATGGCATATTACATCATAAGTATATTAAAATATAAATTTATAAAAAATTAAAAATCAGACATTTTAACAGTAAAATTTTGTGTTGTTTCCTAAATAATTAGTTTTAAATTTACTTAACAACTTATTCACATTTTTACGCTTGTTGAATTACTTCATGAATATAGTTCGTATCACAATGATACTTTGTTTCATCACGCTGAATTTTTTGTCAAATTCATGCTCGACAACATCGTTTAAAGCTAAATATCGCCGATTAATTTACCAGCATGATTCAATTTCTACTGAATTAAATTCGCTGAATCGTGAACTTGAAAGTACAGAACTTGAATTATTCAAAACATTATATGAGCTTGAGTTCTTACGTAACACAATTGTAAAAGCCGAAGCGGATTCTGTCGTTCATTTCTATCACAACTATATTTTCAATTTCCGACGGCCTATTCTGGCGCTGATCGAACCGGATCTGAATTCCCCGTTTCTTTTTCCGCTCACGGTCGAAAAGATAGAACGGAACTGGCAATGCCCGGTTCTCTGGGGCAGGCTTTTTTATTTTGACTACAATCACCTCGGCATAGACCTTCATGCGCGTGAAGGCGATACCGTGAGGGCGGTTTATGACGGCGTGATACGGAATTACGAGCCAGCGAACGGATACGGCGAACTCGTTGCCGTTATCGAACATGCGTACTCACAGAAGTGGAAGGACAACGTGCTGGCGTCCGAATTTATTTCCATTTACGGCCATATCCGTAAGGAAAAAATTCGCGATTCCACTGCCGCGCTTCAGTGGAAAAATGGCGATCGTATCCAACGCGGCGAGATTATTGGTTTTATTAACGACGACGACCACAACGGCGACGGCGGCGAACACCTGCACTTTGGAATACGCCTGCAAACCGCAGACGCCTCTAAAGCATCGGACGGCGGACGCTGGCTCAGAGGTTATGATAATCGCAAAGGCGATCAGCTTCAATATTTTCTTAATCCGGTGGAACTGTACGGACGGTACATACGGTTTACATTTGACCCGATCGACAGGAATTGAATGAACTTACAATTTATTTTGCATTTTTATTTTATATTCCCTATTTTAATTTTCAATTCGCAATACCATTCCACATAGAGATCAATCAAGGAGCAATAGATTATGCGTCTCATTACACGAACGGATCTTGATGGTTTAACCTGTGCTGTATTCATCACCGTTATGGAAAAGATCGATGAAGTTCTGTTTGCCGAGCCCAAGGCAATGCAGGACGGGAAAGTGGCCGTCAACGATCATGATATTATTGCTAACCTTCCGTATCACCCCAAATGCGCGTTATGGTTCGACCATCACACAAGCCAAATGAAACATTCGGAGAAGGAGGGTTACCGGGGAAAATTTGCAGTTGCGCCAAGCTGCGCGCGTGTGATCTATGATTTTTACGAACACCCGGACGAATTGAAGCCTTTTGATGAACTATTGGTAGAGACCGACCGCGTGGACAGCGCCAATCTTAACATGGATGATGTGATGAACCCGAAAGGGTGGGTCTTACTATCTTACACATTGGATCCGCGTTCCGGCCTGGACGCATTTGAAGATTATTTTCAGCGCATGATCGGCTGGATACAGGTTCACAAGGTCGATGAAATTCTGAAGCTCCCGGACGTTAAATCCAAAGTGGAGACGTATTTGGCGGAACAGGATAATTTCAAGAAGGCCTTATTGGAACATAGCCGCCAGGACGGAAACGTTATTATCACAGATCAACGTCCTGTACAGAAATTTCCAGCCGGCAACCGTTTCCTTATCTACACCCTATTTCCCGAAGGAAATATTTCTGCTCGTCTCTTCAGAGGCAAAGAGCCGGGTATAACGGTTTGCGCCGTCGGCCACAGTATATTTAACCGCACATCGAAAACAGATGTGGGCGCGCTCATGGCAGAATATGGCGGCGGCGGACACAAAGGCGCTGGCACTTGCCAATTGCCGGATGCCGAGGCGGATGCGAAAGTGAAAGAGATCGTTGAGAGAATGAAAAAGGCCGGTTAATTTTTCTTTTAGAAAATACTACAATTGAAAATAAATACAAAGCTCCTCATGACTTCCAGCGCCCTTTTTATGGGCCTGTTGGGACTATCCGTTTCCTTTCTTCCTCAGGAAATAATGCGAAGCGCGGGGGTTGAACCTGCTGTACTCACCTTGTTATGTTTACAAATTCTCGGCGCTCTCTTATTGGCTTTCGCAATGATCAATTGGATGGCTAAAGATATTCTTATCGGCGGAATTTACAGCCGACCGGTTGCAGTGGGAAATTTCATGCACTTTATGGTGGGCGCACTGGCGTTGATCAAGGGCGTTCTTAAAAATTCAGACCTATCAGTCCTTTGGATTGCAGCTCTTATTTACTGCGCATTTGCCATTGCATTTGGGATGGTGATATTCATGCGACCGTCCTTACAAGAAAAAACAAAATAGATTAACACACGCTGCTTCAACGACTGTTCAATAAATGATCTTCAATCTTAGGCATATCAAGCTCCTTCAACTCACTCTGGTGCATCCATTTAAAGATCTCGATCTGCAACACAATCCCATGTAAATCTGGCCGCTGTTTCTTTACCGCCATTTCAGCAAAATATTTTCCCGACGCGTACAAACGCCCTGTTTTATGCAGTCTATCTGCGGGACTCATCGCAGATAAAAGCTCAAACATTTTTTTTTCAATTTCGGGATGAGTATCGTTCATTTTAATTTATAGCTACTTAACAAGTCTTGACAATAAAACACGGATGAAACGGATCAGACTGATTATAAACGGATTAAAATATTTTGTCATTTGATTACACTTACTTTGTGCCCTCCGCGCGTATTTCTTTGCGTTTCTCTGCGGTTGAATTTCTCACGCCTCCGTGATCTCAATTCCGATATTTCTCTTTTTTAATTCTTCTATGAACTTTTCAGCCGGTATGCACACTTCCTGCGGAATAGCGCCTTTTTCCGTGATCTCACCTGCCGACATCATCTGAGCGATCACAGAGATCGGATACGACGTCAGCCGCATCATGGCTGTGATGTTATTTGCCGCATCGCCGTAATCGATAATTTGATATTGTATGCGACGTGCTGCGCCGTTCCTTTTCCCTTCGACAACGACGCGCACCAAAACACAGTCTTTGCCCTCTATGGTGAGTTTGTCCGTAATTAAACTCGACAATAATTCGCGTGGCACGACTTTCTGGTCGCCCAACTTATACGGTTTGCTGTCCATGAGCCCGAGATCCATCAGCAGTTTGAACTGTGCGCAATGTCCGGGATAACGAATCGTTTTGTAATCGAGATTCTTAACTTTTCCTTTGTACGTTTGCGGAAGCGTGGAGGTTCCGCCGGAGGTGTTAAACGCTTCCAGCTTACCGAATGGCGCGGGACATTCGAGCTCTTCCACATCGATCAACGGCCCT
>JAEUSJ010000539.1 GCA_016788215.1 bacterium | reverse complement strand
TACGGAGTGGAGATCGATTTTGTAAAAAACAAAAACGGTTTCCTGGATACGACGGACTTCGAACGCATGCTCACTCCACAAACGCGTTTGTTGTCGGTGAGCTTTGTGGAATTTGTCAATGGGTTTAAAAACGATTTGAAAACGTTGGGCGAATTATGCCGCAGCCGCGGAATTATTTTCTGCGTTGACTCCATACAAGGGCTGGGAGCCGTCCCATTGGACGTTGAAGACTTTCAAATCGACTATCTTGCCAATGGCGGCCACAAATGGCTCATGGGGCCTGCCGGAATTGGCCTGATCTATGTTCGGGACCATTTGTTTGACAAAATCAATCCTCAGCACATCGGCTGGCTTTCAGTCAAAGACGCGTGGAATTTTTTTGACTATAATCTAGATCTGCTTGATGATGCCAAACGTTTTGAAACCGCCACCGAGAACTGGCTTGGCGTATATGGCCTGCAAGCTTCGCTGGATCTGCTGCTGGAAGTTGGAATTGACAACATCTATCGTCATCTATTGCAAATAACCGGTATACTCGTAGACGGCCTTAGAGAAAACGGATTGAACATCGTATCGTCGCAGGATACAATGCACCGCTCAGGCATTATTTCGTTCC
>JAEUSJ010000538.1 GCA_016788215.1 bacterium | reverse complement strand
ATTCCGGACAATAGACGAAACATTGTCCGCAACCGGTACATTTGGATGGTATAAATTCCGGACCCATTTCTCTCGAAATTCCGTTGCGAATAAAATTAGCCGTTGCCGCCGGTATAACCGGAACGCTTTGAAATGGATCGGCCACCAATTCCCGGGTATTACCCGCTTCGTGGAAAACACCTGTACGATCGTAAAATTGTGAAATGCGTGAATACGGTGGCCCGTGATCTTCATATTGCCGCAAGGAAAGCGGCAATTCCGATGACTCCGTTTTTTTCGTGTTGGATACGGACAAATCCTTCGTTTCCGTCAAATCCCGTGTGAGCGACAAGCTCAGCGTTTCGGGATAATCACGATTTATATTCTGTAATAATATCTGCTGTTTTGGATACTGCGATGATGTTCGCGTAAAGTCAATGTCAGCAAAAAATCGGCGTTGTCCTCCGTCAATCATATTTTCAAAAACGCGAATCACGTCAGCAAAGTTTAGCGATGTTTCGCCGGTTCCATACTGGCCGGAATATAAGATCGGCTTTTCACGATCGCTTATTGCAGGGAAGTTTGGAAATACCGGTTTTTTTTTCTTTCCACTATTTTGCGAGGCTTTATCCAATGCC
>JAEUSJ010000537.1 GCA_016788215.1 bacterium | reverse complement strand
TGGCTCCGTACGTTCTGGCTATCTCCTGCGTTTCGTCTACGAGATAAGGAAAGGTGAATTTCTTTTCTTTGGCGCGCGCGATCATATTATCGAACGAGTCCTCCGGATAATCCGTCGGATCGTTCGGATTGATTGCGATCACGGGATATCCGAGAGATGCAAATTTTTTGTCCAACGCAATGATTCGATCTTCGTAGGCTTTGGAATATGGGCAGTGATTGCAGGTGAACGTGACGATAAATCCATTGACATCATCTCCGTAATTTTTCAGCGACACATATTTTCCATCCACATTTTTCAAGTTAAAGTCACGCGCCTTATCCCCGACTTTATAACCTTGAGCCAAGAGATTTCCGGCCAAAAGTAAAAATGCAAATAAAAAGCTAACGGTATTTTTTTTCATATTTAATTCCTTTCAATGATGGATTGTATCAGGGATTGAAGTTCCTCTAACGAAAATTTCTTCTCATAAAAAACCCTTACATTTTTCTTCGAGTTGACGATCAACGTTGCAGGAATCGCACCGGACCACTCCGGACTAACCTTATCTATGTAGGAATTGGCATCGGGTTCGTCCAGCAAAACAACGGCCGATCGGATATTTTTTTTCTTCACGAA
>JAEUSJ010000536.1 GCA_016788215.1 bacterium | reverse complement strand
CCCTGCGAACGGAACAGCGCCAAACGCTCTTCCAGTTCTTTTTGAATTCGCAGGATGCCTTGATGCATTTTGGCTTCGGTTGTAACAAAATGCGTAGCAGGAAAAATGACCGCCGTCTGCGGTTTGCGAACAACTTTATTCGATATGGGTTCCAGATAGGTGATCTGGTCGATCTCATTGCCGAACATTTCAATACGAACAAAATAGTCTTCATATGCCGGGAAGATATCGATCACATCGCCGCGAACGCGAAACGTACTCCGTTTAAAGTCCATATCGTTACGGTTATACTGCATAGCTACGAGCCGCTCGAGTATCATATTGCGCTCGATCTGCTGGCCTTTTTCAACAAATACGTAGAGATCTTTGTAATCCTGTGGTGATCCGATACCGTAAATGCAGCTTACCGAGGCAACAATAATCACATCCTGCCTTTCGAGAAGTGAACTCGTCGCGCGCAGACGCAGTTTTTCGATCTCGTCATTGATCGACATGTCTTTTTCGATAAAGGTATCGCTGGATGGTACATAAGCTTCGGGCTGGTAATAATCGTAGTAACTGATAAAATATTCGACCGCATTTTCGGGGAAGAACTGTTTAAGTTCGCCGTACAACTGTGC
>JAEUSJ010000535.1 GCA_016788215.1 bacterium | reverse complement strand
CAGTCCGCGGCTATCTTATCGGACGCCGCCGAGTCCGTTGTACACGTCCTTGCGGTTTCATTTGCAGCATACAGCCTATGGCTCAGCACCAAACCTGCTGATAAAACCCATTTATACGGCCATGATCGCATCAGTTTCTTTTCAGCAGGTTTTGAGGGCGCAATGATCATTATGGCGGCAATTTATATCATATATGAATCCGTCATGAAATGGATCCGCGGTCTGTATCTGGAGAATATCGAAGTCGGCACTTTTTTTATAATTGCAGCTACGTTGATCAATGGTTTGTTGGGATGGTACCTTGTCAGCAAGGGGAAAAAGAATAATTCATTGATACTGATCGCAAACGGCAAACACGTTTTAACGGACAGCTGGACGAGTTTTGGGGTCATCGCAGGACTTGTATTAACCATGATCACTGGGTGGCTTCCGTTTGACCCGATCGTCGCAATTCTTGTTGCTCTTAATATTCTCTGGTCTGGCGGTAAACTCATTCGTCAATCCGTTGGCGGCCTGATGGATGAGGCAGATCCTGAGGTTCACAAAAAGATCACGGCAATACTGGAACAGGAAACGAAAAAGCATTCAATTGTATTTCATGATGTGAGACACCGTAACGCT
>JAEUSJ010000534.1 GCA_016788215.1 bacterium | reverse complement strand
CCCGTAAAGAGAATAATCCCCCTAACTCCTTTTCAAGGGGGAAATATTACCGTTGGGTCGGCGATTCACACAACACTTATCAAGTGAATAATACAACCACATTATCCAATCAGGCTTACGATCTTATCGAAGAAATGATCGTGACGCTTAAACTCAAGCCCGGCAGTGTGATTTCAGAGTCTGAGTTAATGGGGGAGATTGGAATTGGCCGCACACCGATTCGTGAGGCGTTGCTGCGCCTTGCATCGGAGCACCTCGTTGAAACGCTTCCGCGCAAAGGAATTATTGTCAGCGAAATTCATATTACCGATCATCTTGCGCTGTTAGAGACGCGGCGCGCACTGGAACGTATCATTGTTTCCAAGGCCACACGACGAGCGACGGCAGAACAAAGAAAAACGTTATCTGAATTTGCCGCGCAGATCGAATCCGCCGCTCAACAGAAAAATCTGAATTCCTTTATTCATATTGATCATGAGTTTGATCATATTTTGGGAGATGCTTGCCGAAATCCTTTCGCGGCGGAAGCCTGTTCGCCCCTTCGCGCGCAGTGCCGGCGATTTTGGTACCGGTTTCATCAGGATGAGGATCTCTCCGAATCCGCAAAACTTCATGGCGCCAT
>JAEUSJ010000533.1 GCA_016788215.1 bacterium | reverse complement strand
CTAGAAAAATTAACGTAATCAATGATATCGGTATTAAAAATACCGGCGAAACCGAACATATGATACGGCTGGTACACGACCGCACGATCCAGCGTGATCAAATTCTGATCAGGTGTGCCGCCGCGAACATAGAGTTCATTCGACAGATCATTCGTAGTCGTGACGCCCGGCAGAGTCTGAAGCGCACGAAATAAATCCGGTTCCAGGATACCGGGCTTGGCGTTAATCTCTTTACGCCTCAACACAATCACGCTTGGCTGAAGGCGCAACTTTTCGTCATTAATGGCGAGATTATTTTTTTCAGCCGTTACAACAATGTTTTCGCCTTCGTAAATTTTTGGTTTGAGACGAATCGTATCCAGATTGATGACAGGTTCGTTCACGTCCAGTGGAAGCAATGCATACTCGTGGCTAATATCCATAATCCGCAGAAAATACGATCCGAATGGTACTTTGGTCAGTGAAAACTGCCCTTTGCTGTTTGAGTAAGTGCCCATATAAGAACTATCCACGACCACGTTCACATACGCTAAGAGTTCCGATGTTTTTTCATCAATAATGATCCCTTTGATCGTCCCGTGATGATCCAGATTATTTTTTTTTTCATAATCTTTTTATAATA
>JAEUSJ010000532.1 GCA_016788215.1 bacterium | reverse complement strand
AAGCGACATTGTCCAAACGGCGCTCAAGCATTGTCAAAAGATTCGAGCCGGTAATGCCCTTGCGGCGTTCGGCTTCTTCGAACAATGAACGGAATTGTCTTTCAAGCATTCCGTACATGCGCTTGATCTTCTGCTTCTCGCGAAGCTGCAGACCATATTCCGAAAACTTAATGCGGCCTTGGCCGTGCTGCCCAGGTGGGTAACCGCGGCGCTCAAACGCGCATTTTTCGGTGAAACAACGATCGCCTTTCAAGAACAACTTCTGGTTCTCGCGGCGGCAGATACGACAAACTGATCCATTAAAACGTGCCATGACTAATAAACCCTTCTTTAGACTCTGCGCTTTTTCGGAGGACGGCATCCGTTGTGTGGAATCGGAGTGACATCTTCAATGTAAGTGACCCGTAGACCTACGGAGGAAAGTGCACGAAGTGCAGATTCACGTCCTGCACCTGGTCCGCTTACGAAAACCTGAACGGAACGCATTCCGTTTTCAACGGCTTTGCGGCCGCAATCTTCGGCGGCGACCTGAGCAGCGAAAGGAGTGTTCTTACGCGATCCGCGGAACCCTTTGCCACCGGCGCTCGACCAGCAGATGGCGTTGCCCATTGCGTCGGTGATCG
>JAEUSJ010000531.1 GCA_016788215.1 bacterium | reverse complement strand
ACCGCTATCGTATACAGCCCGCTGGTGGCGCTAAAGCCGGTGGTGTCCGCCTTGATCTGTCCCTGGCCCGTTCTATTGGGATTAAAGATCACGCTGTCACTCGCCGTTAAAGGCGAAACTCCTCCAATACCGCCCAGCACGCTCCAGGTGGTCAACACCCCTCGTACATAATTACTATCCGCATCATACCCCGCCGCATACAGCGTATCTAACTGATCGCTCGTTAAACTCTGCGAGGTAAAGGTGTTCGTGATCCCCGTACGTCTGGACTGCACCTGAACGAAATTTACCTGCCCTGCGCTCAAACTCACATTCCCATCCGTCGTATCCGTCAGTGCGTTGTAACGCGCAATCACACGGCCCGTTTGCCCCGCTACCTTCCCGTTAAGCACGCTGGCGCTGCCCGCTCTCGGGGATAACTTCGTGCTGTCCAGTGTCCCCGTCGTTGTCCAGGTCCCGACCACATCCCCTATATAATTATTGAATGCATCATACGCTCCTAAATAAAACGTCGTATCCTGATCCGTCGTGATCGCTATAGCCCCCGTCGCTACGCCCGCATTATTCGGAAGGCTGTTGATCCTCACGCTCGCAATACTCGCCGTGTTCGTTACCGTGATCAC
>JAEUSJ010000530.1 GCA_016788215.1 bacterium | reverse complement strand
CAGGTCAGCAAACCCAGTTCAACGGAAACGAAGATCATTACACAGGTGCTTACATACACCCGTCGCCCACGCTTCCCGTGCTCAAAGAACAACAGATAAGCGCCGCCGAGCAGTGGAAGCAAGTGGTAGTGGCTCATGCTGAGAAATGGACCCGTCACGCCCTCGAGTGCAATCATGCCGGCAACGACCGGAATGACGATGCAGAAATAGCTGTGACCGGCAAGTCCGAGCCGACCGCGGGAGAGGCAGAACCACACCCAGGCCGCCCCACCGCCCGAAATTCCCTGCAGGATCAGTGTCGGCCAGTCGCCTCGCATCAGCGCAACGACACTCCATGCGATCGCATAGGCGAGCAGAAATCCGACTCCGGCATGCAGCAAGCGCACCGCCCGGAGGCGACGATACTGGCGAAATTCGACATCGGTGTAGACGAAATCACCCAGGGCACTGCTGTTCTTCACCATTCCTCCTGACTCCCGCCGGCCTCGGCAGAGCGGTTACATCCACGCAGGCGGGATTCTATGGCGATTCTTCGCGGAGGGGCCTCTCGACCAGCAAACATGCCCCGGCAACATCGTACCAGGGTAACCGTTCGAGACGGTAGTCCCGCCATGCCAGGGAAGC
>JAEUSJ010000052.1 GCA_016788215.1 bacterium | reverse complement strand
TTTCTTGTTTTCGGGAGCATAAATGCCCATATCATCAATTGCTTTATCGACGTCAAAACTAAAGTTCAGACTGTCCGTTTCTTCCTTAAGCGTAAAATGAAACTCCTGTGTACTGTACATAACTGGAAATTTGAAACGAATAGTGTTCTTGCCGTATTGAAATTTGTTGAGTGACACTGAGCCGTTGAAAGCGTCGCCCAATGTATATTCCCTGTCGTTAATATATAATTTCGTATCTCGCAAAATATTTTGCCGTTTGGATTTCAGGCCGATTTCTACTTTCCCGAACGGCGGTTCCTGAAAAATCATCTCGTTTGCATAAAGGAAAATCAACAGGAATACGGCTAATACAAAAGCGGCTGAAGATGTGTAAAACCATCGAAATTTTCTAATGTGCCTGAAGTAGGAACTAAAGGACAAACTTGAATAGGAAAGGTCAACGGCCGTAGATGTAAAATCCGCGTTTACGGGAATATCAAAATTGGCCATGTCTATTTTCTTATCTTTTGAAGTAACGGCGCCATAGTATTTGGTCAGATAATCCTTGATCTGAGATTGCGAAATGGCCTGTAGAAAATTGTTCAAATCCTTGATCAGATGGCCAATGAGCTGATAACGGTTATGCAGATTCTTCGACATCGCTTTGTGAACTATCTCCACCAACGCGTGCGGGAGCTGCGGACTGATGTGATACAGCGACTCAAACTTGCCTTGGGCAATCAGAGTGATCAGGGTTAGATTGCTATCCGCCGCAAAAGGCTTCTTGCCGGAAAGGAGTTCATACATCATCGTACCGAGGCTGAATATATCGCTTTGAACGGTGAGTTTGTCTCCTGAAGCTTGCTCCGGCGACATGTACGACGGCGTGCCGACGATGATACCCGTTGACGTAAGATTTCTATGCGCGTCATCGTCTTCCTGTTTCGCGATACCGAAATCCATCAGCTTGACCTGGCCGTCATTTCCGAGCCGAACGTTACTGGGCTTGATGTCGCGGTGAATAATGCCGTTTTCATGCATATGTTCCAGTCCGCGCGCCGCTTCGCGAATAATCATCGCGCAAATTCCGGGCGGCAGAGGTCCGCGCGACTTCAGAATTTCGCTTACGTCAATCCCTTCCACGTATTCCATTACCAAATAGTGATTTTTCTGTGCATCCATGAAATAGTCGTAAATCGACGGCAGGTTTTCCTGCTTCAGCGACGCGGAGAGAATTGCTTCCCGTTCGAATCGCTTGATCTTATCTTTATTGTCGCCTTTGACAACCTTGATAGCAACAAGCCGATCCAACGTCGGGTGGCGTCCCATAAAAACCGTCGCCATACCGCCGGCGCCTATCTGTTTTACAACCTCATAGCTTTGAATGACTTTTTCCATATCGTGGTATTATTGATCAGGTTTGATGAAAAAAAACAGGCCAGAAATCTTCTGACCTGTTGAATGTACGAAGATAATTTATTTTTTCAATGTTATTCTTCCGCAGTGCCGGCTAAGACTTCGGATATGCGTACATGCGGACGGCTCTTCATTTTGCCTTTGAATTTTTTCAATTGTACTTCCAGTTTGTCCATACACAAGTCAATCGCTTTAGTCAAATCGGGGTCTTTTGCTTTAACATTCAGGGACTTACCGTATACTTTGATACTAATTTCGACTTTTTCTGCAATTTTTTCTTTAACAATAACCACTTCACAATCAATGATGCGATCATAATACCGTTCAACTCGATCCAGTTTTTCTTCTATATATTCTCTCAATTTGGGAGCTAATTTCTGATGACGGGAAGTGATTCTGATTTTCATGTGGTTCTCCTTTTGTAGATGAGTAAAATAAAAGGAATTATTTGACAGCCCGTGGATGAGCTTTTTTATAAGCGTTTTTCAGCCGATCCATGGTAACGTGAGTATATATTTGTGTTGTCGATAGATTTTCATGGCCCAGAAGTTCCTTTACCGCAAGCATGTCGGCTCCGTTGTCGAGTAAATGGGTAGCAAAAGAATGGCGCAGAACGTGAGGACTTAATTTTTTTGCGTCCGATATCCGTAACAAATATTTTTTGACAAGTCTCTGAACCGCCAACGGCGTTATTCTCTTGCCGGACGATACAATAAATAGGGCTTGCGGGTCCGTACTTAGGGAGTATTTTGAAACGGTTGAACGTACGGATAAATAATTTTCTAACTCGCTCAAAGCTTTCGATCCGATCGGAATGATTCGCTGTTTACTACCCTTCCCGAAAACCGAAATGGTACGGTTTGAAAAATTAATATCGCGCAGATCGAGACGAATCAATTCGCTTAATCGTATTCCTGATGTATAAAAAAGTTCCAGTATCGTTTTGTCCCTGCACCCTTCAACGGTTGTGGTGTCTATCATGTCAAATAACGCCGTTACCTGTTCTTGCGTAAAAAAAGAAGGAACTTTTTTTTCGTATTTAGGCGTGGTAATCAGTTTTGACGGATTTGAATCAACAAGTTGGTTTTTCATCAGATAACGAAAAAAAGACTTCACAGCGGACAATTTTCTTGCGATACTCTTCTTTTCTAATTTTTTTCGCGAAAGTTGACCTAAAAACGACCGGATTTCATTCTTGGAAATTTCTTTCAAACTAAACGAACGGGAGTCGAAGCGCTGTTCAACAAAATTTATAAATTCTTTTAAATCAATATGATAGGCTGATATTGTTTTGTTGGAATAGTTTCGTTCGGCGTCGAGGTATCTGAGGAAATGATCAAGATGGGCTCTCATTATGCTGTGGTGCCGCCTTGCTGATAAAAAATGAATCTGATTACTTTACGTGCTTATCGGGTTGGATCACAAAAGGAAGGAAACACTTCAGTCTGAGCAAAGTCGAAGACTGATTTTACTAAACTTGGGTAAACCCGATAAGCACATTACTTTATAATGTACCGAACTTAGCAGGACAAGTCAAGGTATTTTGCGGGTATGAAAAACGAAAAAAATCTTTAATATAGCGTAAACATAATAAACACAAATGATTAATGGTTGCGTTATTTTTCAGCTCCAACAATATCTACACGAACTTCCGCAGTACCGGTTCCCAGCATGTCAAGCTCCTTCGCTGCGGCAAGTGATACATCTATAATGCGGTCTTTTACAAATGGCCCGCGATCATTGATTTTGACTTTTACCGATTTGTCGTTTTTCAGATTGGTAACTTTTACCACCGTACCAAACGGCAATGTTTTATGCGCAGCCGTCAGATCGTGCATATTAAACGTTTCTCCGCTCGCAGTTTTTCTTCCGTGAAATTTGTCGGCATAATACGAAGCCGTTCCGGTAAACGATTCTGTGATTTTTTCTGATGCCTGCCCGCTGCGAGTTATCACCGGTGTGGAGATGGATTTATAGATAGGCTGCGGCACACAGCTTGAAAATAAAATTACGGACGTCAAAATTATTAAAACAGAATTACTCTTCGATAATATTATCATTTTCCTTTTCCCTTATTGCTTCGTCCGACTTGATTGGAGATTTAATGTTTCTATTTTTTTTGTTTTTATTCGCACGTACGGTGTCCGCAGGCATCACCTCTTCGTCCGGAAGTAGATTTTCTCCAGGAATGCGGCCGCGGGTTGAATCAATCAAAGAATCCTTTTCAATGGTTGTTACTGCGCCCGCTTGTGAATTCACCGTATCTGGTTTTACTTTTGGAATCGTTACTTTAAAAAAATCACTGTTAACCCAAAACACCAGTGAATCCTGCGTAATTTTGTTCTCTTTGGCATACGCATCGACTTTCGGTTTTGCCTTTTTAGCGTAATCCGAATTAGGGCCGGCAAATATCAATGTGTTATAGGTTCGAAAAGCCTCGAACGAATTGTTCAATTGCTTTTCGTACAAAATTCCCATGGCATACAGGGCCTGTAGTTTGTGATCTGCACTGCCGCTGAGAGCGATCTTGGCATAACTCTGAAGGGCTTCCGTATAATTTTGTTTCCTCAAAAAATGATCCTCTGCCTGTTTGAAATAAACCTGGATACTGTCCGTCACCTTTTCTTCTAAACTCAACACCCTTCGTCCAATATCGGCAAGTTTTCCATTGGGAAACATATTATAAGCAAATTCATACAAGGATAAATATTTCGGATTGTTTTTCTTTTGTTGAATTCGCGCGTGGCCATACAAAGCAAACTCCAACATGGGACTTTCTTTAAAATGATCTGCTACGTATTGATAATAAAAGTCGGCTGAATCGTATTCTGAAAAATTAAAATAAAAATAATCGGCCAGCAGAATATGATCGTACGCTAACGCATCGAACGCATTGCTTCTTTTTTCGGCCAGCGTGTCGGGATGGGTTGTTTGCCCAATATCTAATAATTCCAATTGGACTTGCTGAGTTTTTTCTTCCAACTCTGTATTAGAAAGCAAAACATTTGCTACTTCATTTTTTGAATCGACATTGGCCCTGGTCTTTATCGGCTCAGATCCGGCATTCATATCCAAATCTGCGAGCGATGTCGTATCCTCGGCTGAAAAATAACTATCCATGACAAAGGCGCTGTCCTTGATTCTCCTGTAGATCGCGTGCAGCAGGGTTTCGTCCCACCGTATCGAACCTTTGAGCATATCCATTTTTATCAAATAGTCATAGCGCTCTGAGGCTTTAGAAAAGAAGGATGAGTTGGTATATTTTGTTTTTACAAGATAATAATATTTTTTAGCCAGTTCAGGGTCTGAAACAAAACCATAGGTTTGTGACACGATCGGCTTATCATTAATGATTCCTAAAAAATAGTAACTGTCGCCGGTAAAATTCAGATTTTTGTACGTGTCTATGACGTAGTTAAATTGTTCTACTGCTTCAGTGTTTTTTCCCGCCAGACGGAGGGCATCTGCAATTTCGAACTCAGCTTTGACGAAATAGTTTTTGTATCGCAAATTTCCAATAAAGCCGTTAAGAACCCCGATGGCTTCATCATATTGCCCTGCCATTTTTAAGGTTCTGGCCATCATAAAAAAGACATCGAACTTTTCACTTACTTCAAGATCCATTCTGGTTAATAAATTTAAGTAACCGACGGCCAGTTTAAAGTTACCTGTATGGAAATAAGCATAGAATGTTTTATACAGTGCAGATTTCCTGACGCCTTTGACTTTTGCAATATCCGAAGCCGCGGCATAGTACTTACACGCAGCTATATAGTCTTCATCGTTAACAGCAATATCGCCCAGGAAAATCAATGACTCGGCCTTAAGGTTCGATTTTTCAGCAAACTCAGATACTTGACGAAATTGTTCCTCTGCTTCATCGATCAGATTTAGTTTCCAAAGTGTTTTACCGTACCATAGTTTCGCCTCTTCTAATTTTTTGCTTTCAGGATAACGTGCCATGAAAACTTCCAACCGATTCTTGGCGTCGTATAAATCATTCGTATAGGCGCGTAAATAATGTGCTTTGCCGAGGAGCAGCGTCGCGTCCTCTGCCCAACCGCTTTTGGGGTACAATACTACAACTTTATTGGCTTTTTCTATAGCTACATCAAGAAACTGCTTTGCATCCGGTGAAATTGTTTTCAGTTCTACCGAAAAACGATCGACAGGAACGTCGGCGCTGCTCAGCTGAGGCTGGTTCTTTTCTTTATTATGATCAATGATATCGACCGCGTTATTATAGGATTTACGGGCATGATAAAATGTGTTAAAAAAAGCGCAGCCTGACGCATACGGCGATAAAAGTATTGTGAATATTAATATTTTTTTTCGAAACATGTTTTCCGTCCTAAATAATTAATTTTAAACCGTCATAGGCTAACGCGATACCGTCAGGCAATGTTTTGGTTACGGCTTCGTGTTCAATTTCATGAGACATGTGCGTAAAATAAGTTTTTTTCGCTCCGATTTTTTGTGCAACGCTCAGCGCCTGTTCTAAATTGAAATGCGTTGGGTGTTTTCTTATCCGAAGACAGTCGAGAATGAGAATATCTGCATTCATGAATTTCTCCATGGAACGATCGGGGATAGAGCTGCAATCCGTTGCGTAAATAGTGTTTCCAACACGATATGCATTGATCGGCATCGTTCCATGCATGATCTCAATCGGAATGATTTGCGTTCCAAGCACATCAAAAGGCCGGTCATCCACGGTCGTAAATTCAAGCATTGGAATTCCGCCAGGTATTTCAGGATAATCAAAAATATAAGAAAAAATGTGTTTTAGCTTCTGCGTGGTTTCCCGGCCGGCGTAACACGGAATCTTCTTTTTATACATTTTGTTAAATACTCGCGTGTCATCCAAGCCAAAAATATGATCTACATGATGGTGTGTAAAGAGAACTGCATCCACGCGTTCAATACGATACCGAAGTGACTGCTGCCTGAAATCGATTGAAGTATCGATAAGAATGTGTCGTTGATCCACGGTAATTAATATCGAGGAACGTAAGCGCTTGTTTTTTTCGTTGGTAGACGCACAAGTGGCGCAGGCACAACCAATAACAGGAATTCCATGTGATGTCCCTGTACCAAGAAAAAGAATTTCCATGAAGCCTTTATTACTAAAAAGTACTATTTATTCAACAAACTCGCATCAACGCGTGTTGCGCTTATCACGCCCTGTATTTTTCGAATCTTATCCAATATGAGGTTGAGATGAGATATATTGCGAACTTGAATCACAAACATATTGACGGTTTCATGGCCTGTGGTCTTGACGTCGGCGCTTACAATATTGGTGTCGGCTGAAGATATTTTCTGCGTGATATCGTTGAGAAAATTTTTCCGATCATATCCGAGAATACGAATTTGTACCATAAAATTCTTTGATTCATCTACCTGCCATCGCGCGGGCATGGACCGCTCGGGTTCTTTTTTTATTGCTTCATTAATGTTGGTGCAATCGGCCCGATGAATATTAATTCCACGTCCCTTTGTTACATATCCTAAGACATCGTCCCCGGGGATCGGATTACAGCATTTGGCAAAATGGATCATCATATTATCCATCCCGTTGATCGCAATTCCCTTCGATTCCGTTCGTGCCCGTTTGATAAAACGCGTAAAGAAGGACTGGTCCGGCTGTATTTGTTCTTTGGGAGTGACACGTGCTGCAATTTTCTGGGCTACGCTTTGTGCAGAAACATTGCCCCTCCCTATAGATGATAATAACATATCTTTGTTGTCAAATTTTAATTCTTCGACCATTTTGTCTAGCTCGCCCTTGAAATCCGGCAGCTGTTTCTTTTGCAGTAGATCCCTGAGTTCCTGCTCTAGTAAATTTCGTCCAAGAGACACGCTTTGTTCAAGTTCAATATTTCGAAAATGGCGCTTAATATGATTTCGCGCTTTGGTAGTTTTTGCAATTTCAAGCCAATGAAGGCTTGGCGTCTGCTGTTCCGATGTGAGAATTTCTATCATATCGCCGCTGGAAAGTTCGCTGTGCAGCGGCACCATCTTTCCGTTCACTTTTGCCCCAATGCAATGAAGCCCCACTTCCGAGTGAACTGCAAATGCAAAATCGATCGGACCTGCCGTTCTTGGTAAATTGAAAAGATCGCCTTTCGGAGTGAAAACAAAAACCTCATCCTGAAAGAGATCGATCTTTAGATCTTCAAGAAACTCACCCGGATCGCTGTTGTCCTGCTGCCGATCGATCAACTGGCGTATCCATCCAATCTGCCGATCCAGCTGATCCATTTGCAGCTTTCCTTCCTTATAGAGCCAGTGCGCTGCGATACCTTCTTCGGCAACCTGATTCATTTCTTTAGTACGAATTTGTATTTCGACCATTTTCCCGTCCGGGCCGATGACCGTCGTATGAATCGATTGATACCCGTTGATCTTCGGCACGGCAACGTAGTCTTTAAACCGTTCTGTCACCGGCGTGTACGTGCTGTGCACGACGCCCAGCGCTTTATAACAATCCTCTTTGGATTCCACCAGGATTCGAATCGCCAGCAAATCGTAAATTTCATGAAATGGTTTGCTGCGTTTTTTCATTTTGTTGTAAATACTGAAAAAATGTTTAGGCCTTCCGATTATTTGTGCAGGCGTTTCATTTTCCGCTAATTTCTCCCTCAGAGGTTTTGCTATCTTTTCGATATACTCCTGTCGTTCCTCACGCTTATCGGATATTAGTTTTGATAACTCCCAATATACGTTCTGATCCAGTGTCTTTAAAACAAGATCCTCCAATTCCCATCGAATTCGCGCCATACCAAACCGGTGTGCCAATGGCGCATATACATCACGTGTTTCGATGGCAATCCGCTCCTGTTTTTTTGGAGGAAGTGAATCAATGGTACGCATATTGTGCAGGCGATCGGCAAATTTAATAATGATCACGCGAATATCTTTGACTATCGACAGAAGCATCTTTCGGTAGTTTTCAGCCTGCTTGATCTCGAGGCTGCCGAATTCAAACCCGCTTATTTTCGTAAGTCCGTCCACCAGCCTGGCAACGTCTTCGCCGAATTTAGCGGAGATTTCGTCATAGGTCTTTCCCGTATCTTCTATGGTGTCATGGAGAAAAGCCGCTACCAGCGTGGTTTGATCCATGTTTTGATCGACAAGGATCTGCACCACTTCGATGATATGGTCAAAGTAAGGAAGTCCCGATTTTCTAAATTGTCCCTCATGTGAATTATAGCTGTAATCAAATGCCTGCTGCAACAAAGACATGTCCGTATTCTTCGAATAGGAGCGGTATTCGCGGATGATCCCAAGAAATTTCTTATCGTAATACTTTTTATCGTATTTTTTTTCTGCGGCAGGATCCTCAGGCGTGGCGGATTTGTCTTTTTGCGGTTTCATGCTTTCTCGCGACGACTCTGCTGTTTTGGCTTTCCTGATTTGAGGTTTTTTTGATCGGGTCTCTAACATGCCGTTTTTTTATGCCTCTTTACGGTTGGTTTTTTAGCGCGCCGCTTAACATAAATTTAAACGTACAGTGGCTTAGACTTATTCCTTTTTCAGGAAAAAATTCACTAAAATTAATATATTACATGAACCATGTTTAAACAAGCGTTTTCTTGCGTCTGAGTTACGTGGTTATCCGGTTGACTCACAATTGGAAAAGCCGGGTTCAGGCTGAACGCAGTCGAAGCCTGATTTTACTATACTTTGTCATGGTTCTACAAGCTTGTCCTGAGCCCTGCCGAAGCTCACCATGGCGTAGGTGAGTAAAGTGAATACGCACACTGAGTTATAATAAACCTTGATTACACATTCGTTTTTTAGTATCATTGGCACAACCAATCAGATACTTTTTTTGTATAATGAACCATTGATTGGTCATGTCCTATTTCGGAGGGAATTATGTGCGGAATAATTGGATACGTCGGTAAGAAGCAAGCCCTACCGATCGTGATGAATGGATTGAAACGGATGGAATATCGCGGATACGATTCCGCCGGCATCGCAATTGTTGAGAACCGCAGCCTTGAGATAATCAAAGAAGCGGGCAAATTAGGCGAACTTGAGAAACTGGTCGACGGCGTTCAGCTTCATGGCACCGTCGGCATGGGACATACGCGCTGGGCGACGCATGGCGTACCCAACAAAACCAATGCGCATCCGCACACAGGGGAATCCGGCAACTTTGCCGTTATTCATAACGGTATCATTGAAAACTATGCCTCCTTGAAGATCGAACTCGAGTCCAAAGGGCATACCTTTCATACCGACACGGATACGGAAACCGTCGTTCATTTAGTCGAAGAGTTTTATGAAGCTAACCATGATTTTGAAAAGGCTGTTCGCGAAGCCCTATACTGCATAACCGGCGCGTACGGTTTTGTGTTTTTATGCAGACACGAGCCCGATAAGATCATCGCGGCCCGTCAGGGAAGCCCGCTGGTATTGGGTTATGGCAAGGATGAATTTTTTGTTGCCTCCGATGCGTCCGCCATCGTAACACATACACGCCAGGTGACCTTCATGGACGATCATGAGATGGCAATCCTTTCACCGAGAGGCATCAAGATCACGACGATCGATAATCAACCCGTTGTAAAAAAAGTCGAAGAGATCACCTACGACATCAGTCAGATCGAAAAAAGCGGGTACGCCCACTTCATGCTTAAGGAAATTTTTGAGCAGCCAAGCACCATTCTTGATTCAATGCGCGGACGCACCGTTCCGGATGATGGATTGCCGCGACTTGGCGGCCTGGCAGAACATATGGACACGCTGGCTAAGGCGAAAAAAATAATTTTTATCGCATGCGGAACGTCATGGCATGCCGCTTTGGTCGGAGAATACATGCTGGAGGAATTCGCGCGTATCAATGTTGAAGTCGAATACGCGTCGGAATTTCGTTACCGTAACCCAATCATTGAAAAAAATACGGTGGTCTTCGTCATCAGTCAGTCGGGTGAAACCGCCGATACGCTTGCCGCCATGCGTGAAGCCAAGCGCCGCGGCGCGGCCGTATTCGGAATTTGTAATGTGGTCGGCAGCTCTATTGCACGAGAATCTGATGCGGGCGTTTACATTCACGCGGGCCCGGAAATCGGCGTAGCTTCGACGAAGGCGTTTACGTCCCAGCTTACGGTCATTGCGCTGATCACGCTTCTTTTTGCCCGTTTACGAAACATGTCCGCCGTGGAAGGCAAGCAGATCATTGAAGAACTGCTCGCCATTCCTGAAAAAGTTAAGTCCATACTGACAAATTCAGATTATATCCGGGAGATTGCTGAAACGTATATGGACAAGAGAAATTTTCTGTATTTAGGCAGAGGATATAATTTTCCGGTTGCGCTTGAGGGCGCGCTTAAACTGAAAGAGATTTCATACATTCATGCGGAAGGCTATCCTGCGGCAGAAATGAAGCACGGCCCCATCGCGCTTATCGACGACGATATGCCGACAGTGATCATTGCCCCAAAAGACGCTATTTATGATAAGGTGATGAGTAATTTAGAAGAAGTAAAGGCGCGGGGCGGAAAGATCATAGCGATCACGACCGAAGGGAATAATGAAATTAATGAAAAAGCCGATCATGTGATCTATATCCCCAAAACACATGATTTTTTGAGCCCGATCCTGGCGGTCATCCCTCTGCAGCTTTTATCCTACCACATGGCTGTTTTGCGCGGGTGCAATGTGGATCAGCCTAGGAATTTGGCAAAAAGCGTTACGGTCGAATAGGTTTTTATTGATGATACAGAGTCATGAAATCATATTTTTTGCCGCTACCGATAATGTCTGCTATAAATGACCGAACGTTCATTCCTTTTGTATAATTAACTAACTCTCAAACTATTCAACTTTTAAAAAAACCGCGCTGTTTCATGTCTGAATTCAACGAAATGTTGCTGTTAATTCTGCTCGTATCTTTATTCCTCTTTTTTTGCGGAACCTTATTTGTTATGCACAAATATTACAAATAAGAAAATCTAGAGTTTGTTTTCGTTTTCCGAAATTTTTTCTGATGTAATATTGTAATATTTTAATTTTTTGTGCAGGTTGGTTCGCTCAATATCCAGTTCCTGAGCCGCACGCGTGACGTTCCAGTTATTTTTTTCCATCACGGCTATTATATGTGAACGTTCGACTTCTTCCTTTAAATCTTTTAATGATTTATTCCCGCTTGCGTTCTTAATGTAGGTTGATTCGCTTTTAAAAATATTGACCGGCAGTTCTTCACCCTGTACAACGTCTCCGGCTCCCAAAATCATCATTCGTTCAACCACATTGCGCAGTTCCCGAATATTGCCGGGCCATTCATATTCTATCATCAGCTTAATTGCCGAATCAGAAAAAGATTTTTTCTTTAGAACACTTTCTTCGCAGCACTGTTTAATAAAATGTTGAATCAAAAGTGGAATATCCGTCTTACGTTGACGCAAAGCCGGCATGACAATCGGCACCACATTTAAACGGAAAAAAAGGTCTTCACGAAAAGTACCTTTTTGAACTTCAGCCTTAAGATCCTTATTGGTTGCCGCAAGAACGCGTACGTCAACTTTGATCGTTTTAGTTCCACCGACTTTTTCAAACTCGCCTTCCTGCAGTGCGCGCAAAACTTTCGCCTGTACTTTTAAGCTCATATCGCCGATCTCATCAAGAAAAATCGTTCCGGAATGCGCCTGAGAAAACTTGCCGTCACGATCCGCTACGGAACCCGTATAAGCGCCCTTGACTGCGCCGAAAAGTTCACTCTCTATCAGTTCTTCCGGAATGGCCGCGCAATTGACTTTAACAAACGGCTTGTTTTTTCTAGGGCTGAGTTCGTGAATTGCGCGGGCTACTAGTTCTTTCCCCGTCCCGCTTTCTCCGAGAATCAGCACGCGCACGTTGGTTGCCGCAATTTTGGCTATTTGAATTTTAACGTCATGCATGGCGGAGCTTTCACCGACCATTTCGAACTGTTTTGAGATTTCGGATTTTAAATTACGGTTCTCGTTGCGTAGATTCACTCGCTCCAATGCATTCTTGGCCGTGATCAAAACTTTTTCTTTGGTCAACGGTTTTTCAATAAAATCATACGCGCCGAGTTTAACCGCTTCAACCGCGTTTTCTATCGTGCCGTGCCCGGACATCATTACAATGACTACATCCGGATCATTAAGTTTGATTTGTTTCAACGTCTCAATACCGTTCATTTCCGGCATCAGCAAATCTAAAAAGACCAGATTCATTTTCTTCTCGCTGACGACTGCAACGGCTTCTTTACCGTTTTCTGCGAGAAAAATGGAATGGTCCTCATGCTGCAAAATCATTTCAACGGACCGGCGGATGTTTTTTTCGTCATCAACGATCAGAATATTGCTCACAAAACCTCCGGATAATTATTTTACATCTTTCTTAAATATTCTTCCCATGACTCTCGTTAAGACAGAAAAATCAGCGCATTTAAAAATAACCGTCAATCCGATATACGATACACTGCCAATGCCCATACCAATAAGTGTGCGCAATAGATATTGCATTCGGTCGGAGTACGACTGCATCCAAGCCGTGTGCTGTAAGTAGTAATTACATAACATAACCAGAATAACCATGGCCATCGTGCATCCAAGTAGTTTCAACGATACGGTTGCCGCATGTTTTAGATCAAATTCCGTTACCTTACGCTTCAACCCGAAAGTAAATAATCCGATTTGAATAAGGAATGCCACGAGCAAACCAATCGAAAAAGCCGAAGGACCTATTCTATACGCCAGGATATAACTTATTGCCAGATTAATCACGGTTCCGGCCAGCCGGTAATAAAACGGCGTCCACGTATCTTTCATCGCATAAAATGCACGGGCATACAGATACCATAAACTTTCAAGCGGAACGATCAACGCATAGAAGAATAAAATTGACGCCGTAACTTCGATTTCGCTTGCGCCAAACCTACCCCCGCCCAATATGAGGCCGATAATTTCCGTTGATAAAACCGCCATTCCGGCTCCGGCCGGCAGTGTCAAATATAATATCTGCCGAATAGAGTTTTGAATGTTGTAATTAAAATTAACAAAATTTTTCTTACTCGCATTTTCTGCCAGAAAAGGGAATATCGCGGTGACAAAAGAGATCCCGAAAATATTCACCGGAAAATTTTCAAAATCCAGTGCATAACGAAAGGCGGAGTAACTGCCCGGTTCCAGATCAATTGAAATTTTTGAATAGGCAATGAAAACTATCTGTAATAGAGCCATATTCAGAAAATTCGGGATTGCCAGACTGTAAATGTTTTTTATTCCGGCGCTTTTATAGTCGAGAGAAAAATGATACCGATAATCCGTTCCTCTCAAGTCAAGCAGGTTAACCGCCATAACTAAACATGCGCCGGCTACAGCTCCGTAGGCTGCAGAATAAATGCCGTGTTCCTTATGGAACAATATCATACCCAGTATAATTGCAGGATTATAAACGAGAAGCGCGAGCGCATACGCCGTGAAATGTTTATGCGTTTGTAAGATACCGCTAAACACCTTACTCATGGCAAATGCAATCTGCGCCAACAGAAACAGACGGGTGATATCTACGATCGCGGTTTTGTTTTCAATCGGAATATCCTGAGTAAGCCAGACGTCCGTGATCTGAGGCATAAAGATTCCGACGAGCAAACAAACGGAAGAAAAAACTATTAATGTAAAATTGAGGAAACTGCTCGCTAATTTGTTCGCTTCTTCTTTGGAATAGTTTGCTACGTGTTCTGCAAAAACAGGAATAAAAGACGCTGAGGTAACGCCCATGATCAAAATATTCTGAAGAGAGTCCGGAATGGTGGTTCCGTAATTATAAAAATCGGTCTCAAGTCCCGCGCCGAAATAATGCGCCATCACTTTGCCGCGCACAAGTCCCAGCACAGTACTCAGTAGCGTTGCCAGGGTTACAAAGAGCGCGGCCATGCCGGCCTGTTGTGTCCTGAAGACTTTGTGTTTTGGGTTATTTTCCCCAATTTTATTTTTTCCGTTCATCGACGATCTTTTCGTAACAACAGCATCGGATTAATTCATGGCTTAAATTTCAAGTAATCGGCTGGTACAGGAAGAAACTGCGCACCGTTCCGCATGTTATAAAATTTTATTGTGCAAATACCCGTTACCGCTGATCATGCCTTCAATTTCTTTGGTTGTTTTTTGGCGTTCGCTCATGCGCATCAACGCAGAGGTTGATTTCTTCAGCCGCTCCGCGGTTGAAGTCATTTCAAGAAAGGCTTGTTTTTCATTAAGGCTGAATCCGGAACTGGCCGCAATCAAAAATGAAAATTCTTTAGGCTCAAGACTCCCGATCAGCTCAAGACTCTCCTGCGGAGTGAGATTTTTAACTGTTTGTTTGTACAGGTGCGATGCGGCGGCAGAAAGGTCTCGCAATTCCGTCTTATTCTCCGATGTTTTGTCATCAAATATTTCCACTTCGCCCTGAAGATACGGTTTATCGTTTGTAATGTGGTGAATCGAAAAACGCTCCCGCCCTTCGGCAAGAATATTCATACGTCCGTCATCAAATTTTTTCAGAATCTGTTTGATCATGGATGTGCATCCGATCCGATAAAAGTTTTCTCCGGTATAATACACCACGCCAAATACCGAATCCGATTCGATACATTCGCTGATCATAAGTTTGTAACGTTCTTCAAATATATGCAGCGGCAAAGGCATGCCGGGAAACAGAACGACGCCTAATGGAAACAATGGAATTTTAACGGTGGATGACATGATCGGTTTTTTGAATAGTCGACTTAAGGTACACGAAACTCTTTTCGACAAGCGTTGGATCAATATTTTCTTCGGTGGCCGCTTCGCCGATACGATTTAATACAACCCAGCGCAGTGTATTGTGAGACGCTTTTTTATCAGACAACATTTTATTCCAAATTCGGTTCCATGTTACAGAATCCAAGAATTGGGTTATGTCCTTGTCTGCAAGAATTTCTTTGAGAAAGTTCAGGAGCGTCTTTTCAATCTCTTTAAACTCTTTGTCAGTAAGTCTGTAATTCATCCATGACACGTGTGAAGCGGCCAGCATACCAAGAAAAACCGCTTCCCCGTGTTTGAGAATTCGGTATTCTCCAAGGTTTTCAAGAGCATGCGCCCACGTGTGTCCGAAATTAAGTATCGCGCGGATATCGTTTTCTTTTTCGTCTTTTTCTACAACCTGTGCTTTGAGTTCGCACGAACGCATTATGGCGTGTTCCACTACGGCTTTATCGAATGAAAAAAATTTTTCATAATTTGCGGCAGTCCATTCGAAAAATGTTTTATCCAGGATGAGCCCGTATTTCATTATTTCGGCCAGGCCGCAAATTATTTCTCGCCGCGGAATCGTTCGCAGGAAAATATCGTCGATGTATACGAATTTTGGCTGATAAAAAGCGCCGATCATATTTTTTCCTAAAACATGATTTACCGCAACTTTGCCGCCGACAGAACTGTCCGCCATAGAGAGCAGTGTGGTTGGAATCTGTACAAACGGAACTCCCCGCATGTAAGTGGAAGCTACGAATCCGGAAATATCGCCAACCACTCCTCCGCCAAATCCAACAATTACTGATTTCCGGTCGGCGCCCTGTTCGATGAGTTCGGTAAATATTTTTTCCGCCGTTGTCAGGTTTTTGAAATCTTCACCATCCTGAATAATTATCACGTGAATACGCCGGCCGAGAGATTTGAATACGTTGCGAATTTTCTCCTCGTAAAGTCCCGCAACGATGGTATCCGTTATAAAAAATAACTGTTTTTCTGCAAATTGCTGCTGAAAATTGTCCGGTAACTTTTCCAACCGGTCATGAGAAAAAAAAATTGGATAGCTACGTTCGCCGAAATTTATTTGAAGCGTGTTCATGATTTTTTCAATACCATGCCGGATTATTCACTATAAGTCCGCCGTTGTTTCTAAAAATTATTATACGTTAAACTTGAAATGCATTACATCGCCGTCCCGCACTACATATTCTTTGCCTTCTGTGCGCAATAACCCTTTGTCCTTACATGCTTGTTCCGTTCGGTATTTGACATAATCTTCCCACCAGATCACATCGGCGCAGATAAACCCGTGTTCGAAATCCGTATGGATGGTGCCTGCGGCTTGCGGACACTTGGTTCCACGGTGAATCGTCCAAGCCCTTACCTCATCCGGCCCGGCCGTCAGAAAACTGACAAGGTCAAGCAGGGCGTACGTTTCATGAATGAGCGTATGCAGGCCGGGTTCTTTTAATCCAAGACTTTCCAGAAATCCTTTACGCTCCTCTTCGGGCAGTTCCACAATTTCCGCTTCGATCTTTCCGGAAATTACAACAACGCGTGCGTTCTCTTTGGCCGCAATGGCGCGAACCTGCTTTACGTAATCGTTTTCTTTAAGCACATCGTTTTCATTCACGTTGCAAATGTAAAGCACGGGCTTGACGGTCAGCAAAAAAAGATCGGCGATTACTTTTTGCTCGTGTTCCGAAAGATTCATGTGGCGAACGGGTTTGCCGTCGTCCAATTGCTGTTTTACTTTGCCATAAACTTCCAATGCGGCTTTGGAGTCTTTATCCCCTGTTTTTGCCGTACGTTCCATCTGTGAAAAACGTTTTTGTACGCTTTCCATATCTTTGAGAACCAGTTCTGTATCAATAATGGCCATATCCCGTTCCGGATTTACGCTTCCCTCTACGTGCACCACTTCCGTGTCGTCAAAACAACGTACGACATGGCCGATCGCATCTACCTCGCGTATGTGACTCAGAAACTGATTTCCCAAACCTTCGCCTTCATTCGCTCCTTTGACGAGGCCTGCTATATCAACGAAATTCACCGTCGTATATAAAGTTTTTTTCGGTTTGAGCAGAGCGGATAATTGGTCAATGCGAGGGTCCGGAACCAGAACAACGCCAATATTGGGTTCAATGGTTGCAAACGGATAATTGGCCGCAAGCGCGCCGGCCGCAGTGAGCGCGTTAAAAATCGTCGATTTCCCGACATTAGGTAAGCCTACAATTCCACATTTTAAGGGCATAAACAGACATTTCCTTTTAAATAATCAAACGTTCCATAAACGCGCTCAAGGTATCACTTATCAAACAGAAAATAAAGCGAAAAAAATCTCTTGTCGCGGTATGCAACACGGAATTTTCTTTGGAAATTTGAGAAATTATTTTCATTTTCGTACCACACAACTAAAGGAAATCATTATGAAAAAACAAATCGGATGTTTTTTACCCGTCGTTTTTATTGCTTTCGCGTTTCTGGCCGGAATGGCAGTTCAAAATTCCACCTCTATCATTACCCTTGACATGGTCGCTTCAGCCGAAAAGATCATTGGGCTTGAATTTTCAGACGCAAAACGCGACTCCATGATCGACGGATTGCAGGAACAGCTCGGCAATTATGAGAACATGCGGAAAGTTTCTCTCGCAAATAGCGT
>JAEUSJ010000529.1 GCA_016788215.1 bacterium | reverse complement strand
CCGGATGCATTAGTTCCTGATGATATTGACGGACAGACAAGAAGTCTTTTTCATCCTTACAAAGGAGCTGATGAAGCTGACTTTCCGCTTCCGGTTGAATTGTCTTCTTTCACTTCATCGGTCAGAAATAATAATGTCATGTTAAACTGGACAACAGCTTCAGAGACAAATAACTCGGGCTTTGATGTTGAAAGATCATTTGTGAATAATGAATGGTCAAAGGTGAATTTTGTCAAAGGTCACGGAAATTCAAACACACCGCAAAATTACAGAAATCTTAATTCCGGAAAATACAAATACAGACTGAAGCAAACAGATTTTAACGGCAACTATGAATATTATAACTTATCAAATGAAGTTGTGATCGGTATGCCGGAGAAATATTCGCTGTCGCAGAATTATCCGAATCCGTTTAATCCGACTACGAATTTGGAATTTGGGATTCCGGATTTGGGATTTGTTTCTTTAAAGATTTATGATATCTCCGGCAAAGAAGTAGCAACTATTGTAAATTCTGTTCTGAATCCCGGAATTTATAAATATGAATTTGACGGAAGTAATTTAGCAAGCGGAGCATACATTTATAAAATCACGGCTGGTCAGTATTCTTTTACAAAAAAAATGT
>JAEUSJ010000528.1 GCA_016788215.1 bacterium | reverse complement strand
ATCAATTCCAAGACCAAACTCATCATTATCAATTCTCCCGCCAATCCGACGGGCGGCGTTTTTACGCAACAAGACATTCAAGACATTGCGGATATCGTGAAGAATTATAACTGTTACGTAATGTCGGATGAAATATACAGCCGAATTATGTACGGCACGGAGCATTTCAGTATTTCAAGTTTGCCCGGCATGAAGGAACGAACAATCATTCTCGACGGATTTTCTAAAACATATGCTATGACCGGCTGGCGGGCGGGATACGGTGTGATGCCAAAAGATCTCGCCGCAATGGTCGCGAAGCTGATGACCAACAGTAATTCTTGCACGAATAGTTTCGTCCAACGCGCCTGCGTAGAGGCTTTGCAAGGATCGCAAAGTGAAGTGGATAAGATGGTGGCGGAATTCCAGAAACGTCGCGATTTTATCGTTGACGGACTCAATAAGATCAAAGGCTTTTCCTGCAAAAAACCGCTCGGTGCATTCTATGTATTTCCAAATATTACGAAAACGGGAATGGAGTCGAAGAAATTAGCGGATTATTTATTAAATGAAGCCGGCGTTGCGGCGTTATCCGGAACGGCTTTTGGCGAATATGGCCAGGGTTATTTACGATTATCATACGCCA
>JAEUSJ010000527.1 GCA_016788215.1 bacterium | reverse complement strand
AATCTCGTCATCCCAAGTTTTCACCAATGTTCAAACATTTTATTTCATCCGACATTCATAAAAAACGGTTGGGATCAGATACAATGGCATACGCAGATGATAAAGATTCTGAATATCGTACCTTTAACAAATGAAGAAAATCAATTAGCTAAAAGTTCCGGTGTCAATGTAATGCTTGATCATCTGTATCAATCGCAAATTGATATTTTCAGCGACAGAAAATTATTTCATGCAAAAAATTAAAAACTATATTAACGACGCTTTAGTCGAACCTGTTTCCGGTCAATATCTGGATAACTACGATCCGGCGATCGGTGAAGTGTATTCCTATTGTCCGGACTCCGACGAAAAAGATATCGAACTGGCCGTTGATGCGGCTGAAAAAGCTTTTTCAGCATGGTCCGTCATGCCAAAAGAAAATCGTTCAAGAATACTGATTCGCATTTCCGAATTGATCGATGAAAATCTTGAAAAACTTGCAGTAGCTGAATCCATCGATAACGGCAAGCCGGTATCACTGGCGCGTGAAGTGGATATTCCGCGAGCGGCGAGTAATTTTTATTATTTTGCAACTGCCGTGATGCAATTTTCCAGTGAATCGCACGCTATGGAGAACGCTGCTATC
>JAEUSJ010000526.1 GCA_016788215.1 bacterium | reverse complement strand
GCGCGGGGATGAACCGCCGCCGTCGGTGTGGTGCCGCGCATCCTGATCGAATTCCCCGCAGGCGCGGGGATGAACCGTAACCTTGACTCCGGTCAAATTCCCCGCGACCGAATTCCCCGCAGGCGCGGGGATGAACCGTCCGCCAGCCCGACCACCGGGCGAATATCAAACGAATTCCCCGCAGGCGCGGGGATGAACCGTTGGGCGCCCTCTGGGAGCTGGTCAGCGGCGCGAATTCCCCGCAGGCGCGGGGATGAACCGGGGACACCATTTCAAACAAGCGTACCTGAAACGAATTCCCCGCAGGCGCGGGGATGAACCGTTATAGCGTCGTCCGTCATGTAATAATGCCTGGAATTCCCCGCAGGCGCGGGGATGAACCGCCTGCCCTAATGGATATGGCTGGTCAGGTGGCGAATTCCCCGCAGGCGCGGGGATGAACCGGTGCGCAAACTGATCCAGCAGGTAATAATCCAGAATTCCCCGCAGGCGCGGGGATGAACCGACCGATATTTCCGTGGTTTCCTTCGATGCTCGGAATTCCCCGCAGGCGCGGGGATGAACCGCCGCCGTCGGTGTGGTGCCGCGCATCCTGATCGAATTCCCCGCAGGCGCGGGGATGAACCG
>JAEUSJ010000525.1 GCA_016788215.1 bacterium | reverse complement strand
ATAGTCGTTACTTTACACCGTCCGTCGAATGTGGATAATCCTGAGTCACTAGAAAAAATTCTTCGCATACTTGATATTATTCAACAAAAAATACAAGTAGTTTTTCCGATTCACCCGCGCAGCATGAAGATGATTGAAAAATTTGGCTATCAAAGCAGAATGGAGTCCATGCGCCACTTGAAACTAACGGATCCTATCGGTTACATTGATTTTTTGAGCCTGATGAGCCGGGCAAAAGCGGTCGTCAGCGATTCCGGCGGACTGCAAGAAGAGTCGACATACCTCGGAATTCCTTGCCTTACGATGCGGGAAAACACGGAACGGCCGGTTACCATTGATGTAGGAACCAATACCTTGGTGGGGCTTGATGGAGAAAAAATATACGATTGCTTAGACCACATCATGAATGGCACATACAAAGCCGGCGTTGTGCCGCAATTATGGGACGGGAAGGCCGCGGAGAGAATAGTTTCAATACTAAATAAGTTAGGGCAGGTTTTATGAGTCGACATTTTATTTTTTGTCTCGCGGCTATACTGTTTTTTACCCGGCCTTGTTTTGGCCAATCCCATTCACAGCAATCAGACAGAAATATAGAGAATAAGAAGTCCGAGCGAAATGCTATATTTGA
>JAEUSJ010000524.1 GCA_016788215.1 bacterium | reverse complement strand
AAAACGCGGTCCAGTTCATCCATTTGTGTCCGGCTCATCTTTTCCGGAAGATTGCGTACAAAATGTATCCACTGGTGTGAGAGCCAGTTTTTCGTTTCAAGTTGATCGGCAGCAGTACCGCTTAACCACACTTTCAGCTGGACATCTACTTTTTGAAATGCATCCGAAGTTATGACGGGGCAATTGTCAGGAATACCGCGTTCATATATCCATTGATTTATTTTAAGTTTTTTTGATAAAGTTGAATCATTTTTTATTAGTTCCGAATTTACATAACTCACGAATCGTTCTGTTATCATCGGTTTAAATGCAAAGGTGTTAAAATACTTTTTTAAGAAAATATCCCATTTTTCCCGTCCAATATTTTCCTCCATCATGCGGAGAAATAGATAACCTTTTTCATAAATAATTCCGGCCGAAAGTTCATCAGGATTTCTTCCGGATAAATCAATGTACAGTGGCGTCTTCTCCGGATGATCTTTGATTTCCGCGAGCTCATCTTGTAAGTCCTGATATCCAAGCACAGCTTCCATTTCCGCAAATTGTTTTCCATAGAGCTCCTCATCGATGCGGCGTTCGAAATACATAGTAAAACCTTCATTAAGCCATGCGTCGCTCCATGTTGCATTCGTC
>JAEUSJ010000523.1 GCA_016788215.1 bacterium | reverse complement strand
AGGAACTTCGCCATCTGAATCGCATTTTCATTATGCTGACGCATGCGTAGTGCCAGCGTCTTAGTGGAGCGCATCACCAGCCAGCAGTCGAACGGCGAAGGCACTCCGCCGATCGCATTTTGCAGAAAACGTAACTTGTCGTGGAGTTCCTGACTACCCGTAACCGCCATGCCGCCGATCACATCGCTGTGGCCGTTGATGTACTTCGTCGTGCTGTGCAGAACGATATCAATTCCAAACTCCAAAGGCCGTTGAAAATACGGACTCATAAAGGTGTTGTCCACGACCGTAATAAACTTATGTTTTTTTCCAATCTCAGCAACGGCTTTCAGATCGGTAATGGTCAGCATCGGATTGGTCGGCGTTTCCACATAAATCATTTTTGTTTCTTGAGTAATTGCGGCGGTAATATTTTTAACGTCCGACGTATCCACCCATGAAAAAGTCAGGCCATAGCGGCGCATGATCTTGTCGAAAAAACGAAACGTTCCGCCGTACACGTTATCTGAAACGATCACATGATCGCCTGCGCTCAGAAGCCCGGCTATTGCCTGAATGGCCGACATACCGCTTGAAAAAGCCAAACCGAATTTTCCGTTCTCCAAAGCCGCAATATTGTTTTCCAATGCAACGCG
>JAEUSJ010000522.1 GCA_016788215.1 bacterium | reverse complement strand
GAATCAAATTGGCCAATCGGTTGCTTCGGGAATATACATTTACCGTTTGCAGGCAGGCCGTGTAGTGAAAACAAAAAAGATGCTGTTGATCAAATAAGTCTTGCTTGTCAATAGAGTTTTTTATACCCCAAAAAAAAGTCCACAGAGAAAATACTCTGTGGACTTTATATTTTGTAAACCCCGGTTTTAGCTGGCGCGTCCAGATCAAGGCAACGGCGCCTTTTCGATACAGCGCACGGTATCACGCGCAATGAGCAGTTCCTCATTGGTTGGAATCGACCATAATGTTACTGTGGATTTATCGTCAGAGAATAATCCTTCTTTTCCGTGTAGTTCTTTATTTTTATCCTGATCGATCTTAATGCCCATGATTTCTAAACCTTCGCATATTTTTGCGCGGATCAAATCGGAGTTTTCGCCAATACCGCCGGTGAATATGAGCGCCTGGACATTGCCTATCGCCGCGATGTAGGAACCGATATATTTTCTAATTCGATAGCAGTACATGGTAATGGCCAGTTTTGCGCGGCGGTCATCGTGTTCTTCCGCTTCGGCTATGATTTCCCGCATATCGTTGGTCAGGCCGGAAATGCCGAGCAGGCCGGATTCTTTGTTCAGAATCGACTCCACTTCCGAGA
>JAEUSJ010000521.1 GCA_016788215.1 bacterium | reverse complement strand
ACCTGTCAAGGTGTTCTGTTACGAATCCGATATTTGGAGCGTCGATGACGTCGACCACGACCTGTCCAGCATTATTGATCGCCCGAAAATTGAATTGTGACATGACTTTCTCCTCTAATCAATCGTGGTGACGCGTAAGACCTCTTCGACGGTAGTCAAACCCTGCAATACTTTGGAAATACCGTCTTGCCTCAGGGTTCGCATCCCGTTTTCGATTGCGGCTTCTTTTATCTTGCCTGAAGAAGCACGTTCCATAGTCAGTTTTTTTATATCCTCATTGACCATAAGTAATTCGTAAATGGCAAGGCGTCCTTTATACCCTTTATTATTACAATGCGAACAGCCTTTCGTTCGATAAAATGCGAGTGATGAACTGGTTTTAATATTCACGGATTTCAACAAACTATCATCCGGAGTAAATTTTTCTTTACACTTTGGACATAATTTTCTGACCAACCGTTGAGCCAGAACACCGGATACTGCTGACGCAGTCAAAAAAGGCTCTATGCCCATATCGGTAAGACGATTAATAGCGCTGGGCGCGTCGTTAGTGTGAAGCGTCGAAAATACGAGATGGCCGGTTAAAGCCGATTCAACGGCAATATGCGCGGTTTCTTTATCGCGAATTTCACCGACCAT
>JAEUSJ010000520.1 GCA_016788215.1 bacterium | reverse complement strand
CCGGCACCACCCTGCGCGGCCCGCCGCCGCTCCTCCGCCATGACCACGCTCGCCCCCGGGACCGGAACCCTCCCGACCGTCTACGAACAGGTTCTCTCGCGCGGCGTCTCCCGCCGCGATTTCCTCAAGTTCTGCACCTGGATGGGCGCCTACCTCGGCCTCGAGCACGGCGCCGCCGCGCAGATCCAGCGCGCCCTTGAATCCAAACGCCGGATACCGGTGGTCTGGCTGCATTTCCAGGAATGCACCTGCTGCAGCGAGTCGTTCCTGCGCTCGTCGCATCCGATCGTCGCCGACATCCTCCTCGACAAGGTGTCGCTCGACTACACCGAGACCCTGCAGGCGGCGGCGGGCCACCAGGCCGAGGAGATCCTGCGCGACACGATCACGAAGCACCGCGGCGAGTACCTCATGCTGGTGGAAGGCTCGGTGCCGCTCGCGGCGGACGGATGTTACTGTGTCGTGGGCGGCCGCTCCGCGCTCGACACCGCCAGGGAGGTCGCCGCCGGGGCGAAGGCGATCATCGCCTGGGGCAACTGCGCCTGTTCCGGTTGCGTGCAGGCAGCCAACCCGAATCCCACCCGCGCCACGCCGATCAACGCGATCATCAAGGACAAGCCGATCGTCAACGTCCAGGGGTGC
>JAEUSJ010000051.1 GCA_016788215.1 bacterium | reverse complement strand
TTTCGAATCTCACTTCTCAGGAAGCACAAACACTAAATCGGCTCTTGGATAAAATCAGATAATGAAGGGAGTTTATGAAGTTTATTATAAATACGTTTTTTATTTTATTTATCGTGCCTTTTCTTTCGTGTCGGAACGCTGAAACCAAGACTGTCGCATGGGCACCGCCCAATGGAAAAGAGTTTTCAGATTATTGGTATCAGGGCAAAGCCGAGTTAACGAACTACGATCTGGAACAAGCACGCTACGGCGAAGTCCATAAGGGTAATGCCGTTCTGATCTATGTGACTGAAGATTTTTGGACTGCAAAACAGGTAAAGTTGGAAGATTATTCCAAAGGGAAGGCCGGCGCAGCGCCCGTGTTGAAACTCAATTTCACCAAAAATTTTACTACCGGAATTTATCCTTATACGATGATGAAAAGCGTTTTTACGCCAATTGACCTGAAGAATTTTCCTCATTCCCTGAAAATAACCTCAACTGTTCTGGAGTGGTGCGGACAGGTTTTTACACAGATCAACCATAGAAAAGATGGATTTAACATAAGGGTTTTTTCTTATTTTGAAAAAGAGGCGGACACGGACTATGTGTTAAAAAAAGATTTTTTAGAAGATGAAATTTGGTCGCGAATTCGAATTGCACCGGAACTGCTGCCCGTCGGCAAAATAAACATTATTCCCGGCACGATGACGTCGCGTCTACGGCACAAAAAGCTCGCTGTTGAAACCGCGCTGGCAACCATTCAATTGAACGCCGATACGATGACTTATACCGTAAATTATAGTAACGATGACCGAATTCTCGCCATACAATTTAATAAAGATTTTCCGCATGAGATTCTTTCATGGGCAGAAACATACAAGGACGGTTTTGGAGAAAGCGCCTCAATATTGATCACAAAAGCTGTCAGAAAAAAGTCGACTATGCTGGATTATTGGAATAAACATGCCGTCGCGGATTCGGTATACCGAAAAGAGCTTGGGCTGAATTAAAAAAAAAGCAACGAACGAATTCGTTGCTTATAAGTCAGAATGTAATTAGACAAAAATTATTTCATCCGTGTCCAATACCGTGTTTTACCGAGCCACGGCATTCCAAGAATATATCCTTTTAGTTTAAGTTTGTCCGCATTTTCTAATTTTACAAAACAGGTATACGTCTTTCCTTCATCAGCTTTGTAAACAAACCCGTCATTCCATTCGTCGTCGTCAGCATCGTATTTCACGCCTTTCAAAATAATCAAGCCAATGATCGGATCGTTGCGTCGGGCGGCATCAGGGTTTTTATAATCGATTTTCGCGGCGTCCAATTTAACGTTGGGGAAATCTTTTTCAGGATGGCCTTCATCTTCAAGAAATTCGGCCGTATAATTCGGAACCTGCAGCCACACGATCTTCCCAAAATAACGATCCCCTTCCTTGTACACCTCAATATTAACCTGTTCGCCTTTTTCATTGAAATACATCCACTTGCCAATAATGTCATCAGGATTGGACGCAAATCCCTTTGCCGAAATGATCAGCATCAGCGCGACGATAGAAAAAAAGAACTTTTTCATACGCATTCCTCCTACGGTTACATAATGATGGTTACTGTTTATATACTGCGTCATGTTAATTGGAAAATTTTTTCCTCTTGTCAAAATGACCCGGCGGATCACGTCGGCCTGTAAATTTCTTTTCCATCACCTTTTTCAGGTTCCTGAATTTTATGTCGGCATGTTCTACGATAACGGTTTTACCCGATAATTTAATGCCGGTGAGTTTACGAACCACTGCGTCCGCAACTTCCGCGTCGACTTTAAATTGAGTCTGATGATCCTGAATATAAACTTTTCCGATCTGTCGTCCGTCCACGCCGGCGAGATTACAAATCTTACCTATCAGCGTGCCCGTTTGCAGATTGTCCCTTTGTCCGACATTGATCGAGAGTTCAACCATATTATCGGAAAAGGTTCGTTTTTCTCTGAATCCGCTTCTCTGGCCGAAATTATCCGGCGCATTTAACTCTTTATCGTCCTCATATTTCTCCAGAATTTCCCGGCTCAAAAGCGTGACAAATCCTTTCGTGATTTCTTCCGGAGTATATTTTTTTACCAGGGGCTGCCATCTTGAAAAATAACGGTCAAATCCCCCGGGGTTTTCTATAGCGGCTTCGAACTCTCCAATCGTTCGATCTATATAGGCTTCCATGATTTCCTCAATACCCGGTATGCGCGATTTGGTGATCTTTTTACGAGTATTGCCCTCGAGCCGTCGTAACTTATACTGTTCCTCCGGCGTGATAAGCGTGATCGCGATCCCGGTTTTTCCTGCGCGTCCCGTACGGCCGATGCGGTGTATATAACTTTCAGATTCCTGCGGTAACGAATAATTGATCACATGGGTCAGATCATTTATATCAATTCCACGCGCAGCCACATCCGTCGCAACCAACAGTGTGAGGCCTTTTTTCTTGAATTTCCCCATCACATGCTCGCGCTGCGACTGATTCATGTCTCCGTGCAAAGCTTCGGCTTTGAATCCCTTAGCCACGAGCTTTTCAGCAACATCAGATGTCTGATTTCTCGTTTGACAAAAAATAATCGCGTACATGCCCGGCGCATGATCGATCAAACGGCATAAGGCTTCAAATTTATTGTATTCTTTGACCGCATAATAAATCTCCTCCGTATTGGCAATAGTAGCCGTTTTATGCTGAACTCGAATTTCCTCGGGATCGGTCATAAAACGGTTTGCAATACGCCGGATGTCGTTACTCAACGTTGCTGAAAAAAGCCAGATCGACCTTTGTTTTCCGACATTAGATAATATTTCCTCGATTTCCTCCAGAAAGCCCATGTCAAGCATCTCATCCGCTTCATCTAAGATAAAATTCTGTATCTGACCTAAATTAAGCGACTGACGATGAAGATGATCTACGACGCGGCCCGGTGTTCCGACAACAATATGCACGCCTTGCTTCAAAGCCCGTAATTGAACGCCGATATTCTGTCCGCCATAGACGGCAAGAATCTTCAGCCGTTTATATTTAGAAATCTTTTTTAATTCTTCCGAAATTTGCACGGCTAACTCTCGCGTCGGCGACAAAATAATTGCCTGAACGCCTTGCGCATTCTTGTCAATTTTTTGTATCAATGGGATGCCGTATGCTGCGGTCTTTCCTGTTCCGGTCTGCGCCTGCCCGACAAAGTCGCCCTGATAATCAAGTAGAATAGGAAGCGCCTGGGCCTGAATTTCCGATGGTTGTGTAAAGCCCATATCGGCAATGGCTTTCTGTATATCCGCGTCAATTTTATAATCGGTGAACGAACTCAAAATAATCCTTTCCTAGCTTACGTTTGTAGCTTGTTTGTTTTTAAAATAATTCTCCACGCCGTCCGTTTGTTCGTCCGCGTGATAGGAGCTTCTTACCAGCGGCCCCGATTCCACGACACGGAAGCCCATGGCGATACCTTCGTCATGATACATCTTAAATTCGTCCGGATGCACAAACCGATCGACCGGTATGTGCTCTTTCGTCGGCTGCAAATACTGGCCGATCGTGAGGATATCCAGATCCACATTCCGCATATCTCTCATCACGTCTATAACTTCTTCCTTCGTCTCTCCCAACCCAACCATCAACCCGCTTTTGGTGATCATGCCGAATTTTTTTGCGCGATCCAACACTTCGAGACTTTGATAATAATTAGCCTGCGGACGAACAACCTGATAGAGCCGCGGAACGGTTTCCGTATTATGATTGAGAATATCGGGATTCGTGCGAACCACATTTAATAAATTTTCTTCGCTGCCTTTAAAGTCTGGAATCAGCACTTCCACCCGGCACGAAGGCAGAGCCTTTCGAATTTCCAGAATGGTATTAGCAAATATCAACGATCCGCCGTCAGGCAATTCGTCGCGATTAACCGATGTGATCACGGCATGGCGAAGATTCATGAGGCGCACGGAATCGGCTACGCGCCGCGGTTCGTCCATGTCCAGCCATGTTGGCTTACCTGTTTTCACCGCGCAAAAGCCGCAGCTACGGGTACAAACATCCCCGAGAATCATGAACGTAGCCGTCCCACGATTCCAGCACTCAGAAATATTCGGACAGCGTGCTTCTTCGCAAACGGTGTGCAGTTTCTGATTACCTACAAGACTTTTGACTTCGGAGAATTTATCGCCTAAAGGAATTTTAACCTTCAGCCAATCCGGACGCTTGGTTCCTTCTTTCTCCGCGTTCTCTTCAGTTCTCTTTTTGATGAAATCGACCTGAACGGGGGTCATCGGGTAATTGCTTTTCATAATTTTTTTACTATCCAATATGATCTATGCCGGATTCCAGCTCATCGGTTTTCCGCCCAGAATATGAAAGTGAAGATGAAACACTTCCTGGCCAGCGTATTGGCCGTTATTGACCACGACGCGGAAACCGTTTTCCTTTATTCCTTCGATCTCTGCTATTTTTGAAACGGCCAGTAATAATTTTCCCCCAAGTGTACTGTCCTCCGCTTTCATGTCTGTTAATTTTTCAATATGTTTTTTTGGAATAAGAAGAATATGGGTCGGCGCTTTTGGATGAAGGTCTTTAAAAGCAACCACATCACTGTCCTCATAAATAAACTGAGAGGGAATTTCTTTTTTTACTATTTTACAAAAAATACAATCAGACATAATACCCTCGGTCTCCTAATTATGAAAATCGGAAAAACTGAGCGGGGTTTGAGTCGCCGTGTCGTTAAATTTTTCCAATTGGGGCATTTCGTAATAACGCATGAGTTGATTGTATGAGCGCCATAAAAATCCAGGCAAAACCGTCTTGTACGTTTTCGTAAGCTTATTCGGATTGTTGACCGATTGAATCAGTTCATCAAACTTCGCTTCACCCAGTAATTCCACAATATGCTGTTTTTCATTTGGATCAGTAAACCGCATCAGTATACCGTGTTTTTCAGCTTCAGGATGAAACTGCACCGTTTCGATCTCCGGCGTATATCGTATCGCAGTAACTGCGTTACCGATTTCGTGGCCGTTGGATTCGTACGAGAGAATCGATGCTCCGAGTTGACTCATTTTTTTGTAATCGGGATTGATCACCTGCCAGTCACGGTTGTCAAACGCATAAAATTTTTCCTGCAGGCCTTCGAACAGAACATCCTTCTGTCCTTCCGGCGTTTTAATGATCGGCACAACGCCCACATACCTGTTTTCACGTTTAGTAATCTCTGCGACGGCAAATTTTTTCGCCATCATCTGAAATGAATGGCAAATCCCAAATACAAATTTCTTGTTCTCTTTGGTCGCATTATGGTCGATCAATTCGTCCAGCAAACTAAAAAATTTTATCTCAAATTCCGCGCCGTCGTCGTCCAGCGGACTGCCCGGCCCCCCGCTTGAAATGTAGATATCATAGGAAGCATCCGGAACCTCATTGCGGTCGCGCACGTGAAAATGGCTGACTTCAAAATCCACCTGCAAATGCGCCGCGCGTACTTTGTGGCTGAACTGTTCAATGATTCGCTTGATATTTCGAATGCCGATATTTCGCGCACCGTTATTCATGTCAAGAACTGCGATGCGTACGGCTATCTGAGGCAGCCAATCCAGCGTGTTCTCTTCGTTTAGACTTCGTTGATAACTATACAATCCGAACTCCTTATTCAGCTATTGTCTTGACGCTTCGTTTTTCATTCGTATTCGCCCGCTGATCTTTACAGCTTTGTATAAGATAACGACTGCGATCACGATCCATAATACAGACCAGAACATCGCCGGCAGAAATAACACCTTTGACAAAGATTCCGCATCGGAGAGGCCTGCGCTGTATTGGCTTTTCGGAGCGCCCATGGAAAGCTGCAACAGCGTGATCACATCTCCGAATGAATTTAATGAACATTGCACCGCGAGAAAATTGATCGCAAAAAAATTTAAATAGCGCCCGCCCTTCCATGCAATGAGAAGAAGTGACGCCGACAAAAAACCGCATACCGCCAGAGTAAACAGGTCACGGATATACAAAATGATCGCCGACAAGAAGATTAAACCAAGCAACCCTAATACGATCTTCGATATTTTTTCGAAAGAACTAAGCACGATCAACGCGCCGCCGAATAACGCTGCGCCAATATAGCCGGCGCTTCCGATAAATCCCTGCGCAAACATCCCGCCCGAAACCGTGTGCTGCATATAACCGCTCGTATCGGGATTAATTACGATACGGTGAACCTGTTCTCCCATGATCAGGCTGGCGATAGCGTGACTGCCTTCATGAATGAATGTCGTAAAAAACTCGAAGGGCAGAAGTATCAAACGAATGCCCGGCACCACATTCAGAAAGAGCGATATGAGCAATAATCCGATGATGAGGCCGTTACTTCGTAAGAAACTCATCCCGGACGGTCTGGCATCAACTTCCGATTCGGGTTTTAATTCTTCGTCCATTCAGTATTCATGGTTGTTGTCAAAAGTGCTGCAACATACGGTTTTTTTGCTCCAGGTGCAAATGATTTGTGCCGTGTCTTAACGCAGCAGCATAGCCATAAAGGCACTAAAACAGTGAGAAAAACAAATTCTTCATCGTGTTTAATTATGGGTCATGTCGCCTTTACGTATTATCTTTTTCAACAAAAAATATTTGTTCTTGGAGAGCCAAGTCCGGGCTGAGCAAAAATTTTTCAAATCATATATCTTGAAAATTTGTGAATTTTTGAGCACCTTGATGTGTATGCTTCTAATCTCAGTTTTTAGCCCGCGGGAGGGAAATCAAAATGGAAATTATTCAACAATTCATTGCGTGTTTGAATGCGCACGATGTGGATGGTCTATGCGCGCTCATGACAAAGGACCATACTTTTGTTGATTCCATAGGAAGCACGATTCACGGACGCGGGGAAATGCACCGTGCATGGACAGGTTATTTCAGGCTCTTTCCTGATTACAAGATCGTGTCGGAAGATCTGCTTCAAACCGGTAATACCATCGCAGTTTTCGGCAGGGCAAGCGCTACGTATTCACCGAGCGGGCACATGTACAAGGACCATCACTGGGAAGTTCCTGCGGCGTGGAAAGCCGTAATTAAGGACAATCTTATCGCAGAGTGGCATGTCTATGCGGATAATTACAAAACAGTAAGAATGATCAAAGGAGTGTAGACCTTACGCCGCATTTGCTTCCTTGCTCATCTGATTTTTCATCACCATTTCGATATGTTTACGGTGAGACGATCCCCATCGGCACATCACATCCATTACCGGTTTCAGTGTCTCGCCAAATTCCGTCAGTGAATATTCCACTTTCGGGGGAACCTCCGGATACACTTTCCGGTGAATGATCCCGTCCTGTTCGAGTTCGCGTAATTGCTGGGTCAGCATTTTCTGCGTGATGCCGGGCATCATACGTTTTAATTCGCCGAACCGAACGGTTTGGTCCTGCAAATTATACAGTATGAGAACTTTCCACCGTCCGCCGATAACATTGAGCGTCGCAGTGATCGGGCAAAAGAATTTTTTTTCATTCATTAGCTTTCTTTCAATAGTTTCTTTTTAGATACTATAATACATTTTTGTGCTTACTTGACAAAGTAGCGCGTATGGCTTAAATTTGCAACATCAAATAACTATTTCATCGACGCGACGTATCAACGCCGCCCTGCAATCAAGCGAAAGTGAGAGATCATGAAAAACTACATGGTCGATATCCGTTTACCCGAAGTTTTAACTGAGGAATTTCTGACAACTATTCCGAAACAGCGATCGGTTATAACGAAGTTAATGGAAGAAAAAACTATCATCAATTATTCTCTTGCGCTGGATCGTTCAAAATTATGGACGATCATTCGCGCCGAGACCGAATCGGAAGTGTTTGACGTACTTTCGGAGTTCCCGCTCATCGGCTGGATGCGTTTCGACATTTATGAACTCGCTTTCAATGAAAATGTTTTTCGAAAAATGGGATATATGTCTTTGAATTAAATTCCTTTTTATGAGATGATCCGCGATTTTTTTTAATCGTTCCGGTACCTTGTTCAACTTTTAAAACTCAAACCAAGTGAAAGTTATATGAGATTACTTCTTTCCTATTTAAAGCAATACTGGCAACTTGTTGCGCTGGCGCTTTTTCTGGCGGCGGTAAATCAGATTTTTTCCCTTCTCGATCCGTGGATATTTCGCCACGTGATCGATAATTATGCAACCCGGTATCAGGATTATACGCAGGAAGAGTTTTTTAAAGGCGTTGGAATGCTGCTTGGTGCAGCGGTTGGCGTGGCGTTTGTATCTCGCGTCGCGAAAAATTTTCAAGACTATTATATCAACACAATTACCCAAAAATTGGGCGCACAAATTTATTCCGACGGACTTAAACATTCGCTGGAACTGCCGTACAGCGTCTTCGAAGATCAGCGCAGCGGCGAGACGCTTGGTAAGCTGCAGAAAGTTCGCACCGACGTTGAGCGGCTTATTTCCGCGTGTATCAACATACTTTTCACAACCCTCGTTGGGATCATCTTCGTTACGGCTTATGCTATCAGCGTTCACTGGGTCATTGCGCCGATTTATTTTGCCACCGTGCCGTTGATCGGGATATTAAGTTCGACCCTAAGTAAAAAGATCAAAACTATTCAGAAAATCATCGTTGCAGAAACGACCGCCTTGGCTGGCTCTACAACGGAGTCCCTCCGGAATATCGAATTGGTCAAGAGCCTTGGCCTTGCGCAGCAGGAAATATCCCGGCTCAATATCACTACTCAAAAAATTCTGAAACTTGAACTCAAAAAAGTACGTTACATTCGCAGTCTCAGCTTTATACAGGGCACGGCGGTGAATTTCCTGAGAACGACTATTCTTTTCGTCATGCTTTACTTAATTTTTGCCAAAGCAATTACATTCGGAGAATTTTTCTCTTTGTTTATATATTCATTTTTTATTTTCGGCCCTCTGCAGGAATTGGGCAATGTGATCAATATTTACCGTGAAGCCGAAGTGTCGTTGAAAAATTTCGCGGATATCCTGAATTCCCCGAAAGAAATCAAGCCGATGAAACCAAAAAAAATCAAAGATATTTCCTCATTAGCATTTGAAAAAGTGGCGTTCAAACATCAGTCTGCGGTCACGAATGCGCTGAATGGCATTTCTTTTCAAGTCAAGACCGGTGAAACGATTGCTTTTGTTGGCCCGTCCGGCGCAGGCAAGACATCGCTGATCAAATTACTCGTCGGATTATACCGTCCGTTGTCAGGGAAAATATTGTATAATGACATTTCCGGAGAGGATATTGATCTGGACCAGTTACGCGAGCAGATCGGTTTTGTTACTCAGGACACGCAGCTTTTCTCCGGAACGATCAGGGAAAATCTATTGTTTGTTAATCCCAAAGCGACCGACGCAGATTGTATGGACGTCTTGAAAAAAGCCGCTTGCCAGAGTTTACTTGCCCGGGCGGACAAGGGGCTCGACACGTTGATCGGCGAGGGCGGTGTAAAAGTTTCAGGCGGCGAAAAACAGAGGCTGTCTATTGCGCGCGCCTTATTACGGAAACCTCACCTTTTGGTTTTTGACGAGGCAACGTCCAGCCTGGATTCGCTGACGGAAGAAGAAATCAGTGACACGATTCGCGACGTATCGGAATCCAAAAATCATATCACCATCCTGATAGCGCATCGGCTCTCGACCGTGATGCACGCCGACAATATTTTTGTTCTCGAAAAAGGCGTGGTCGTCGAGCAGGGCAGGCACCATGAATTGCTGGAACAAAAAGGACTTTACTACGCAATGTGGCGTCAGCAGATCGGTGAAAGGAAAAACGACATTCAAACGAAAGTCTTATTGAATACCATAGCGACAAGAAGTAACTAAATTGAAATAATTTCAATAAAAGGGGCAATTATGAAAATAGGTGTTTTAGGATCAGGACAGGTAGCGCAAGTACTTGCCGGCGGATTTATCAAACACGGCCACGATGTCATGCTGGGATCACGAGAACCTTCTAAACTTAAAGACTGGCAGGCAAAGGCTGGAAATCAAGGATCGACAGGTTCGTTCGAGGCGACCGCAAAATTTGGCGAACTGATCGTATTGGCAGTAAAAGGTTCCGCGGCTGAAGCGGTTCTTAAAAGCACAGGACTGGATAATCTAAAGAATAAGACCGTTATTGACGTCACCAATCCGATATCGGATGAACCGCCGGTTAACGGCGTATTGAAATTTTTTACAGGTCCGAACGACTCTCTCCTGGAAAGACTTCAGAAATTCGCACCGGATGCTCATTTCGTAAAAGCGTTCAGTTGTGTGGGCAACTCCTTAATGGTTAATCCAAAAATGGCCGAGGGTGCTCCAACCATGTTCATATGCGGAAACAACGACGAAGCAAAAAAGAAAGTGACGGCCGTTTTGCAGCAATTCGGCTGGGAGTGGGCGGACATGGGCAAGGCGGAAGCCGCGAGGGCTATAGAACCCTTATGCATGTTGTGGTGCATTCCGGGTTTTGTCAATAATTCGTGGATGCACGCTTTTAAATTATTGAAGAAGTAAAGAATCTAAATTGTCTATCGTCCTCAATTTAATTCAAAAAGAATCAAAATATGAAAATCATCATTGTCGGCGCGAGTGGAACACTGGGAAAAGCCGTTGCAGCAGAACTTGCAAAGCGCCATGATATCGTTACGGCCAGCCCGAACAAAGGGGATGTTAAACTCGACATGACCTCATTGGCGTCTATTGAATCCTTGTTCAAACAAGTCGGGAAATTCGACGCTTTGGTTTGTACCGCCGGAGTCGGACATTTTGGTCCGTTTACAGAAATGAAAGAAGAACATTTTTACACAGGAATCAAAAGTAAGATGATGGGGCAGATCAACCTGGTTTTGGCGGGTAGAAATTTTATCAATGATAACGGCTCATTCACGTTAACTTCAGGCATTCTTGCTGAAGATCCGATTCGGGGCGGCGCAGGCTTGAGCTTCATTAATGGCGCAGTCAATTCGTTTGTGATTTCGGCCGCTGTCGAATTACCTCGAGGTATTCGCATCAATTCAGTTTCACCCGGTCTGGTCGAAGATTCCGCTCAAATGAGTTCGTATTTTCCCGGCCACGAATTGGTGCCCATGCACAGGGTGGCCAGCGCCTATGTTAAAAGCGTCGAAGGAGCTATTACGGGTCAGGTCATCAAGGTGTATTAATATTTTCAAGATTCCGTATTCAAACCAGGGAATATTCGTAGTTACTCCTGTAGGGCTTTACGAATGGCTTCCGCCATGGCCTGAATGGAAAACGGCTTTTGAATGATTACCGCCTCCTTGCCCTGTTCAATCGCGCTCAATATTTCGGGCCGTGCATAACCGGTAATATAAAGCGCTTTTGCGTTAGGGTCAATTTCCCGCAGACGACGTAACGTTTCACGTCCATCGATTCCCCGCATTTGAATATCAAGCAAAACGAGATCCGCTCTGCTCTTACGGTACATCTCTATAGCCTTCATTCCGCTCTGCGCAGTTCTGACGTGATATCCAAGGTCACTAAATATTTTTTTACTAACTTTTAATATTTCGTCTTCATCATCGACGATAAGAATACTTGCATTTCCTCGCGGAGGCAATTCCTCAGGTACTAATATGGTACGTTCCAGCCTGTCCGAATCGGAGATCGGCAGATAAATGGCAAAAGTAGTTCCGTTATCTATCTCTGAAACGACATCGATATAACCTTTATGCTTTAGAACAATACTCTTGACCACGGCCAGGCCAAGGCCGGTTCCTTGCCCGGCGCCTTTGGTCGAAAAAAAAGCATCAAACACCTTGGAAATGATTTCTTCCGGAATACCCGATCCCGTATCTGCGACTTTAAGTTCGATGTAATTTCCTGGAACAACATTTTCTAAACCGGAAATCGTTTTACCTTCCAGCCGGATCTTCCGTGTTGAAATAAGTAACGTGCCGTTCCCGCTCATCGCGTCGCGCGCATTGACACTTAAATTTATAAGCACTTGCTGCAGCTGCGTCATGTCCGCTTCGACCATCGGAAGTCCATTTTCCAACTGAATTTCAGTGGTAATGTTTTTTCCGATCACATGTTCCAGCATTTTTTGAGTTTCCTTGATCAGGTCATTCAAATTCATGAGGACCATCTGTGATGGAGTCTGTCGCGAAAAAACGAGAAGCTGTTTTACAATATCTGCCGCGCGCCGCGCCGAAGAGGAAATCACGGCGGAATATTTTTTTACAAGTTCAGCGTCGTCCGAAAAGTCTTTCATCATTTCTGCTGTCGGCAAAATGACGGCAAGCATATTGTTCATATCGTGCGCTACTCCTCCGGCGATACGTCCTATACTTTCGATTTTTTGAGATTGGACCAGATGTTCTTCGAGTTTCCGTTGCTCCGACACATCCTCAACGGTAACTTCATAGTATTGAAATATTCCCTTCGCATCCAAAACCGCACGATCATTAAGTCTTACTGGAAAAATTGTTCCGTCTTTTTTTTTCCAGTTTACTTCAACATAATAACTTTTGCCCATGGCTAGAGTTTCACGGTTCAAAATTATCCGGTCCTCCGCATTGGCATACACATCGCGGTTAAGATTGAGCATCATAACCTCATCAGCTGAATCGTAGCCCAGCATTTTTATAAGCGACGGATTAATAGTAATAAACTGTCCCTCTTCGGTAGATTGGTAAATGCCCTCGGCAATGTTCTCAAATATCGAGCGATATTTCTCCTCCGACTCCCTGAGTGCTTTTTCGGCATTCTTTCTTTCAGTAATATCCTTGGAATATACCGCGGCGCCGGTAATAGAACCATCGGAAGCAGCTATGGGATTAAAAGAAATCTCTGTATCAAGCGAAATCCCTGCAAATTCATAATGCTGTTCCACGGTAAAATGCTCTCCATGAAACGTCCTTTGATAAAACTCATTCCAAGTAGGCCGAATGTCATTGGGGATATGTTCCAGAATTGCCATACCGGTAGTCAGCTGAGTTCCGTAGGCCAAAAAAAACATCTCTCTGAATTGGGTATTCATCGTCAAAATTCGGCATTCAATATCCACGGACCAGATTGAATCCCGTGTGTTCTCTATCACTGCGCTCAAATTGGCTTTGCTGTTCTTCATTTCTTCTTCAAGATGGCGCTGAGCTGTGATGTTTTCACAAGTAATCAGAACTAATTTAGTCCCGTCCGTATCTTCAATTGACCGCCCGACTTCTCTTACCCAAATTACTGCGTGATTTTTACGAACTTTTCGAAGTTCCCACGAGTGCATCTTGTCGGAAGTTTGGAGACAGTCGTCGACATGTTTCGATACGGTTTTTTTATCTTCTGGATGGAACACGTCCAGCACAGATCGCCCAATCAGCTCCACTTTCGTGTAGCCGAGTTCTTCGGCGCCTAAGGTGTTGACATCACGGACAATCCCATCTGCATTCACGATAAAACACATCAGAGGATTGTATTCAAAAAACAAATGGAAACGCTGTGTACCGAAGGATAAACCCTGAGGCTGATCGGAATTATTCATATGTAGTTTTTAAATTGTAAAACCTGTGCTTGATGTTTTATTATAATAAAATAAACATACATAACAAATTGTTTCTTGACTTCGGCAGAGTTAATGCTTGAAGTTATGACGTCGATTACAGATATTCTTTTAATCCAATTACATCGGATATATATGTCCAGAAGACAAAAACTATATACTATTTTAACGAGTATATTCGTAACTGCACTGATCCTTGCTGAGATCACCGGGAGTAAACTTATTCAATCCCGGATCACGGAGGACTTTGTTTTTACTATGACGATGGGTGTAATCCCCTTTCCGATTACGTTTCTGGTGACGGACATTGTCAATGAATACTATGGAAAACCGGGTATTCGTTTCGTCACTTTTTTAGGTATGTTCATGATCGCGTTCACGTTTGCGATTTTGCTTATCGATATGAGTATCCCCGCCGCTTCTTTTTCACCTGTAACGGACGACGCATTTAATTCAGTTTTTGGCCAATCGAACCGGATTATCTTAGGTTCGATCACCGCGTATCTGGTGGGCCAGTTCATCGACGTGCAAGTCTTTCATTATATTCGAAAACGAACGCATGAGAAGATGTTATGGCTGAGAGCGACGGGTTCAACTTTTGTATCACAATTAATTGATTCTTTCGTCGTTCTATTTATCGCATTTTCCGGCAAAATCCCGTATGAACAGATCCTGAATATTGGAATTACCAATTATATTTATAAATTTTTTATCGCCGTCGCGCTGACGCCGCTCATTTACTTAGCGCATCATTTCATTGACCGGTATCTTGGCGATGAAGCTCATGCCATGATTCATCAAGCGGAAGAGTTGAAATAATTTTCGTTGAAAATTTTAACAAATGACTAGCAAATTCGTATTGAATTAAGAAATTTATTTATTTATTAAATTCATTTTATGCCTGAAATTATTTGCCGTGTTATTGATTGCCATGTTTTCTGCAGGAAAAATAATTTACCGTATTATCTGCTGATGCATCGGTCTGGCGACGTGATTTATGCTACATCGTGGCGCATGATCGGAGGCAAGATCGAAACCTCAGAAAAAGCGTATGAAACGGCGTTGCGCGAATTAAAAGAGGAAACAGGTTTGATGCCCGCGCGGTTGTGGGCCGTGCCGTATACCAATAACTTTTACGAAGCCTCGCACGACCGCGTCAACATCATCCCTGTTTTTGCGGCCGAAGTAACATCTCAGCATGTCGTATTATCCAAAGAGCATGACTCTTTTCGGTGGGTAAGCTATGAAGAGGCGAGAGAACTCCTGCCTTGGCCTGCGCAAATTGAAGGATTGCGTATCGTGAACGAATTTATTGTTTCAGAGAAAATGGTGAGTTCGTTTGTAGAGATTGCGTTGTAGGAATTACGTTCGTATTCTCGGATCCAGAGCATCCCGCAAACCGTCGCCAATTACATTAAAACAAATCACCGTCAGAACGATCGCCAAGCCGGGAAAAGCGGAAATCCACCAGCCATGGATCAATACGTCGCGCCCTTCCGCAACCATATTGCCCCAGCTTGCGGTGGGCGGCTGTACTCCAACGCCAAGAAAACTTAAACCTGCTTCTACTAGAATGATTCCGCCAAGCCGTAATGTTGCAGCGACGATCACAGGTGCAAAAGCGTTAGGTATAAGATGTTTGAATATGATGCGTGAGTGACTAAATCCAAGCGCATGGGCTGCCTGGATGTATTCCATTTCACGCAATGCCAAAAACTGCCCACGCACTATTCGCGAAACGCCCATCCAGCCCGTTAGTCCAAGTATTAACACCATAAGGAATATCGAATTGCCGAACAGCGCCACGATCATTAAAATCAAAAACAGATTTGGAAAGGCAAGCATGAGATCTACCCAGCGCATCAGCACGGCATCGGTTTTTTTTCCAAAATACCCTGCCAGCGCGCCAATGATCGTTCCCAATGTCACCGCAATGGCCATCGCGAGGAATCCGATACTCAAAGAAATTCGTGACCCATACAAGAGACGCGAGAAAATATCCCGTCCATATTTGTCCGAACCTAATAGAAACATTCTATTCCCCGTAAAGTTCTCTTCATTTTCGCCGACTAGTTCTGATACAGCAATGACTTTCTTTTGAATACCTTGAACGTACTGGATTTCATCTCCGTGCTTTTGGAAGCTGCTGATGTAAACGACGGACGGCTCTCTGTTCAATAGCAGATGTTGTACGGCTATGAATTTGTTGATAACTGTAAAGCTCGCACCTTCGCCTTCACGAAACGGCAAAATGGAACGGCCGGGAGTTCTTAGCTTAAGATAAGCGATGCTCTGCAGGGGTGCGGCATATTTGGTCACCGTAATATCCTGCTGCGCGTTCGGATCACGCGGCGCAAGCCAAGGACAGAGGAGTGCAACGGAGTACATCGAAGCCAATACAATAATAAAGAAAATAACGAGGCGGTTTGTTTTTATTTCCGTCCACGCCAATTGCCATTGGGAACGTGCGGTATCATTGATTTTTTCCCATGCTCTCTTCAATTGTCTTCGGTGAATAATCCACACGGCCAATACCCACCCTATAACAAAAACAGAAGCTGCCCAATACTCTACAATTTCAAAATTAAATATTTTATTTAATTCCGCAGGACTTAATACCAACAAAAGAACGGACAAAACGAGAGATACCAGCCCGTTAATGAATAATGAAAAATATGTAATAATAAGAATGATCGGCAAAATAAAGAGGAGGGACCAAAATAGCGACGCGCTGTATTTGCGCCTTTTTAGTTCATATACTCCCGGGAAGATAGAAATTGATGTGGCCATGAATTCTTCACTTTGAATTAAAAAGCGTCAACCATTCCTTGATTTCTTTTGAAGATAACTGAGGATTGTCTTTTTCTTCAAGTTCTTTGACCGTCTCCGATGGTTTTGATTCGGATATTTTTTTGTAAAATTCCTCCGAACGTTCGACTTTGCATCCGCAGCCTTTCGCATACCATATCACTTCATTGTCGGAACTTACAACGGTCGTTTCAGCAGCTTTTTTTGTATGATCGACGAGTTTTTTAATCAACTCATCCGCTTTGTTCGGTAAATTAGAAAACCGTACCGTGATGCCGGACTGCGATGCAAGAGAGCTTTTTTGTCCGTCAAATACGATCGTAATGTCGGCATGAGTTTGAAGTCGAAAGCCGCTAAGTTTCATGATCAACGCCTGACGGCCTTTTTCCAGGCTTAACGCGTCATGCGCTCGCAGGGCGTCAATTTTTCGTATCATGTTATAACCGTCGATAATATATTTCATGGTTTTGAAAAAGTATTTATTATCCTGATGATTTCCCGCATTTCGTCTTCCGTATTATAAAAATGGGGCGAGATACGGATCACGCCTTCACGGAATGAACTTATGATATGGTTTTTGATCAAATATTCAAAAATGTTTTTTGTGCGTTCTGCGGAGCCTGAACGGAATGAAATAATACCGGAACGGTGTATTGGCTCCTGCGAAGACGCGATAATCAATCCGTTCTGTCTGAGGCCCTCTGCAAGCATACCGGTTAGATTCATCAAATGACGATAAATATTGTCAATGCCAACCTCCAGGAGCAGTTCCAGAGACGCCTGCAGGCCATAAACGCCAAGCCAGTTCTCGGTAGCAGTTTCAAATCGTTTGGCATCATCAAGCAGATCCAGTTCATAATCAAAGAAATTCCATGCATCTTTCACGGAAAGCCATCCGACATGCTGTGGTTTAATCTTGTCAAACAAATGGTCCCTAACATAGATCAGACCGATCCCGGCAGGCCCCATGAGCCATTTGTGGCCGCCATTGGCAAGATAGTCGATTTGGAATTTTTCAACATCCAGCGGAACGGCTCCCAACCCTTGAATGGAGTCAACGCAAAAGATAATTCCGCGGCTGCGGCATAATTCGCCCAGCGTTTTCAAATCGTTCTTAAATCCATTGACAAATTCCACAAAGCTGACCGACAATAAACGCGTTTGCGGAGTGAGCATGCGTTCGAAGTCCGTCGTATCCAGGAAACCGTTTTTGTTTTTTACAAAATCGATCTCCACTCCGTATTTTTTTAGATTCAAAAAGGGATACACGTTGGACGGAAATTCACAATCCGCAAGAAGAACACGGTCGCCTTGTTTCCAGGTAAGACCGGATGCTAATATATTCAAACCCTCAGAAGTATTTTTGACGAAAGCGACTTGGGATGGTTTTGCATTAATAAGTTTCGCCGCCAATTCCCGGAGATTTTCTCGCATTTCAAGCCACTTCGGGAAATTATCAACTGCAGTTGTCGATGAATCTTCGAGCAATTTTTCTATTCGGGTACGCACGCGCGTCGAAACCGGTGAACATGCGGCATGATTAACGTAGATAGAATGATCCGTAACCGGAAACAATTTTCTCCATTTTTCGGCGGAGAAGTCATGAAATTGTGACATACAGGTAGAATTGTCGTTAATATATTGTTTATTTATAGTTTATAAGATTTTTATCAAAATGTACACAAAAATTTACAAAAAGGAAATATCGTAAATATTGAATTGACTTTCGGCATTATTTTTATTATATTTGCGAGGTTTGTTGTCACTCATAATCAACTTTGCAAATTATTTTAACACTTTTTATTAATTGAAGAGGGGTCATGAAACTCTCGGATTTTAAATTTAAACTACCTGAAAAGTTCATTGCGCAGTATCCCATTAGCCACCGGGATAAGGCCAAAATGATGGTGATCAACCGCAAAGACGGTCTGATCACAGATAAGATTTTCAGGGACATTACGGATCATATTACTAAAAAAGACTGTTTAGTTATCAATGAAACCAGAGTATTTCCCGCCCGGATCATGGCCAGGAAAGAAAAGACCAATGCCAAGGTGGAAGTATTCTTGTTGCGTGAACTCGAAAACAATCTGTGGGAAGTATTGGTGAAGCCTGCGCGAAAAGTTCG
>JAEUSJ010000519.1 GCA_016788215.1 bacterium | reverse complement strand
CACGGCGCGCCGTCGTAATTTTTCACGCGTTCATACGTCATGTCGGACGCAAATTGGCCCATTAAATTATATACTCCGGCGTGGCTGACCAAACATTTAAAACGATCCGTGTGGCCTGCGATCCAGTTAACTAGATATCCTCCATAAGAACCACCGGCGGCGCCCATGCGCGTGCTGTCAATGAAAGAATAGTTGGCGAGAAGGAAATCCGTCGCTTTCATGATGTCGGTGAAAGGTTTATCTCCGTGCGCGCCGACGATCGATTTTCCAAAGGCATTTCCGAAACTGGTCGAACCGTGAAAATTGACCATTGCAACTACATAACCCGGCGCGGCGAACATTTGCCCGTTCCAGCGGTAATGAAAATCATCATTAAACGTTCCGGCAGGTCCGCCGTGAATCATGTGAACCAATGGATATTTTTTATTGGGATCAAAATTGGGTGGATAGAGGAGATACATCTGAACGGGATCGCCCTGGGCGCCCGTGAACGTCAGATTCTCGACTTTCCCGAAAGCAATCGAATCGGTGATCGGCTTATTGAAAAAACTGAGCTGGGATATTTTTTTTGTCTTTAGGTCAAAATCGAAAATTTCCGCAGGCTGAGACATATTCGTTTTGATAAACACAAGCCTGTTGCCGGA
>JAEUSJ010000518.1 GCA_016788215.1 bacterium | reverse complement strand
GTGAGCGAGCTACTGGCGAGCGACGCCCACAATCTCTCTATCGTCAAATCAAAAGGCGTCGCGGAGCGGACGTGTAAGCCGCATGTTATGCGCAGTCTGGCTAACCATTATGGAACCCTTGTGTAACCACTCAGGTAGAATCTTCCATCGCTGCGGGAGAAAGAGAATATTTCATTACCCATTGGCATCCAATAAACGATGCACAAGAGACCATTCATGAATGGTGCGGCACGAGGGCGGCCACTCTTGAGTAAGTCAATCATATAGTCATTAAAAACAGTATCGAAATAACGAGTAAAAAACGTATCAATTGGTACGGTTGAGTTTGGGAAATTCTGACGAAAAGATTCGGGTTCATAGTCAAAACATGGAGCACAATATAGATCTGAATATGAGTTATTTCTAATGAATTGAAGGTCCCTCTTTAAGACCGCGCTAGAGATATCTTTCCAAAGCGCAATCAGCTTGAGTGAGTCCCCTGTGGTTATATCCTCGGGCTCTTGTGCTGAGGCCACTTTGGAGATAAATGAGATTATTAAGACCGCACGGGATAAAAGTTTGTACATATTTGATTCAGTTAGGGGCATTTTGCCAGATTGCGCATAACGCTCGGCGGCTACACGCGGTAGCTCGCGCACACAGATAAATC
>JAEUSJ010000517.1 GCA_016788215.1 bacterium | reverse complement strand
AATTTTACAAAGAACGTACTGCCATGTCCCACCTGCGATTCGATCCAGATTTTCCCGCCTAAAAGTTCGGCCGCTTTCTTTACGGTCGATAGTCCGACGCCCGTGCCTGGATATTCATCTTCAGGGTGCAGTCGTTGAAAAATATCGAAAATTTTCTGCTGATATTCAATGGGAATTCCGATCCCTCGGTCTTTTACACTGATTATCACGTGATGGTCTTCATTGCGGAAATCCACGGTGACTTGCGGAGGTGTATCCGGCCGATGGTATTTGATCGCATTATCGAGCAGATTGATGAATATCTGACTTAACAAAGTCCGGTCACCCATGACCGGGGGCAAACCCTCGGCGACGACAAGAGTACCCTGTTTTTTGCTTATGGTAGATCCCATGCGCATGACGATTTCTTTCAGCAGATCGTCTAATTTAATACGTTCGCGCTGAATACCCGCTCGCCCGAGCCGGGAATAGGTGAGTAGATCATCGATGAGTTGCCCCATCCGTTCGCCCGCCTGTACGATGTTTCTGAAATAGCGTTGGCCTTCTTCATTTAAATCTGATTGATGGCGGCGGACGATGATTTCGGCAAAACCGCTGATCGCGCGCAGCGGCGCGCGCAAGTCATGCGAAACGGAGTAAGAGAACGACTC
>JAEUSJ010000516.1 GCA_016788215.1 bacterium | reverse complement strand
ATTCCTGATAAGCCCTTCGGATGGTATGGAAGGAAACTCCTAACTGATCGCCCATGGTGCGGGTTGAGGGCATTAAGTCGTTTACTTTTAAAACGCCTATTGCAATGCGATACTTGATTTCTTCGACCAAATGATCGGTCAATGTGCCAGTGTTGGCCCCCCGTAACGGCGTCATAATGGTATCTAAACCGTGAAACGATGGTGAAACCATTAAAGGTACAAAAAAAACATTGCTTCAATGAAATAAAATCCCTATATTCATCTGTCTAAACCAAAAGCGCTCGTAGCTCAATTGGATAGAGCATCTGACTACGGATCAGAAGGTTAGGGGTTCAAATCCTCTCGAGCGCGCCGAATAAAAACCGCATTTCTGCATTGTAGAATTGCGGTTTTTTGCATTGTAGGATGGGGCCTTTCAGGATTAAATTCGTTCGGACAAATAGAATCATAGAACATTCTATCAAGGACAAAAAACACATCTACGGGGGTTTATCTGTTTTCTGCTTCGTTGTGCTGTGACACTGTCAGCTGTGGGTTGTTTGGTAAGAAGGAGGGATTAAACCAGGCCATCATTACGTCTGCCTCAAGTTGGTGGTGGTGGTTTAGAATCCGTCCACGCATCTTGCCTTCAATAACAAACCCGAGTTGCTGG
>JAEUSJ010000515.1 GCA_016788215.1 bacterium | reverse complement strand
TTTAAACCGTGCAGCACTCCGAGACGATCATCATTCTCGATTTTGGTTCACAATTCACCCAGCTGATTGCCCGAAGGATCAGGGAACTGAAGGTGTATTGTGAGATCCATCCGTTCAACACGTCCGTCGAAAAGATCCGATCATTAAAACCTTTCGGAATCATTCTTTCCGGCGGCCCTTCCAGCGTGTACGACGACAAAGCTCCTTTGCCGGATCGCGCTTTATTCGAACTTGGCCTGCCTGTGTTGGGAATTTGTTACGGCATGCAGGTCATGGCGCATTATTTAGGGGGAGCAGTTGATAAGGCGGCGCATCGGGAATACGGCCGCGCGGAAATTCGTATTTCGAATCACGAGGATCTTTTTAACGGCTTTCCACTTTCAACTGCGGTGTGGCAGAGTCACGGCGACCGGCTTGAAAAAATTCCAGCCGGTTTTGAAACGCTTGCAGGAACTGATAATGCGCCGATCACGGCCATGCGTAGACTGGATAAGAAATGCTGGGGCGTACAATTTCACCCGGAAGTTGCGCATACTCCGCTCGGGAAAAACCTGCTCAAAAATTTTGTTATGACAATCTGCGGATGTTCCGGCACATGGACCTCTTCGTCTTTCGTTAAGGATTCGATCAAGAATATCCGTGAAAAGGTTGG
>JAEUSJ010000514.1 GCA_016788215.1 bacterium | reverse complement strand
CAAGCCCTTCGATGCTATTTGCGGACTAAAAATGCTCATAATATCGTGCACTGCCGCACGGATATTGATGGGAATATGCTCAAACTCCAGCTTTTGTGCTTCGATTTTGGAAATATCCAGAATATCGTTGATGATGTATAACAAGGAATCAGCCGAAACTCGCACCATGCTCAGGTACTCTTTTTGCTTCTCGGTCATATTTTCACTGCCCGTCAGCAAACTGGTCATTCCAATGATACCATTCAGCGGTGTGCGCAGTTCGTGGCTCATATTTGCCAAAAAGCCGCTCTTTGCTTGATTTGCAGACTCTGCTTGCTCTTTGGCACGAAGAAGTTCGGCTGTACGTTCAGCCACGCGGCGCTCTAATTCCTCATTCATCGTCCGCATCGTCTGCTCGGCTAACTTGCGCTCGGTAATGTCTATCCCTACGAAAACTGCTTGTTCGTCCTGATGATATTTCCTTGCGATAATCAAATAGGTGCGCCGTCCGTCTTTTCCTGCTATTTGTACTTCAAACTCCCCTACTTCCTTGTTCTGCTCAAAGAACGTTGCCACCGCACGGCGAAAACTCTGGTCTTCCAAATCGCCCGCGTCCGATGTTAAAGCACCAACTTGTTTACCAATATACTCCGCCGGCGGAAGCCCTGTCAAGCGC
>JAEUSJ010000513.1 GCA_016788215.1 bacterium | reverse complement strand
AAAGACCGTATCGAAAGCCAGATAATCACCCACTATCCAAAGTCGCTGGAAACAGCCCTGCAGATCACCGAACAGGAAGCCGCCATCCTCGAAGCGCAACAACAAAAAGTAACTGTAAGCGACCTCGTAAAACGATTGATCGAACAGGTGGCTTTCGAAGCACGCGGCAGCGAACTGGTAGACAAAAAGAGCGGCGTCAGCGCACGGCTCAGCATCAGCGCATTCGAGAATGCGATCAGCGCCGCCGAACGCAGGGCCATCATCAACAACGAAAAAGAAACTCAGGTTTGGATCAGCGATCTCGTTGGTATCATTCCCTCCATCACCGGCAAGATCGAACTGGTATATGAAGGCGAACAGGAAGGCCCCTACCAGGTGGCGTACAACCTGCTCGAACGTTCGATCCGCACACAGTTCGGCGTTTACTTTCCCAACCCGGATTCGCTCAAAAAAAGACGCGGAAAAGAAACCGGGAACGAAGACAATCCCTACAAAGCCATTACCCGCTGGTTTGATGCCGGCAATCACCTCAATGTGTTCCTTGAAACAAAAGACGAAGACAAAATGCAGCTGCTCTACAAGGTGGATGGTCTGCATGCGCTCGTGAAAAAATACTTCAAAGGCGCTAATGAAAAAGAAAGCGCCCTGCTGATGGAA
>JAEUSJ010000512.1:283-658 GCA_016788215.1 bacterium | reverse complement strand
ACCGCTCACCGGCGCGAAAGTTTCGGCGCGCCGTTCGAGTCGCTGTGCCGCGCGTTGCGCGGGCTCGCTGACCGGAATCCCGGGGTGACGCTCGTCTATCCGGTCCATCTGAATCCGAACGTGCGCGAACCGGTCAACCGGCTCCTCGCGGGCCACGAGCGGATCCATCTGATCGAACCGCTGAGCTATGAGAAGTTCGTGCATTTGATGGCGCGCGCCGAACTGCTGCTCACCGATTCCGGCGGCGTGCAGGAAGAAGCGCCCTATCTCGGCAAACCGGCGCTCGTGATGCGCGACAATACCGAACGGCCCGAAGCGGTGGAAGCGGGCACGGCGAAACTGGTGGGCACGAACGAAGAGACGATCATTCGCGAG
>JAEUSJ010000512.1:0-273 GCA_016788215.1 bacterium | reverse complement strand
CGGCTGCTCAACGACAGTTCGGCCTATCAATCGATGGCGAAGGCCGGAAGTCCGTTCGGCGACGGGTTCGCCGCGCGGCGAATCGTGGAGGCATTGTTGCACTAGTCATGCCTCGCATCCTCGACATTCTCCTCTCTTCGGCCGCGCTCTTGGTCCTGTCGCCCGTGATGATCGCCTGTGCGATCGCGGTGCGGTTGTCCTCGCCCGGCCCGGTGCTGTTCCGCCAGGCGCGGCTCGGGCTCGGCGGCAAGCCGTTCCAGTTCCTGAAATTTC
>JAEUSJ010000511.1 GCA_016788215.1 bacterium | reverse complement strand
GTTTAGTAAAATCAGTCTTCGACTTCGCTCAGACTGAAGTGTTCTCTTCCATTTGTGAGCCAACCCGATAAGCACGTAATTATATCGGTAATACCTTTATGTATTAGTTCCATTTTATATCCGTGCAAATCAGCTAAATCCGCGTTATACGTGTTCCTTTTCGAAAATTCATTCATTCACGCGCCGAATCTGCGCGCCAAGAGCCCTGAGACGTTCGTCGATATGTTCGTACCCACGGTCCAGTTGTTTGACGTTCTGCATGGTCGACGTTCCCTGCGCGCACAAAGCCGCGATCAGGAGCGCCATACCCGCACGAATATCCGGGCTGGTGATCAACTCGCCGTGCAGCGGCGTCGGGCCCTGGATCACCGCGCGGTGCGGGTCGCATAAAATGATCCGCGCGCCCATCGTGATCAGTTTATCCGTAAAAAACAGCCTGCTTTCAAACATTTTTTCAAAGATCAGCACCATCCCTTTGCACTGCGTTGCAGCAATCACGATGATGCTCGTCAGATCGGCGGGAAATCCCGGCCATGGCGCATCGTCAATTTTCGGAATGGCGCCGTCCATATCGGAATGAATTTCCAGCGACTGCTCTTTCGGAACGAACAAGTCCCGGCCTCTGATTTCAACTTCGATACCGAGCCGCTGAAAAACGAGCAG
>JAEUSJ010000510.1 GCA_016788215.1 bacterium | reverse complement strand
TACCCAATACGAACTTTCCCTTGCCTATTCGCCCGGCGTTGCCGAACCCTGCCGAGCAATTGCCAATAATGAAGAATTGGTATATGAATATACCGCTAAAGGTAATCTCGTAGCCGTTATCTCAAATGGCACTGCCGTTCTCGGACTTGGTAATATTGGCGCGAGCGCCGGTAAACCTGTTATGGAAGGAAAGGGTGTTCTTTTTAAAAAATTCGCAGATATTGACGTTTTTGACCTTGAAATTAAAACGCAAGACCCCGATGAGTTTATTACCACAGTCTTAAATCTTGAACCAACGTTTGGCGGTATCAACCTTGAAGATATAAAAGCGCCGGAATGTTTTTATATCGAACAAGAATTACAACGTAGGATGAATATTCCCGTAATGCACGACGATCAACACGGCACTGCCATTATTAGCAGCGCCGGATTACTCAACGCCGCTGAAATCCAGGGTAAACATCTGAAAGATCTTAAAGTGGTTGTTAGCGGTGCGGGCGCTTCCGCTAATGCCTGTTGTAATCTCTACGTCAAACTCGGAGTCCGGCGGGAGCATATTTTTATGTACGATAGCAAAGGGCTGATTCATCAAGGACGAACGGATTTAAACGAACAAAAAAAGATGTTTGCTCATGCCCCTTCGGACATACCGTTTGCCGAAGCGTTTTTA
>JAEUSJ010000050.1:11183-18453 GCA_016788215.1 bacterium | reverse complement strand
GCATTGACGTTGTCTTTGTCAACATATAGCCTGATTCCGCAAACAGGGTGCTTAGATGATTCGTTGAGTATAAATTCATAGATCTGCCGGTAAACGCCCATTCCCCTGAAATCGGGATGAATGAACACACTCTGAATCCACCAAAAAAGGCCGTTTCGCCAATCGCTCCATTCATAAGTTATCATAAGTTGTCCTACTATGCTTTCTTCAATTTCAGCAACACAATAAAATCCGTATTGAGGTTGGTCAAAGAGATTTGCAACGCCTTGTCTGAGAATCGTTTCATCTAATTGTTTGTTTTCAGTTTCTATCGCCATTTTCTGATTAAAAGAGACGATAACGGGCAGATCTGTTTTTCGCGCGCGCCGGATGGTGAGTGTATTCATAAAGCCCTTATTTTGTTAATATTAGTTGAGTATCGTACCGTCTAAGTGTTTAGCTATGTTGGTTTAGATGGGCGCCCCAATAATACAAAGTTATCAAAACAGTAATCAAAATTAAATAATAATATTATATATTAGCAACCGATTGGCTATTGACGTTTCATTACCCACGTCATATATTAACTATAATGAAAATAAGCATTGTCATTCCTGCATATAATGAAGAGAGTATCATCGGCGCGTGCCTTGAATCCGTAGTAAACGCTGATAAGCCGGAGTGTTCCCTGGAGGTCCTTGTGGTTAACAATGCAAGCACGGATCAAACAGAGAAGATTGCAAGATCGTTTTCCGGTGTGACGGTGATAACCGAGCCAAAAAAAGGTCTCACCAAAGCGCGTGAATGCGGACACCGCTCATCTCAAGGCGATGTATTGATGTATATCGATGCCGATACAAAAATTCCTAAACATTTGATCCGCTTCGTTGAGGAAAAATTTATAGAAGATCCAAAACTTGTCGCCATGTCGGGACCGTACAAATATCATGACTGGAATTGGTATGGGAGACTGACTTTGTGGCTTTATCACTGGACCCTCGTGCCGTTGACGCAACTCGTTATAAATAGACTGTTGAATAAAGGGAGTATTTTTTACGGAGGAAATTTTGCCTTGCGAAGAACATTGCTTGAAAAAATCGGCGGATTTGATACGGGACTGGAATTTTGGAGCGAGGATACTCAAATCGGCCGGAGAATGAGCCGGGAAGGAAAAGTGAGATTCTTTCATCGCGCGTACGTTTTCACATCCGCCCGCAGATTTTATGATGAAGGGTTTGTTCGTGTATTAATGCGATATATTTTAAACTTTTTTTGGGATATTTTTTTTCACAGGCCATTCACCAAAGGATACACCGATGTGAGAACTTCGGATAAAACTACACGAGAGAATTAGCTGCCTATTAGGTCACGGTCTTAATTCTTTACAAACACCTTTTTTGCCGGCCCTTCTATCTTCAATTCAGTTGTATTGATCATCAACTGATTTCGCACAATTTTTTCCTCTGTGCTGCCAAGCGCCCACGAAAGTTTCTTGATTTTTCCATCCTCGACCATTGGAATTTTGAACTGAATCCTGTTTTGAACAACCTCTAGTTCGTAATAGCGGTCATCATCAATATGCAGCAAACACTGCGTATTAACGTCCGCATTCAAAACAACGGCTTCGCCTTCCAGAAAATAGACCGTTCTTTTTTCAATTCTGATTTCTTTGTTTATTACAGGAAAGGGAATAAGACTTAGTTTGTCCGTGGTTTTTAGAATGTTTTTGTAAACGAAGTCGTCTTGAAAAAAAGATACATATTCCTTTGTGTAATCGTTTTGAATGCGAGCAAGGAATATCTGTATAGTTGGCTGCAATGGAAATTCAATGTGTATCGACATCTTGCCATCGGAAGGCTGAAAAAATTGCGTATAGTTATTGAATGATGCAAGCGAGCCGCGATCGTAATCGTACTGCAAGTCAAAAATCAAAAATTCAGCATTCCTTTTCGATAGCTCTAGTTTAGAAAACAAGATACTTCGGGAGGTAAAGACCTGCGTTCCGTAATGCCGTATCGTATATACGACTAATCTGCCGCGAGCGCCGCGGATGAGCGTGTCCTTTACAACGCTGTCTTTGAAGGAAATCACGCCGGCGCCGATGTGCGTGAATTCCGGACGCAGAATGTTCGCGCGATGGCCGGGGCTCTTCATCCATTGTTCCATCAGTTGCGTTGCAGCCGCTTCCGGCGCGACGTCTAAACTGTGCACGGCGATATTTTCTCCGACCACGTAATCCGACAATCCGGTTCGATAAACTCGATCCGATGGGTTTTTTAATTCGGCGGCGGGAGACGTATGAGAAAAATAATTAAGCTTCAGCATTTCCTGCGAATGCTGACGCGCGGCAGATTGCAGAGCAACGTCATAAGACAATTCGCTTAACCCGGCCTTTCGCCGTTCCGCATTGACCAATTTCCAAATGGCTTTTTCGGCTATCGCAACGCCTTCAATTGAACTAAAATCATCTTGAATGAAATTATAGGTCTGTGAATGAATTTGGGTAAAAGAGTAGAGAAACAAGAATGCGTGAAACAGTAAACGGGTAATTGTCATAACGTTGGTGGATTCCAGATGAAGTTATTCGATTTTGTTATGCGGAAGCGTAACGCAGGGCAGCTTTGATGAGTTCCTGAAGCGACATCGGGTGGTCCGGATTTTCCTGAAGCGCGCGCACGATTGCCTTTTCTGAAACGGATTTATGATAACCGAGGGAAATCAGAGCCATCATTGCTTCATCTGCCGTTTGCGATGACCCGGAGGACGCAAATTTGGATGCCGCTTCGGCCGTAACGCCCATTTTAGCGACTTTGTCTTTCAATTCCACTACGATGCGCTGAGCCGTTTTTTTTCCTATCCCGGGAACGGCAGTGAGTAACGTTAAATTTTCGTGAGCAATGGCGAGTCTCAGTTCTTTTACGGCGATGCTGGAGATGATACCGAGCGCCGACTTCGGGCCTATTCCGGAAATAGAGATCAGGAGTAGGAACATTTCGCGTTCTTCTTTCGTCGAGAATCCGAATAATTGAAGAACATCTTCGCGCACGTGCTGGTAGGTAAGTAGTTTGGTCGTTTCACCGATAGCGCCGATTTTCTCATAACTGCTGATGGGAATCAGCAGTTCATATCCGATGCCGCTGACGTCGATCACAACCCGCATCGGAGTTTTTTCTGCAACGATTCCCTGAATATGTGCGATCATGATTTGTTTTATGGTCGAGTGAACAAACAAAAATAATTACGGTATTCAGTGTACGAATTAGTCCTTCATGATTCAAGACCATTCGCATTATAAGTAACCCAATTTTGCAAGACTGGTATACTGCGCGCCGGCCACGATGATATGATCACGAACCGGAATGCCCATGATCTTACCCGCCTGGCGAAGCTGTTCCGTGATCGAAATATCTTCCACACTCGGTTCCGAATTTCCGCTAGGGTGATTATGCAGGAGAATCACGCTGGCTGCACGATCATCAATTGCCGCTTTAAATACTTCGCGCGGGTGAACAAGGCTCGCATTGAGCGTCCCTTCGGAAATGGTCACCTCGCGAATCACCCTATTGGCGCTGTCAAGCAAGACCACTTGAAAGATTTCTTTTTTGAGGTCGCGTAATAAGGGGATAAATTTGTCAGCGACATCGTCCGGTGTTTTTATTTTTACTTTTTCATTCGGCCGATGTGCCTGTACTCGGCGGAGTATTTCAAATGAAGCAACAAGTTTGATCGCTTTTACCTTGCCGATACCCTTGAACTGACGTAATTCCTGAAAATTGCATTTGGCCAATTCCGCAATATTTCCGTAATCGCCAATCAGCGTTTTTGCAAGATCGAGCGCGGTGATACGTTTCGTGCCGCTTCCGATCAGTATCGCCAGAAGTTCCGCATCGGTCAATGCAGCCGATCCGCGCTGCTCCAGCTTTTCTCGTGGACGGTCCTCTCTTGACCAGTCCTTTATCTTAGAGTGATATTCCGAGGTTTCACGAACTTTTTTTTCGACACCCATATTTCGTTTTCAGCTATTACCCGACCCCATGCTAATGCATAACACTAAACATAAAACAAAAAATGTCAAAGTGCTTTTTCGGCAGCGTGATAATTTTTCATTTCTTGTGTATATTTTTCATTCTTCGAAGTTGAAAATACTCCAGCCATGCGGTTAGCATGTGAGAATTTGAAATTCATCATACTTGGCCCATGCCGCATTTATCACAGAAACTTGCATTGACAGGAATGGAAGCGCCGCAGTTCCGGCAATATTTGCTGTAGAGTTCATCTACGCGGGACATAGGTTTCAATTCCGGTTCAAAACAATCGCGATATGCCACGGCGGTCGTAAGAAACAGCAGAGGCAGCGTGAATACGACACCTACGATACATGCGATAACGCCCAGCGCCGATAATATTGCGACGACAAACGCAAATAGCGTATACATTACCCAATCGCCTTTGGTTGCATTAAAACTTTCCTTCATCGCGTCCAGCGGCGAGATGTTTTTTCTGACAATCAAAGGAATGGTCATAAAGAATAAACCGCGTACGATGAGAGAAGGAATATAACATAAAAATGCGCCGGCAAATTCCAGCAGACTCACAATAAGGCTGGCGACGAGGATATTCACGTAAAATTCGGTTCCGCTGAATATATCCGAATAGGATATTTCTTCTCCGTTCATTTGTTTAAATGCCGTATTGAATATACCGCCGATAAAAAATGCTGAGACGAAAGTAATGAGAAATTGCGTAACAAGGCCCAGCGTCATCGACTGCATGAAACTTTCAATCAGTGACTGGATTATATTTCCTTCCGTTATCGCAGGCTGGGTCTTAAAACTGAAGTACTGCATGAATCCATATATCAGTATGATAGGGATAATGAATATGATCGTCATGACAACCCAGGTTTGCCACTTAGCCGTCAACAGATTCCATGCTTCGGTGATCCATTCACCGAAACGGACCTTAGTGTTTTGAATCATGATTCTCTCCTGAACAATTAAGACATTCCACAGTAGGATGCTAATATCTTAATCAATTTATTTAAGTGCTACGGTTTTACCATCGGGCAAACAAGCTATGAGTTGCCCCGATTTACAGCAATTGTCTTTTTTGTCCGTTGTGTTCATGATCTGTGAATGTTCCCTTATTTCCATTTCTTTCTTTTCCTTATGCGGAGCATGCGGGTGCCATCCTGCGAGATACAACATAGCAAAAAAGCCGATAATATAACCGAGTGTGACATGCCAGCCGTCTTTGATCCAAAACACAACCGACTTGGCTTTGGGGAACATATTGGTCAGAGCAACGCCGGCAGAGGAGCCGAACCAAATCATCGAACCTCCGAACCCGACCGAATAGGCTAAAACGCCCCAATCGTATCCGCCCTGTTCCAACGCCAGCTTGGTCAATGGAATATTGTCAAATACCGCAGAGACAAATCCAAGAGAGAATGCGGTCTGCCATGATGCGGGCGGAAGAGCATCCACCGGCATCATAGATGCGCACATGACGAGTGAAAGCAGAAATACAGCGCCTTTCAAAGCGCCGGGCAATTCATGCCAAGCCGTTTTTCGAAAGGTTGAACCTATAAGAATGGCAATCCATACCCCAACGGCCGGAAAATCTAAAAGGAAATTGGTTGTGATCGCGCCAGCCAGGATGATAATTACGATTAAGATTTTACCCCAATCAATCTGGATGTTCTCCATGCTTGTTTTTACCAAAGGCTGTAAAGCGTGCTGTTGTCTGGCAGCGATAAAACCAAATCCCAGAAATGACACAATCGAACCGACAAAAGCATGTGTAACGTCGAGAGGGCTAATGCCGTCGATCCACATCATGGTGGTGGTCGTGTCCCCAACTACACTGCCTGCGCCTCCGGCATTACTTGCTGCGACGATCGCAGCGAGAAACCCGATATGTACATTGCCTTTAAAAACGACCATTGCGATCGTTCCACCGATCATCGCCGCCGCTATATTGTCAAGGAAAGACGAGAGTATCATCACAAGGAAAAGCAGAACCGAACCCCCCAACCATCCGCCCGGCAGCCATCGGGGCAGCATTTCCGGTACTTTCGATTCTTCAAAATGTTTGGCGAGCAGAGCAAAACCCAGTAACAGGCCGAGCAGATTAACCAAAATTTCCCACTCGTGGTGTAAATGATTTATGAGATTGAATTCTGAAAATCCGAATTTAAAAATGAGGATCGCAGCAAGTCCGCTTAAAGCAACTTGCAGAACATAATGATGGAACAGCGCAACGCCCAGGAGAGTCAATGCAAAAAGAATAAACTCGAATGGAATTCCAAGAAACAGCCATTGCCCGGTATCCGATTTTTGAAAAACAGGCTCTTGCGCAAACATCAAAAGAATACCGATGACGAGCACGACAAAAATTCCGATCACGACGGGGCGGGAAAAGATTTTGTTGGGCGAAACAGGTTCGCTACTCATGGCACACTCCTTAAGTTAATTAATAAAAACTTAAACACAGGTATACTCATAACACTCTTATATTATCAAAAAAACCTCACGAGTCTCTTAGATACACGTGAGGCTTTTGATTAATTGAAATGTCAAAAAATCATTTAATTGCAACTACGTTTCTACCAGGTAAACCCGCTTTCACTTGTCCTGGATTACAACAGTTGTCTTTTTCACTGCTCTTTTGTATCAATTGTGAATGTTCTTTTGCTTCGGTTCCCGTGTCTTCCTTATGCGGAGCATGCGGATTCCAACCGACAATATACAACATTATAAAAAATCCGATAACGTAACCGACCGCTACGTGCCAGCCGTCTTTCAGCCAGAACACAACTGATTTTGCTTTTGGAAAAATATTGGACAGCGCGACGCCTGCCGATGAACCAAACCAGATCATGGATCCGCCGAACCCCACGGCATACGCTAAAATGCCCCAGTCGTATCCGCCCTGATCGAGAGCCAATTTGGTGAGTGGAATATTATCAAAAACCGCCGAAACAAATCCAAGCGAAAATGCAGACTGCCATGTAGCGGGAGGCAGAGCATCCACCGGCATCATGGACGCGCACATCACCAGCGAAAGAAGGAAAAGGGCACCCTTCAAAGCGCCGGGCAGTTCATGCCAGGCTGTTTTGCGGAAAGTCGCGCCAATAAAAATAGCGATCCAAACGCCGACCGCAGGAAAGTCAAGAAGAACATTGGTAGAAATGGCGCCGATAAGTATGAGAGCGACGACCAGGATTTTCCCCCAATCAATGTTAATATTTTCCATGTCTGATTTTACAAGCGGCTGAAAACCGTGCTGC
>JAEUSJ010000050.1:3643-11001 GCA_016788215.1 bacterium | reverse complement strand
ATTGCCTTTGAAGACGACCAGGGCAATGGTTCCGCCTATCATCGCGGCCGCGATATTATCGAGAAAAGAAGACAAGACAAATACAAGGCACAATAGGACAAATCCCCCCATCCAGCCTGAAGGAAGGTACTTTGGCAGAACGTCAGGAACTTTTGATTCCTCAAAATGTTTGGCTAGCAGCGCAAATCCAAGCAAAAGGCCCAGCAAGTTAATTAAAATCTCCCATTCATGGTGCAGATGGCTGACCAGATTAAAGTTTGTAAACCCTAATTTGAAGATTAAAATGGCCGTCAGGCCGGTGAGGGCAACCTGCAATACGTAATGATGAAAAAGTGCGACGCCAAACAAGGTCAGCGCAAAAAGAATAAATTCAAACGGAATACTTAGAAATAGCCATTGTCCATCGTCGGATTTATGGAAGACCGGCTCGGTTGAGAAAATCATGATTATACCCAACACAAGAAATATAAATATTCCAAGCATGACGGGGCGCGAAAAAACCTTGTTAGGTGACACAGGTTCGTTACTCATAACAAACTCCTATTGATGTGAACTTAAAGTTATTTACAAAGATTCTTTTCGACGGTGGTATTTAGATTTCCGGTATTCTTTTGCGAAGTCGCAGTAAATTTCCCAATTACGCCGGATCGCGATGAGCGTTTGTTCGTCGGCTTGTTTTTTGACTTTGGCTGGAACGCCCATCACAATGGAATTGGGAGGGATGACCTGTCCCTGCATGACTATCGCTCCGGCGCCAATGATACAGTTTTCACCGATTTCCGCGCCGTTAAGCAGCGTCGAGTGCATTCCGATTATGCAATTCTTACGAACGGTTGCGCCGTGAATGATCGCGCTATGGCCGACCGATACGTTGTCTTCGATCAACGTAGGAAATCCGAAGTCCACGTGGACCACTGCATTATCTTGAATATTACAATTCTTCCCGATCGATATCGGAGCCATATCGGAACGTAAGACCGCCCCAAACCAGATCCCGCAGTTTTCGGCAAGGGTCACTTGACCGATAATGGAAGCGGTATTGGCAACGAAAACGGAATCATGAATGTCCGGTTTCCCGCACTGATCCAATCGAAAAGAATTGAGTTCGTACTCCAAATAAAAACCTCGATAATTACAACGGTTTGAGATTAAAAATTTACGGAATGGTAAAAGATGAGAACTGTGTTTTTTTGAACAGGTCAAATTGGAGAAAAAATCCATAAAAGTCAATATGAGTTTTGTTTCCGTCGTGTCGAAATACGCATCCATCAGCGGCATGACGATTTAATTTATGTATCCTCACGGATAATATCTTGATTTTCAGCAGTCGGAGGATTATATTAGCCACGAAAAATTTATTGTTTTGGAGTAATTATTTTGGCCATTGTAAAAAAGAAGAAAAAGGCAGCGAAAAAAGCCGTCAAGCCGGTGAAAAAGAAGCCGGCAAAAGAAATAGCGGTACCAAAAAAGGCAGCGTCAAAAACGAAAAAAACCGCGGCTCAGAAACCGGTTACTAAATCAAGAAAAGTTACGGTAAAAAAACCCGCTACAAAGGCGAAATTATCCCGAGCGGTGACGCCGAAGATAAAAACGAAAAAGGCGGTTACGGTTAAGAAAAGAATACCGCCCAAAACTAAGTTGACGAAAGAGCCGAAGAGGAGATTCGTAGACGTTGCGAATGATATTGTCCATGATGATCTGGAGAGCCTCACGCCTGCTGAAATTGAAAAAGAATTGGAGGCATATAATGACACTAAGTCCTCCACGTCATCTATAAAACCACCCATATCCGAACCGGATTCGCCCGGGCTGCATTTAGCTAAGCGCATTGCCCAACTGATGTTTGAAAAGAAAGCAGAAAACGTTGTCGTGGCGGATCTTGAAGGACTCACCAGCGTGACGGATTATTTCGTAATGTGCACCGCCACATCGGATATGCATGCGAGAGCCATATCCGACCATGTGCAGGATGAACTCGAGAAGGCAGGGTCGCGAGTTCATCACAAAGAAGGCCATTCATCCCTGAAATGGGTTTTGCTGGACTATATAGACGTGATCGCCCACGTATTTCAAAAAGAAACGCGGGAGTTCTATGATCTGGAGCGTTTGTGGGGCGACGCGCAGTTTTTTAAAATGAAAGACGATGCTTCACGATAGCGATTAAAGGTTGGTTTTTTAAGGGCTAGCTCAGCTGGTTCAGAGTCCCGCCCCGGCGGGACGAGAGGTCACTCAAGGGAACGAAGGAAAAACTTTTTTAGTATTAAATGTTAAGGGCATTTAGCTCAGCTGGTTCAGAGCGTTCGCCTCACACGCGAGAGGTCACTGGTTCGAATCCAGTAATGCCCACTCTACTGTAGATTTCCTTCTATTTATGGCCGCATTCTAACGGCTCGAAAAATTTGGATTTAGCAATTTTGTTAATGTTAACTCTTTACAACAAACTCAAGAAGCGATTCGATGACCGCTATTTTGAAGTTTTTACCCACATGGGAAAAAGCTGCATATTACAGGCGTCACACACACCGGCTTTTTCGAATACAATATTGTCCTTACCGCAACCGCAAGGTCGGCAATAGTACTGACCTGATTTTTTATAAAGAGCTCTGTTAAACTTGGATTCGTTTTTTGTTAAATTTGAAAGCTCCCAGCTCAAACTGAAAACAAGTTTTACAACTTTTGCCATGTGTCCGTAATCGATCGTCGATGCTTCGTCCGACACTTTATGGTAGTGTTCTGTCAGGCCTGATGAGAAGTAGATAGCTGGAATTAAATGAGCTTCAAACGGCTCGTTGTCAGAACGAAACCTTGCCGCATTTTTCGGATACAGGAGATCAAGGTTAATTCCGGCTGAGGAATTCAATTGCTTTACTTTTTCGAACAGGTGAGCCGAAGTGGAATCAGCATGCAGTAGATAGACATAATTTGTATTGCCCGGTAAATTGGCTTGGTCAAATCCTCCAACCCCATCCATATTAATCACAGCCGCTGTTTCCTCTAAAGGCCATATCGGATCATAATTCACATAATATGTGGAGCCTTTAACGCCGGCCTCTTCCGCCCCGGTATGTAGAAACAAGATGCTCCTCTTAGGCCCCATTCCATTCTTTTTGGCTTCTGCAAAACTCTTAGCTATATGTAGCAATGCCACGGTCCCGGACCCATCATCCGCCGCGCCATTGAATATCTGGTCTCCTGTATGGCTTGTATCTTTACCAAGGTGGTCATAGTGAGCAATGAGAATGACCGCTTCTTTCTTTAACTTCGGATCGCTGCCTTCAATAAAAGCAATTACATTTTGAGAAGATTCGTTTTTTTGGTTACGGATGAAATGAAACGGTTGAAAATAGTTTTCAATCGGATTTTTGTCGTCACCATTGTATTTTGCGGGTGGTATTTCCATCCATTCATAGCAAGATGCCAGGTATTCGGCAGCCAACCTCTCGTATTTTGTACCAGCGAGACGGCCCTCGAAATTGTCCGAAGCCAAAAAATGCAAAGTTGAGCTTAGCCCGGTGGGAGAAATTATATCCATGTATGGTTTCATATTAGCAGGTAATTTTTCTTGTGAACATGCACCGGTTGTCATTAAAAGAACGAATGATAAAGCAACAATATTTTTCATCTTAATAAATTCCTTATTAGCTATATAAATTGATTCAAGGTTCAATCTGCCATATCGTCCCGCGATATTTCATGTAGCAAGCTGTCTTTACCGCAACATCGTGGTCGAAGTAGAGCTCAATGATGTGCAGCGCAAGTTTGTGTGAATAGGGGTATCGAACCGTTAGCCTTCATTTGCGATTGTATGTCCATCATCATTTCGACAGACGGACTTCGATATCGAAGCCTGATGAGTTGCTTGTTTCTACGGAGAGGCTCATTGAATGTTGCGGTTAAAAACACTTTATTAATACTGATCGGTCAGAGCAATCTTTTAGAATGACAAATTCAGTATGTAAGGCTTACGCAGGTTCGATGTGACAGTAACTCCGCGTAACTCATTCGACTACGGATTAGTCGGTCGAATATCGATCTCGCTGACCATACTTCGTTGCGGCATCCGCAAAGCCATGATGATCGTGTCTGCAACGTCTTCGGGACGGATGATGTCCTTTTTTGCTGAATGCGTTGAAAAGGACGTATCCACAGAACCGGGACATACCGCCAGAACGCGGATTCCATGTTGTCTTTCCTCGAGCATAAGGCATTGACTGAAAGCGCGTAAACCCCATTTGGTTGCCGCGTATCCGCTGCCTCCGGTGAATGTATTCTTTCCGGCCAGGGAAGCGATATTGATAACGAAACTTTCTTTGGCGGAGCGCAGGTGCGGGATCGCGGCCTGGGTTGCGATGAATACGCCGCGCAGATTGACTGAGAACATCTCGTCCCATTCGGAAGTTGTAAGTTCCGCCGCGGGTTTAAAATATCCAAGCCCGGCATTGTTGATAAGAATGTGCAGTGCGCCGAATTCTCTCACGGATGCCTGCACCATGGCACGAACCTGCTTTTCGTCCTTCATATCGGTTTGAATAACGGCAGCTTTTACTCCAAGAGCCCGCACCTCATCGGCCGTACTATCCAATTCTTTTTTACTCCTGGCCGCCAACATGAGATTGGCGCCCTCCTTTGCGAGCGCGAGCGCGATGGCTCGCCCGATACCACGCCCGGCGCCGGTGACTAAAGCTGTTTTGTTTTTGATATACATACGATGTCCTTTTAAAATTATTAAATCAATGTGCATACCGTCACTTAAAAATGCAATTTCATTTTTTTAAAGGTTCAGTTGGTTACAAATGATCGAGGCGGGCATGTCGAAGGACGGATTCATTGGGATGTTTTGATAGCGTTGCGGCGGGATCATGTTCTTGCCCCGCATCTCATCCAAATCGTCCAAATCCTTTTCTGTTTCCGTAATCTTCTTCTTTAAATCTATAATTGATACACCAGAGTCCATTTTGCCGCCACTATTTTACTTAGCAGTTTTTAGTTGTGTATCAAGTCCATAGGTGGGTGAATTAGCCATATTACATTGATCGTATGATTCTGTTAACCCACTATAAAATAACCTATTGGCAAAACGGCACGGATATTGAAACAAAAAGAAGGCAACAGTCAACATGTTTTAATAACCCTAACGGAGGAATTATGAAATCTCTAACAAGTCAAAAAGGCTTCACCTTAATGGAATTAGTTACGGTGATAGTAATCTTAGGAATTTTGGCGGCAGTAGCTGTTCCTAAGTATTTTGATCTGACGGATCAAGCCGAAGCCGGCGCTTGCAAATCGAATATGGGCGCTATCAAAGCGGCTGCAAGCATCGCTTATGCACAGTCCGTTCTCACGACCGGCACAGCGGCATTCCCGGCCGATTTAGCCGCCATGGCTGCTTCATTTACCAGCGGCGCTGCTCCTACCTGCCCTTCTGCCGGTACCTATACCTATTCTTCGACGACGGGCCTCGTCACTTGTTCTGTTGCGGCTCATAATTAATCAGAAAAAAGGCTCTCATAACCAATGGGAGCCTTTTGTCACTTTTTCTACCGGGAGTTCTGATATGTTTAACTCAAAAGAAAACGTCGAAGAGACCATGGTATTGAACGGGGGTATAGATGTTGAATTATCATCGGCATTGGACAATACGTTTTCCCGATCATCATCATCGAAAGAAAGTTTGAACCGCGAGTTAAAGAAAAAGATTCGAAAAAATATTTCTGATTGGAATTATATTGAATCTCTCATTGGCACGCTTATACCGGAACAATTAATCGAATTAGAAATTTTTTTATGGAACGAAGCCATTGAATTTGCCGAGGGCGCCTTGCAAAAAAAATTAGCGCGGGAATTCATCACCGCTCACATGGAGCCGACGGCGAATTATCATCGCCGTCAAATGTGCGGAGAGCCCCTTTCGGCATGCAGAGCCAATTATTGCCTACATTCCAATCCTGCGTGCGCGAGCCGCAAACTGAAAGAACAAATCCGGGCGATCACCAAAGTGTTTGATCGGCGCACGGAGCGTGAGATGGAGCATGACCGGGCATTGGAACATTTTCTCAAAAAATTAATAATAAAATTCGGCTTATTTTCCATAATTGTTACAACGGAAAATGGAATGCCTATTTCGGCCATTTCAGATTTGGAGCAGTCAGCAACAGGGAATCAGTCGGAGTTTGTCAGATTTTTTTACAAGCATCTGGAACGCTATATCAAAAATGAAAAATCATCCGGTTCCGTTTACTTTGATGTACCGCTTCAAGCCGTTTCTCAGAAAGTCGTCATTGGCGCTCAGATGCTGATCATTACCTTGGTAAGCATGAAGAGTAACAACCTGGATGTGGCTATGTTTCTCGCGGCCATGGGCGTTAATCGCATTTACGCAGAAAATGGAAAAGCACGAACGTAAAACAAAAGAGGAATAAAAGTGGAAACCTATCCCTATTTTATCATCGGACTGATCGGATTAATGATCGGAAGTTTTTTGAATGTTGTGATCTATCGCGTTCCGCTTGGCCAATCGTTGTGGTTTCCGGGTTCTCACTGCCCCGCGTGCGGCCATGCGATCCGGTGGTATCATAATATTCCGCTGTGGGGCTATCTCATTCAGAAAGGCCGTTGCGAGCATTGTAGTACAAAGATTTCATTGGTCTATCCCTTGATAGAAACCGGGTCTGCGTTAATTCTGTGTTTTATGTATGGACAATTTGGTTACGGAATTCTGTTTTATAAAATATCTTTCGTTACTCTCATGATGCTCACGATCGCCCGTATTGATTATGAATATCACATCATTCCGGACCGAATTATCCTTTTCGGCTTTCCGTTCGCATTTCTTTTCACCGGATTAGAAGGGAAGTATCAACTTATAGACGGCGCCATCGGGTTTTTAGCGGGCGGCTTAGGCATGTTTATCATTGCGATCATTGGACGACTGTTTTACAAAAAAGATGCTATGGGCGGGGGCGACATAAAACTCGCCGCATTGCTTGGCGTATTTCTGGGATGGAAAGTGTTGATCCTCACCCTGTTTGTTTCATTTCTGCTCATGACCGTGATAGGCTGGATTGGAATTGCGATCCGAAAGGTTCAACGCGGGAGTGAAATTCCAATGGCTCCGTTTATGATGGTATCCGTACTCCTATGCATTTTTTATGGACATGAGATGATTCACTGGTATTTTGATCTTGTTATCGGACACTAATGCAGGAAAATTTAATATGGCAACCTTACAACTTCTCAGATCTATTAACTCAGTTATGGAAAGCGAAACGTCTCCAACCATGATGGTACCAATGGAAAAATCATTCGAAAATATGTCTTGCGAGCGCATGTCCGAGACGGATTCAATGCTGCACCGATTA
>JAEUSJ010000050.1:696-3544 GCA_016788215.1 bacterium | reverse complement strand
ATGGTACCAATGGAAAAATCATTCGAAAATATGTCTTGCGAGCGCATGTCCGAGACGGATTCAATGCTGCACCGATTATGGAATAACGAATACGACACCGTCATTGAAAATGTCAGTGACGGTATTGTGTTGGTTGATCTCGTTGATCGAATTCGAGTATTGAATCAAAACGCATCAAAACTGCTGGGTTTTCACGGGGCCTTTGATGCGTCTTCGGAAATGACTTTGGGTGAGTTGACTCGTTCGTCAAAGATCGATCTTGAGGAACTCGTCAATCGGGTAAAACTTACCAAAAAAGGTCATCTAAAAGAAACGCTCTTTTTGAACAAACGAACCGTTGTGTGTGAAGTTGAAATAAAGATGCTGTATTTGGACCGCAATATTCCAATTGGAACTATGTGCCTGCTTCGCGACGTATCCAAACAATGGAACGAGGCTCATGAAAAAGCAGAGTTTTTGTCCATTGTGGCGCATGAATTGTTTAATCCGCTGACACCCATGAAAGAAGGCTTAGGGCTGATTTTGGAGGAGAGTATCGGCGTATTAAATCCTGTTCAGAAACAGTGTATTGGCGTCGTGTATGAAGAAGTGAATAGATTGTCGCGCCTAGTAAATGATCTGCTGGATATTAATCGGCTGGATGCCGGCAAAATCCGCATTCAACGTAGCGCAATTGATATTCATCCTTTAATCAAATCCGTCATTGCATCGAACGAAAAAAGAGCGGCTGAAAAAAACATCACCATATTTGAAAACATTCCGCACCCGATCTTTGATTTATATGCCGACCAGGACCGTATGAAACAGGTACTGATTAATTTACTCGATAATGCCGTAAAATATTCTCCGACTTCAAGTTCTGTCGAAATCGGCGCTATATCAAAAACCGGAAGTATTGAAATTACCGTTACCGATCGGGGTTTTGGAATTTCCAAATCCGATATTAAAAGATTGTTTCAGAGATTTGCTCAGCTCAATTACCCGGAACACATCGAGAATCGGGAAAAAGGCAGCGGGCTTGGCTTAAGTATTGTGAAAGAAATTATCAAATTGCATCATGGAAAAATAAAAGTTCAAAGTGAGTATGGCCGGGGCAGTAGATTTACTATAACGCTTCCAAAACGTAAAAAGGCGCGTCATCATGAAAACTCATAAAATTATGGTCGTAGACGATTATCCCAACATGGTAGAGATGCTGAGCCTACGCCTTAAATCGGCTGGATTTGATGTTTTGGCAAGTTTCGACGGCATTGATGCTTTGCAGAAAGCCCGGACCCATAATCCGGATCTGATTTTACTCGATGTACTTCTACCGAAATTAGACGGCTTTAAGATTTGCCGTTTGCTTAAATTTGATGAAAAGTACAGGCATATTCCGGTTATCATGCTGACGTCCCGTGCACGCGAAATTGACCGTGTTACCGGATTAGAAATGGGCGCGGACGCATACATGTATAAACCGTATGATTCGGGAGCGCTTATGAAGAAGATATATGAATTATTAAAGATCATTCAACCTGAAATGTCGGTTCCTCAAAAGCATCAGGCCTTTGCCGCCGATGCCGTATAAATCTAAGATAGGACCCTATGCAACCACAGCCTAAATTAGGCGAGTTACTTCTAGCCAATAAACTTGTGACGGAAGCGCAATTGTCCGAGATACTCTCCCACCAGTTGAAAAATGGAAAAAAACTCGGAAAGATCATTGCGGAAAAAAAAATGGTCAAAGATTCCGATCTGCTCCAGATTCTTTCCGATCATCTTGCCTTACCTACTATTGATCTTGCCACATTTGAATACGATCCGCTCGTAGTCGGATTACTGCCGGAGTCATTCCTGAGAAGTAAACAAATTTTTCCACTCTTCAAGATCGGGGATGAACTCACCGTTGCCATGGTCGATCCACGAAATTTAGAAGCCATCGATGAATTACGATCAAAAACGAAGTTGAATATTTCTCCGATGCTCTGCTCCGAGCAAGATCTTCAGGAAACGTTTAACAGGGTGTTCAAGGGTTCATCTGAAGCGTATCAAAACGAGGTGCGTGATGCGGTCAAGGACTATCAACTTGACATTGAGATGGTCTCAATTGAGGAAAAAGCTCAGTCCCGCGAGGAAATGGAAGAAGCGGCCCAGGACACACCCATCATTCGCCTTTCGAATGTCATTATCTCGGCCGCTTTTAAGGAAGGTGCGAGCGACATTCACATTGAACCTGAAGACAAACATTTATTGGTGCGTTTCCGCATAGACGGAATCATGAAAGAGTCGTTTGTGCTTGACAAACATTTACAATCGGCGCTGTTGTCGCGATTCAAGATCATGTCGGGATTGGATATAGCGGAAAAAAGATTACCTCAGGACGGAAGGTTTCAAACGCGAATAGGGAACCGAACCATTGATTTTCGAATCTCGTCGTTTCCAACGATCAACGGCGAGAATATTGTTATGAGAATTTTGGATAAGGGATCGGTTCTGGTCGGCATGCAGGATCTAGGGTTTGATAAAAATACGATGATGTTTTTCGAAGAACTGATCCGCCGCCCCAACGGTATCATTCTGGTGACCGGGCCGACTGGAAGCGGCAAAACTACCACGCTGTATTCTGCGTTAAGTTCAATCAATTCTGTGGACAAGAACATCATTACTGTAGAGGATCCGATTGAATACCGGTTGGATCTGATCCGTCAATGCCAGATCAATTCGAAGATAGGATTAACCTTTGCCGCTGGGCTAAGATCGATTTTACGGCAAGATCCGGATGTGATTATGGTCGGTGAAATTCGCGATAAAGAAACCGCGCATATAGCCGTTGAATCGGCTTTAACCGGCCATCTCGTATTTTCAA
>JAEUSJ010000050.1:0-691 GCA_016788215.1 bacterium | reverse complement strand
ATTATGGTCGGTGAAATTCGCGATAAAGAAACCGCGCATATAGCCGTTGAATCGGCTTTAACCGGCCATCTCGTATTTTCAACGCTTCATACTAACGACGCGCCCAGCGCCATTAATCGGTTGACCGATATGGGCATTGAGCCTTTTTTGACTGCGTCAGCAGTATCCGGCGTTCTGGCTCAACGGTTGGTCAGAAAATTATGTCCAAAATGCAAAGAAAAATTTACTCCGGATGATAGTTTATTGAAATCCGTGAATATCAAAACCAGCGTATCGCAATCGTTCTACCGAACGAAGGGCTGTTCACATTGTAATAATAAAGGGTACAAAGGACGCCTTGCCATTTACGAATTACTCATGGTCAATGAAGACATTAAGAAATTGACCATGGAGCGCGCCTCTTCAGGCAAAATAAAAGAAGCCGCAATCGAAAACGGGATGCGAACCTTGAGACAAGACGGTATTTCCAAAGTATTGCAGGGTTTGACTACCGTCGAAGAGGTTTTACGCGTTACTACGATAGATTAGAGGAGAATGTCATGTCACAATTCAATTTTCGGGCGATCAATAATGCAGGACAGGTCGTAGTCGACGTCATCGACGCTCCAAATATCGGATTCGTAACAGAACACCTTGACAGGTTGAATTATCTGCCTTTGCAGATCACAGAAAAGAAAGCGGGGCTTTTTTC
>JAEUSJ010000509.1 GCA_016788215.1 bacterium | reverse complement strand
CTTTTGAAAGACAGCCTCGTTTATATTGTTAACGGTTTAGGCGGTAGAAGTATTTATTCTTTCGGAACAGCGATACCGGAATCCGACGTTCGGTTTAACGATGATTATGGCGCCATGATCGTTGTGGCCAATGCAGATAGCATAACATTTTTATTTATAACCAGGAATTATCATATTGCAGACAGGCACACAATTCACAATTTATATAGCAGTTCAGAACCTCTTCCCGAAAAATTCTCACTAAAACAAAATTATCCCAATCCGTTTAATCAAGGAACGACGATACGTTTTGACTTGCCGGAATCCGGTCACGTTAAGATTTCGTTGTTCAACGTATTGGGTCAAAAAGTAAGAAATTTGGCGGATGATTCGTATGATGTCGGCGAGAATCACGTGCCGGTGGATATGAAAGGTCTTTCCAGTGGAATTTATTTCTACAGAATGGAAACTAAGAAGTATAGCAAGACAAAAAAAATGATCTACGTGAAATAATATTTACATTTTTAACCCTATTGCAAACAGCGGGCTTCTACGCCATGGTTTTGTTTATTGGACAAAAATTTGGCGGGTTAAATCATGAATCTATTAAAATCAATAAAGGATTATTTCCGCTCAAAATATGTTTTCATTTCTTCCGCACTGGAAGTACACACGTTGAGGTCATGGAGAAG
>JAEUSJ010000508.1 GCA_016788215.1 bacterium | reverse complement strand
GCCGGTACGCGGAAGGGGAATTGGTCGTCAATAAACGGTTGACCATTCTCGGCCAACCGGGTGCGATACTCGATGGTGAATCGAAAACAGGCTTGTTGGTGCTGCGTGCTCCGGCGATTCATGTTTCCGGACTTCATTTCCGTAATGTCGGTCGCAGCGACCTGAAGGAACTCTCGGCCATCCGGGTAGAGAACACCGTGTCAGCCACTCTTGAAAACAATACGATCGAGAACGGTTTCTTCGGGATTTACCTGGCCAACGCGTCATACTGCACGGTTCGGAATAACCGGATCTATGGTCAGGCGCGTACGGAATCCGGTTCCGGCAACGGTATCCATGTTTGGAAATCTCACCATGTTTTCATTGACAATAATATCATTGATCGCCATCGGGACGGGATCTATTTTGAATTTGTGACGGACAGCAAAGTGTACCGCAACCTGAGTACCCATCACCTGCGGTATGGAATCCACTTCATGTTTTCCGACCACGATGGTTACTTCTACAATACTTTCCGGCAAAATGGTTCAGGTGTCGCTGTCATGTATTCTCACCATGTCGACATGCGCCATAATGATTTCTCGGACAATTGGGGCGGTGCCGCGTACGGCTTATTGCTAAAGGAGATCTCCCACAGCAGCCTGATCGACAACCGGTTTTATGGCAATACCAC
>JAEUSJ010000507.1 GCA_016788215.1 bacterium | reverse complement strand
ACATTAAGCGTGACGGATACGGCCGGAAAAGAATCGGTGCAAGTTAAAGCCAAGCATATTATCATCGCGACCGGCGCACGCGCGCGGATGCTGCCCAATTTGAAAGCTGACGGGAAACGTATTTTGACGAGTACGGAAGCGATGATTGTACAGGATGTTCCCAAATCCATCGCCATCATAGGGGCTGGCGCCATCGGGATCGAATTCGCTTACTTGTTTAATACCTTTGGGGCCAAAGTAACCGTAATTGAAATGCTTCCGGGCATTTTACCTGTTGAAGACGAGGAAATTTCACAAACGCTTTCTAAAATATTTACTAAAAAGGGCATCGATATACATACAAATACAAAAGTTGATAAGGTTGATGTTGGCGCAAACGATGTGACGCTTACGATCAGCGGAAAAGATGGGAACAAAACGATCAAAGCAGATCAGTGTTTGGTGGCGATCGGTGTTCAGGGAAATATTGAGAATATAGGTTTGGAGAAGATCGGTGTCACAACAGAAAAAGGTTGGATCAAAGTTGACGAGTATTACCGAACCAATATAGCCGGTGTCTATGCAATTGGCGATATCATCGGCGCCCCCTGGCTCGCGCACGTTGCTTCGCACGAAGGAATCGTTTGTGTAGAAAAAATAGCCGGAAAAGAGACGCATCCGATAGATTATACGTC
>JAEUSJ010000506.1 GCA_016788215.1 bacterium | reverse complement strand
GTGAGCGAGCTACTGGCGAGCGACGCCCACAATCTCTCTATCGTCAAATCAAAAGGCGTCGCGAAGCGGACGTGTAAACCGCTTGTTATGTGCAGTAGCCGTACAAAGAAACTTAAAATTGCCCATTATTTTCGGAAAAATCACCAGAGAGAATCTGTCTAAATAATATAGTCTCTCAGTCTATTATTTTGCTCTTTAATTTTGAGCGATAAAAAAGTTTGTCCGCGACGTAAACGAACAAAATCGAGAAAATAAAGTTGGTAAGGATTACTGCCCATGGAGTCTCATAAACAGGCACTCCAAGGTTTAAGTAATAGGAAAGTCCAGAGGCAATTGCGACTGGCGTCCCAAGTAACGCTGTCAAGGCCCTCAAGGGTTTTGGAAAGGTTTCATGTACATAATAGAAGCAAGTCAGTATAGTTGTCAGTAAAACAACTATCGTATTAAGTTTAACAAGTCTGCTCATAATTTTCATTTGTGAGCCAGTTTAGATGTCATCGGCTATTGCACATAACGCTCGGCGGCTACCCGCGGTAGCTCGCGCACAATTAATTAGTGTAAATCAAAAACATAAACTATCAAATTATCTTCAAAGCTTTGACAGCCGAAACGAAACTCAAATAGATCATCGTCTCGGCGCGAGGCAAAGAAGTTTTTAGATTATTAAGAAATCAA
>JAEUSJ010000505.1 GCA_016788215.1 bacterium | reverse complement strand
AATGCCCGCTCTTTTATTTCTGAAAGGTATCGCGCGTTGAGAACGAATATTCAGTTTGCAAATATTGATACGCCGATGCGTTCGATATTAGTCGGAAGTTCCGGTCCCGGAGAAGGTAAGACCACCACTGCGGTAAACTTAGCCATTTCTTTTTCAGATATGGGCCATAAAGTATGTTTGGTTGATACCGATCTAAGAAAACCGAAGCACCATTTGCTCTTTGAGATTAATGAATCTCCCGGATTAACGGACGTCGTATTGAATAATACCGATCTGAGTTCGGCCATTCAATCGACCTTCGTAAAAAATCTCAACGTAATTACCGGTGGAGCGGATGCGCAGAATCACACCGAAATATTTTCTTCCATGCGCATGAATTTCCTGATGAATGAACTTGAAAAGAAGTTTGATATGGTTATATATGATACGCCGCCCATTTTGTTGCTGACCGATTCTATAATATTGGCTTCACGTGTTGACGGTGTAGTTATAGTTACAAAATACGGCGTGACCCAAAAACAGTATCTTCAAAACGCTATTGCCTCATTGAATACCGTTCGGGCCAATGTGATTGGCATCGTACTGAACGAATTTCAGTACGAGAAAAAGGGCTATTATGAATACGCATACGATAATTATTATGTCAATGCAGAAGCGAACAAGTCGAAAGTGGGTAAC
>JAEUSJ010000504.1 GCA_016788215.1 bacterium | reverse complement strand
CCTTTCGGCGCGCTGGTTGCCGGCAACTATGATCTGATGTTGACGCATAGTAGATTTAATCGCAGAGACGCAAAGGCGCTGAGAAATGTCTCGGTTTATACATATTGTTTATCACGGTAATAACTTATCAAAGTTCTAACATAGAATCAAATATACGGTTATTTAAACTTATCTTGTATTCTGTTTTTCACAAATATTATCTAGTTTTCAGGGATTTAACGGCCTTAAGAAAACCGCCGTCTGGAATCCGAGTTTGTAAATAATATTAGCGAAAAACTTGTTTGAGCCCTCGCAAGAGGGCGAGTTTGTTTTTCGCAACCAAATTTGCAACTCGGATTCAGGTGGTTTTCTTACAGCCTTGATTTTTCTTTGGTTACTTTCTTTGCATCAAAGCAAAGAAAGTAACACATTCATCCTGTTATAGGTACTAAAAATTTTTTTATGACTAATGCAGATCGATTAAAGATCGTATTCCTTCCCTACCTCAGGACATATTATCTCCATCTTTGGCTGATCCTCCCGAACCTTCTCCACTGTCCAAGCCAAAGCTTCTTCGTTTCCCGCGTGTACCAGAACGAGTTTAGACGGATTTAAAGTTTGTACCATCTGTAATATCTCCGTCCTGTTGGAATGGCCACTGAAGTGAATGCGTTCCACTCGGCAATTTCGATCAACCGAT
>JAEUSJ010000503.1 GCA_016788215.1 bacterium | reverse complement strand
TTTCAATAAATTACACCGCATTTTAATGATGGCTGACTGAACGGAGGATTTATGACACGCAAAGACAATAACATAATCAGACGCATTGCGATAAATACAGGCGGAGGCGACGCGCCGGGGCTTAATGCCGTTATTCGCGGCGCCGTTTTCGCCGCGCTCAATCGGGGGTGGGAGTGTTTCGGAATTCGGGACGGATATAACGGATTGTTTCTTCCGGAGCAATATCCGGAAGGAGGGTTGATACAGCTTACTCGGGATCGTGTCCGAAATATTACCCATTTGGGCGGAACCATTCTGGGCACAACGAACCGCGGAAATCCACTGAAATATCCGATGCCGGATGAGGAAGGCGTAATAAGGGAATTTGACCGCTCCGGCGAACTGATCGAAGGATTAAAGGAAAACGGGATAGACGCGCTGATCGCGGTCGGCGGAGACGGGTCCTTAGCCATAGCAAATGAACTGGCCGGTAAAGGTATTCGTGTCATTGGCGTCCCGAAAACGATTGATAACGATCTTGACAAAACAGTTATTACTTTCGGTTTCGATTCTGCCGTGTCGTTTGCAACCGAGTGCATGGACCGTCTACATTCGACTGCGGAATCACATCGCAGGATCATGGTAGTGGAAGTTATGGGCCGTTACGCGGGTTGGATCGCTTTAGAATCTGGCGTATCAGGGAG
>JAEUSJ010000502.1 GCA_016788215.1 bacterium | reverse complement strand
TCATAACGGGGGAGAGGTGATACGGTTATTGCTAACCGCTCCAGTTGTTTTTCTTAGATTTGATCAATAGACAGTGACTGCCGTGATAGCAGCAATGCAAAATTGAGGAAATCATAATGATGATGCGACGACATTTTATTTTCAATGCTCTTGTTGCAGCTATTGGGACCTTCTTAAAGGCCTGCGCAGGCCTAAAGGCTTCTGGAATTGAAACCGGCGTAATGTTTAAGTTTTCAGAATATCCTGATTTGTTGAACGTAGGCGGAGTTGCCAGTATCAGAATTCTGGATAAGGACTTTATTGTTACTCGCACCTCTGCCGAAACTCTGTTGGCCATTAGCAAGAAGTGTACTCACCGCGGATGCACTTTGAATTTTTTCAGCTTTTCCGGTTTTGAATGTCCTTGCCACGGCTCCGGTTTTGACCTGCAAGGAAATGTCGTAAGGGGTCCTGCTTTGAGGCCGTTAGAAAAACTTGCATCCCGCATAGATGAAGTAAAAAACTCATTTATAATTTATTAAAGGTAGCCTCAAGTTAACTTAATGCGGATAATTTTTTTTGAGAATATAGTAAGTTTGATTCCAACATAATTATAGAGGGCATTGAGTTAGATAATCGATCGTTAACTGGCGGAGGAACTTTATGAAAACAGGTCTCGTTATACTGTTTATTCTAAACGGTTCCGGTGCA
>JAEUSJ010000501.1:242-693 GCA_016788215.1 bacterium | reverse complement strand
ATCTACCCGAACCCCGGATTTCCGATCTATGAGTCGATGATCAACTTCACCGGGGCGAAGGCGGTACCATCGCCGATTCTGGAGAAGTTCGACTTCGCGCTCGATGTCAGCGAGCTGCCCGGATTGATCACCGACAAGACCAAGCTACTCATCATCAACTCGCCGGCGAACCCGACCGGCGGCGTGCTCAACCGCAAGGAGATCGAGGCGATTGCCGAGCTGGCGGTGGCGAACGACTTGATCGTGCTGGCAGACGAGATCTATGCCGAGATCCTGTACGAGGGCGAGCATGTCTCGATCGCGACGATGCCCGGCATGAAGGAGCGCACGATCATTCTCGACGGCTTCTCCAAGACGTATGCGATGACCGGTTGGCGGTTGGGATATGGCGCGATGCCAGTCGAGTTCGCCAAGGTGATTGGCAACCTGATGGTCAACAGCAACTCCTGCA
>JAEUSJ010000501.1:0-232 GCA_016788215.1 bacterium | reverse complement strand
AGGCGCTGACCGGGCCGCAGGACGATGTGAAGAAGATGGTCGCGGCGTTCGAGAAGCGGCGCGATCTGATGGTCGATGGGCTGAACGCCATCCCGGGCATCTCCTGCTTGCGTCCGAAGGGGGCGTTCTATGTCTTCCCGAACATCACCGGCACGGGGATGAAGAGCAAGCAATTCGCGGACACGTTGCTGCAGGACTACGGCGTGGCGGCACTTTCGGGAACGGCGTTTGG
>JAEUSJ010000500.1 GCA_016788215.1 bacterium | reverse complement strand
TTATTACCTTACACTATTTATTTGTGTGCGCGAGCTACCGCGTGTAGCCGCTGAGCGTTATCCGCGATGTCCGGAGCCTACAAACAGTAATGTTATGATAAAAACATTTAGATGCATGCTACTCATTCTTCTTCCATGCTTAATCACTTGTGAAGACAAAGAGAAGTGCTCGAGCGGAGAATTTGACATAAAGGGGATACTTCACCTTTACAACACAGACGATGTCTCTCCGGGTCAATTACTAGTAATAATCGCCCCTAATGACACTGTCACATATAGGCGGTATTATCTATACTTGGCAATGGATGTTACATATTGTGGAGATTTTCCATTTTCGGCACGCGAAACAATTTCTTCCCTAACAGTTTTAGATTCAAAACAATACGATGCGAATCATTTCGCAGGAGATACTTTAAATGACATCATAGATCTTCCATCCGATAATGGCCTTGGTTTTATCACATTAGCTGATTTCATTGATACTGAGCCGTCTGCACGAGTCATATTCACATTTTCTTTTAACACGCCTCCTGCAATGGCAGATACTCATGTTTTTGTTGTCAATTATATCCAGACTAATGGAGAACATTATAGTATGACTTCTGACCCAATTAAGTTGTTGCCGTAAGAGCGGTCACCGCGGATAACATGCGGCTTACACGTCCGCTTCCGCGCCAGCTTGGAAGTATGAGTAC
>JAEUSJ010000004.1:20409-59587 GCA_016788215.1 bacterium | reverse complement strand
ATGTCCTTTGTGTTATAGTGCTTCGGCGGACGGGTCCGCCTTCACCGACCTGTCCCGCTGGAAGCGGGAGTTTTTTTAGAATTTTGTTTTGAGAAATCGTTGGTCCGATCATGAGTCTATTCCTATTGATAACGCAGCCGGTCTCGATTTATTTTTTGAATCAAGGTATCGCTGATTACTTTTTTTTGCCCTGGGCTTCACTTACCCGCTAATTTGCTTCCGGTTGTTTTTGCTCCGCACGAGGAACAAAAAGGTAAATGTGCAAAGTTCTTATTTCCGCACGCACTGCAGTTTGAAAATAGGACAAGCCCGCAATGTCTGCAAAAATCAGTTACAAGTTTGTAAGAGTCGTTGTCAACATTCTTAAAAGGGAATTCCCATTTTTTAATTAAAAAGTCCTTGCCGCAGGAAGGGCAGAAATGATTCTCCAATGCCTTTTCAGCTATGTCGGTTTGTACATTCTTCGCTCTTTCTTCAGTCGAAACCTTTAGCTCTGCCTGCTTCTGTTCAATAAATTGCCGAATCGTTTTAATGGCGTAGTAACCAATTCCTATCGAGAGTATGACCCCAACGGCATAGCGGACATAACCGCCATAACTTGGTAAATAGGGAACCAGTCCGAAGAAAAAAGCATATAAGGAAAACAAAGTAAAACCAAAAAATAAGGGCGAATATTTATGCCGCCTAAAGCGGACAAAAAAGAAAATGCCCAACACTAGAATTGGGCCAACAAAAAGCAGCCTGATCAGGAAAACTTTAAGGTCGTATTTTTTAAGTTCCTTATAGTATTCTTTTTCAGCCGCCTGAGTTTCTTGAAAAATCAGATTCTGGATTTCCTCTTGTTGTTTTAATTTGGCGTCAATTTCCAGCTGTCTTACATTAAGCTGTGCACGCCAATCTTCTTCGACCTTATAAAATTCGTCCAGTTTTTTTGCACGTTTTATCACTTCCTGGTCTTTGTCCGGTGAGCCCAACGTTTTTCTGGTTTGGACCCAATTATCGAACGACTGCTTTTCGTTCGTGTAATTTTCTCTTGCGGCCGCTATGGTATGCTCAATGGTGCTTTTCTTGGCGCTTAAATTTTCAATATCAATATTGATTTCACTAATTTTGTTATTAAGATCCGCCAGTTTTGTGTGATCCTCAAAGTGCGCGGTCTCCGGCCTCGTTGCCGCCGTATCCAAGTCATCAATAATTCGATTGGAAAGAAGAATGAGAAATAATGCAAGTATTGTTGAAATAGAATAGTGAACAATACGCGACGTTCGTTCAAGTTTTTTGCTGTTGAGTTCCATTGCTTTATCCTTTATGGTAGTTATTAATATTTCCGGTATCGGTGAATACTAACATTTATCAACGTGCTTATCGGGCTGGCTCACAAATGGAAGAGAACACTTCAGTCTGAGCGAAGTCGAAGACTGATTTTACTAAACTTGGTCATGGTTCGACAAGCCTGTCCTGAGCCCCGCCGAAGGGCTCACCATGACGTATGTGAGTAAACCCGATAAGCACATTTATCAATGATCAGTGTCCAATACGCTGCTATTTTTTCTCCACTAAATTCTGCCAATTAAAAATAAGCGAGGCGCTTTTTAGGGCTTGGATATTTAACGAGCGACGAACCAATATCTTTTTCCCGTCCCTGGATATATTCAGCACGCCCGTCTGAAACCCGGTATCGAGTTTCAGAAGCAGTTTAGACTGGCCGATGACAATCTGATTACCGGCAGCAGAGACCGGAACTGAAATAATTTGCTGATCATTGAGACTGAAAATAATTTCTTTCCCGCTGCTCAACCAGGTCGGCCCTGTGCCCCCATTAGTCGAGACCTGCCATTTGCTGGGCGATCCGTCCGTCGGCCGAATATATATTTCGTATTTCCCCGTTTCGTTGGATTGATAGGCATACCATTTTCCGTCGGGTGAAAATTTTCCAATCCATTCACTGAATTCAGAAGTCAGCAGCGACGTGAATTTATTTTCAGCAAGGTCATATGAGCCGATATCCCATTTTTGAGCGCCTTGTGTATTGAGCGAGAGCATTAATTTTTTTCCGTCGGAGGAGACATCCGTAATGTAGGCGGGGGCGGATGACCCGTAAACTAATTTTTCATCTCCGGTTCCGTTGCTGTTCTTTTCATACACAGAATACACGCCGGTTCGGTTTGAACTAAAATAGATCTTGCTGCCGTCGGGGGTCCACTGCGGCACTATTTCATCCGCTTTGTCAAAAGTCAACCGTGTGTCGCTGTTACGTTGGATATCATGAATCCAAAGGTCCGAGTTTTTACCTCCGGTTTCGGATGCATCGGTAGCTATATAGTTTCCATCATAGGAGAATGCTGCGGTTATATCTGCAACTTTAGATTTGATAATATGCTGAATGACGCCGTTAGAGCCATATACGACCATTTCATTGTCGGCACTTGAAGTTCCAAGAAAAACCAGACGATTATTTTGCGATAGCGAAAACGCCGCTTTGCTTCGAACCTGAGCGTACAAAAGGTTTTCGAGAATCGGTATCGGCTCTCCTTTCAATTCCAATGATCCCTCACTGAACCGTTGAGCCAACAGTGAGTTTTGTTTGTAGTACATAACCCAACCATGATTGTAAGCTGTGTTGCTTGATGCGCGGATGATGATCTTGTTTTGGGCGTCACTTAATGAGCCGATCCGAATATGTTCCGCGTCCTCAGCAAGTGAAGCCTTGGTGGTTTGAACAGAATAGAAAAAATGATCTTGGTCTGGCAAAAAACAGGGCCAACGGTGATTTACTTCAAATTCTGTAGAATCCAAAAAAGTTAATTGCCTGGACGTTCCTCCGGCCGATGGAACCTGATGCAGCGGTCCGCCGCTGACTGGCGCAAATACAATTATACCGTCTCGGTTCCATGCGCCGCCCCTTCCGCTTCCAGCCTCACAAATAGTGAAGGAAGGGCCACCTCCGGCGTCAATTTTTTTGAGTTTGCCTTCAGCAAAATAGGCGATCATTTTACTATCCCATGACCAGAACGGATAATATGCATTTTCTGTTCCTTGCAAGAGAACCGGCATAGATGAGTGTATCGGACGAACCCATAAATGATCCCTACCCAGCGAATCGGAAGCTACAAATGCGATCGCTTTTCCATCAGGAGAAATTTCCATATGACCTCCAACGGAAGAATTAAAAAATTCACCTGCAGGAGATTCAAAGGATAATCTCATTAATTCGGGTTCCGTTTTTACAAAAAGAAAATAGGTTGTTAGCAGAACCAACAACGACAGAATGGACAGCGCGGAAACGAGCATCCAGATATTAAATGAAAAAGGTTTTTTCTCATGCACGGTTTCGAATACGGCCGTCTGCGGGCGTATGCCGGAATTAATCTGGCTTTGACGTACGGCAAGAACACGGCTGGCGGTTTGTTTGCTGGATTCCCTTTTTAACTTTCGCAGGTCTTTGACGATTTCTTTGGCAGACTGGTAACGTTCGTCTGGATCTTTGGCGAGACACTCAAGCAGTATCGCGTCGAGGTCGGTCGGTAGATCGGGTTTGATAATGGAAACGGGTTCCGCGTCCACATTAACGATCTCATAAATGATTGCGGTCTCGTGCATACCTTTGAAGGGCGACTGTCCGGATACAAGTTCATACAACAATACGCCAAAGGAAAAAATATCCGTGCGGTGATCCACATTAAATCCCTGCACCTGTTCCGGCGACATGTAACCGATCGTGCCGACGGTGCTTCCTTGTTTGGTCAGCCGCGAAGCGCCTTGCTGTTTCGCCAGCCCGAAATCCATGATCTGTGCGCGTCCGTCCTTGCGGAGCATTACATTTTCCGGTTTGATATCACGGTGTATAATTCCTTTCTCATGCGCGGCGGCAAGAGCTTCTGCTACCTGAATACCGATATCAATAGATTGTTTAAATGAGATATTATTTTTTCTGTCACGAAGCGTTTCTCCTTCGATATATTCCATCGCAATAAAAAGTTGTCCGTCAAATTCCTGCACATCGTAGACGGTACAAATATTCGGATGGCTCAGCGTTGCGGCGGATTTGGCTTCCTGCATGAATCGCTGGCGGTCGGCATCCGTAGAGGAAACGTTGGCCGGCAGGAATTTCAGCGCGACCATGCGATCAAGCTTGGTGTCTTTGGCTTTGTAAACGACGCCCATGCCGCCTTCACCAAGCTGTTCGAGGATTTCGTATTGAAGAATCGTCTTACCGATCATGGGGCCGTAACTCCTTTAAGTTTTGCTAACCTTAACTTTGCATCATCTATTTCATTCGATTTGAAATCCGCATCTTTCCATATCCGTAGAAATGTTTCGTACTTGGCAACGGCTTTTTGTTTTTCGCCTTGCTTTTCGTAGGCTACGCCAAGCCAGTAATGCGCCTTTACGGAAAAGACACTTCCGTAATTCCAAAAAGGAAGATAATCGAGGTCAAAAAACATATTGCCCATTGGGGAACGCCTTGTAAGAAGATGAAACTCCTTTATAGCATCCCCCGTTCGTCCGGACTTTAAAAGACTCAAAGCCATGTGATATTGGGGGGCATGATTCGGAAAGGCGCGTGCCGTTGCATTTTGAAAATGTTTCAGGGCCGCATCATAATCTCCTTTTTCAAAAGCAAGTACGCCGTCCGTATAATCGACATTTGCCTTATCTTCAGGCGCCATCCTATCGTAGTTGTTTCGAAGGCCGTGCATCAGTTCTGCAGACAAATTTTGTTTGCCGTTTCTGTGAAAGACGTACGCTAATAGATCTGCGCCGGCTACAGGATACGCCGGGTCCTTCTGTAACTCCAATGCATTCATTCGAGCATACTTTTCTGCGGCGTCAAAGTCTCCTATTTCATCGTAAAGGGAGATCAGGTCTGCATAATCATAAAATATCAGATCGGGGGGTTTTTGCTTAGCGTGCCTGGGCAGCAACTCGAGAATTTGTCGAATAGCTAAATTCATTTTTCCCTGACGCATGGCAATTTGCGGTGGAACGGCGTCAACATATAATTTGTGATCTTCTCCTCGCGCCGAGGCATATTGAAGCAGATATTTTTCTGCATGGGCATAATCATCGCGCAAAAGATATTGTGAACCGATTTTCCAGCTGCTCATAAAATCCGTGCGGAATTTTAGAGCTGTTTTCCACCAAACCAGCGCCGAGTCTGTTTCTCCCAAAATAAAATAAATATCGCCTTTGCTGTCATAGGGATTGGGCTCCGCTGGCGCCAATCTCATATAGCGTTCCATCGCGGCCAAAGCTTTGCTTTTGTTATTTACGCCGGCCTGGTGATAACCAAGAATATTCCACAAATTCTTATCGAGGGAGTCGACCTGAATTCCCTTAAGGTAGGTTAATCCCATTTTTTCCAATTCTCCGGTGCGTCCATAATATGTTCCAAGTTCAAGATAGGCGCCTTTCTCATGCGGGAATTTCTGAATATATTCCTCCATCAAAACCGCCGCTTTTGCAGGGTTATTTTCAATATCACTCACATAGGTGTTCTGAATGATCAGACGTTCGCGTTCCGGGAGTCTGCCGCTGAGAGCGTATGCTTTTTGCAAAGACGCGCTGCGTTCCATGCTGCTTACATTTCCTCTGGCAGTTGCCAGCGCATAATACGCCATTGCAAAATTGGTGTCGAGTTCTATCGCCTTTTTAAAGGCAACATACGCTTCTTCATTAAGAAATTTCCCATTGAGATCAACGCCCTCGATGTACGACCTGTAGGCCTCTATGGAATTGGTGGTCACCGTTGTTACCGATTTTTTTTCATCGGGCGATGCATCGGCGATGCGGAGGTCGTTTCTTATGAGCAGCGCAAGCGTATCGACCAGCGCAAAAATTTGTTTCGACGAGTATCCGATCACGCGAACGGAGCTGAGGATCTTTCCGCTTTGAACATCAATAATTCGTGCGGTCACAGCGAGAGTGGGCTCGTGCTGCAGAATGGATCCGAGAAGCATCGTGGTTACGCCGGCGCGTTGTGCCACTTTGGTTGCCATGTCCGGGGCAATGATCCTTGAGTCGGCTTTGAATTCTTTTTGAATATCGTATAATCGTTCACGGCTGACAACCTCGAGATCTTTGGTCTGAGAAAGGGAAGTAATCAAAAGATCGGCCAGCATATCGCCGGTATGATTTTTATCTTCAGGGTCCGCAATGTTTTGAAAGTACATGACCGCCAGTGAGTTCTTTTCTGAGGCTTGGGTTTTCTGCGTATTGATCTGTACGCTGAAGGGATTAAAAACAAGAGCCGCGATGATAATGACCGCAACGACGGCGGGGATCGCATATTTCAGCACTTTCCGATTCTTATCGGCATTCACAACCGGCAAGGCGGCAACCGCTTTGACGTATCCTGTTCGTGCATATTCCATGTTCTTCATTTCTTTACGAAGATCGGCCTGCATGTCTTCAATATGCTGATAACGCTCCGTCTTATCTTTTTCAAGCGCTTTCAAAACGATACGCTCCATCTCCGGTGAAACAGATTGATTAAAACGCGCTAAAGGCTGCGGTGCTTCATGAATCAGCGAATAAGTTATTGCGGCCTGATGCTCCCCGCGAAAGGGTAGGTGGGCCGTGAGCAGTTCATACAGTACGACGCCGAAAGAAAAAATATCGGAGCGGTTGTCCACGTCTACGGCGAGCGCCTGTTCAGGAGACATATACGCCGCCGTGCCGACCGTGGAACCGGCATTGGTTAATTTTACCGCGCCCTTCACTTTTGCTAAACCGAAATCCATGACCTTGACCTGGCCTTTGGGCGTGACCATGATGTTGTCGGATTTGATATCGCGGTGTACGATGCTTTTTTCATGGGCGGTCGATATGCCGTCGCAGGCTTGGATCGCAATGTCCAGAATGGTTTTGTTTGATGGAATTTCATGTTTGACCAGTTGTTTCAGCGTCGATCCCTCAACGAATTCCAATGCAATGTACAATTGCCCGTCATGTTCCGCGATTTCGTAAATCGTCGTAATGTTCGGGTGATTGAGGGCGGAGGTAGCGCGGGCTTCGTGATAGAACCGTTCTTTTTCAACAGGATCGGAATTGAGATAATGCGGGAGAAATTTCAGCGCAACAAAGCGATCCAGTTGTGTGTCATGCGCTTTATACACGATACCCATCCCGCCTTCGCCGAGTTTTTCTATGATCTTATAATGTGAGATGGTTTGTCCGATCATGTTGAACCTAATTCTTTAGGTAGGCGCAGGCTTTAGCCTGCGGACTAATTATCAATCAATTCCTTATTGAAATTGAAAACAGTTGATCCTTTAAACGGATAATCTGACCAATCGGCAACAATACCTTTTCGAACCGGGTTGTCAAGAATGTATCTGACTTGCGTCATAACACCTTCTTCATTTCTGATTAAGTGATCGTAATAACTCTTCTGCCATTGAATTTGTTTTGCGTTTTGTGAAAACCAATATCCAGTTTTTTGCTTGAATTTATTCATGGCTTTTAGAGGTTGAGCATTTTCAGTTTTTCCTTTCAAAATCACATGAAGATGATCGGGCATGAAAAGATAAATAAGCGCGTCACAATTGTTATCCGTTGCTTCGGAAATAAGCGTGTCAGAGAATTGAATTACAACATTAGAATTGACGAAAACCGGAAATCTGTCCTCTATACACGCCGTGACTGCAACCGTTGCAAATCCCGCATAAAAATCACTCGGGAGTCTGTGTTTTTTTTCTTTGATTTGTGTCATTTTGCGATTGTACCTGCTCGCAAGCTAAAGCTTGCGGCTACCTTAATTTGGATAACTTTCAAAGATCACCATTGACTAATTTCTGAAACCTTTTATTCCCGCGAAGCGAGACAAAGGCCGGGTCTGCTTTTAGCCAAATGGTGGATGTTTCAGACGGAATGGACAGTAGCCGCTCAAGTTCGTCCACGGCTTTATCCTGCTCACCCGTCAGCGCATAGATTTTGGCAAGATCGTAAATGCGGAAAGCCCCTCGCCAGGCTTCCTTTTCTATCGGGAGTAATTCAACTCCTCGCAGGCCGGCACGGATAGCGTTTTCCTTTTGACTCAATCCGGCAAGCGCTATACCGAGCGAACTGAAGCCGCGCTCATCGTACGGATTAGTTTTCAGGTGCTGTTCAATGAAGATCCTGGCGCTGTCAAACCATACCGCCGCGATTTGTTTATTACCGCGCAAAGTTTCCAACTGCGCGCGAAGTAAGGATGTCGGATAAAACTGAAATTGATCGCTGAGACCCCCGGATGACGACATCGGTTTCAACGCGTCTTCTGCGTCATTGAAGTTGCCTTGCGATAATTCGATAAGAAACTTCAGGTAATTAAGGTAATCCGTTTCTCCTCCAACTTTTCCCAAATGTTTTCCGTCTTCAACGATGTTTCGCGCGCCGGCCAAATCAGATTTCCACAAAAGCAGGCTCTTGGCTTTTTCATAATAGACGTCGATATTATCCGGAGAAAGAAGAATCGCCTTGCTGTAATAGGTATCCGCTTCCTCGTAATCACGTGTCAGCGTCAACGTTTCACCTAACTGACGAACGATCTCCGCTACGCGCGGGTTGCCGGCGATAGATCGTTTGAAGGCTTCAACGGACTCTTTCATTTTTCCCTGACGGCGGAGAACGGCCGCAACACCGTAGTCTACATCCGGATTATTAGGGCGGTACTTCAAGGCAAGTGAGAACTGTTCCAGCGCGTTCTCATAGTCGAGTTTCCCGTGGTAATAATACCATGCCATAGCTGCGCGGGTTTCTGAAAGTTGCGGGGCGAGCTGAATGGCTCTTTCTGCGGCTATCCTGGATTCCTCAACGCGGCTTTCCGATCGGTCGTAATAGAACCAGTAAATGTTTGAATGTACATAAGAAAGTTTAGCATAGGCCGCCGCGAAGGAGGGATCAAGCTGAATGGCGCGGTTCAAGAGCTGAATACCGATTTCCATATCATTTAAGGAATTACTTCGTTCGGAATACTGGACGGCTTTAAGATAATAGTCATAAGCTTCTGAATTATGTGTCAAGGCCGTTTCGAGTGTCTGTTTCTCGGATTTTAATAATGCAACGTTCAGGGCCGACGCAACCTTACTGGCGATATCGGATTGTAATTTGAAAGCGCTCGAGAGAACAGACTCCATCGACTGCGACCAAGCCTGCGTCCCGTCTTCAACTTTAATGACCGTGGGGTTTACACGAACATGCGTTTCGCCGTTCAGCGTCTCCCAGCGAACCGTTCCCTGCAAAATGTAATTGACACCCAACTCTTCGCCGATTTGTTTGAACGTTTTTGACGTGCCTTTATATTGCATGGCGCTCGTTCTGGCGATAACCCCGAGCCCGGACACACCGGATAACCGGCTTGTGATCTCATCGGTCATGCCGTCAACGAAATAGTCTTTGTCATTCGGCCCCAGGTTTTCAAACGGAAGCACGACCATGGTCTTCTTTTCGTTCTTGGCCGTCGAACCTGAAAAAAAATATTCCCTGAAAACGAAAGCTAATGCGATAAGAAGAAGAATACCGGCGCCGGTAATATATTTTTTTGAAAACCACATCGGTAATGCAGGTTCCATCGGCTTTGAATTTATTTTTGACCCGCTTTTTTCAGATGAACCGAAGTCCTGAGTACGCACCACTCTCGTCGACTCCTTTTTCATTCGTCGCAGATCGATCGTCATATCCTTGACGGTCTGATATCTTTCTTCGGGATCTTTCTCGAGCGCGCGATGCAGGACGTGAAGCAGTTCGGAGGAAATATCTTCGCGGAATTTTTGTATCGGCTGCGGTTCTTCATTCAGGATAGAATACATCATGGCAGCTTCATGTTCGCCGCGAAACGGCGTATTGCCTGTCAGCATTTCGTACAGAACGACGCCAAACGAAAAAATATCCGCGCGCGCGTCGATCTCCTGTCCCTGAATTTGTTCCGGCGCCATGTAGGCGAGTGTTCCCGTCGTACTGGACGATTTGGTAAGTTTGACCGAGCCGCGTAATTTGGCTAGCCCGAAATCCATCACCTTGATCTGGTTCTTTGTATTAACCATGATGTTCTCGGATTTCACGTCGCGGTGAACGATGCCTTTCGCATGCGCTTCCTGTAAAGCTTCGCCGATTTGAATAGCATAGCTTATCGCATCGCTGATTTTCAATGGCGATTCGGAAAATTTTTGTTTCACGGTCATGCCGTCCACATATTCCATTACGATAAATTGCTGATCGTCGGCTTCCTGAATATCGTAGATCACGCACACATTCGGATGATTCAGCGTGGCCGCGGCTTTGGCTTCCTGAAGAAAACGCGCCCGTTCCGTCTCGCTGGATGCGACGTAGTGGGGGAGAAATTTCAATGCAACCTCGCGGTCAAGTTTAGTATCGTGCGCTTTATACACGATACCCATACCGCCTTCGCCGAGTTTCTCAATGATTTTGTAATTGGAAATTATAGTTCCGATCATTCTTACCTTCTTTTTATTTCTTTGTGTCGACGGAAAGGCGGTCTTTTCCGGCCTTTCCCGCCAAGGCTGGCCAAATTATCGTTTATCCAATCATTGTCACGATTCGAATAACAATGAGAGACACTTCTCCTTAACCGCTCTTAAGAAGCCGGTTTGCAGATGGATAATTAGAATGGTTTACTAATTTATGTATAATGGGGTTGATCGTATTTTAGTTTTTTTCGATCAACTTAATTAGGTCGGAATTACGTTCAAAAAGGTTTTTTTTTGAAAAGAGAGTAAACCCTGGATAATTATAGACGGGAGCCTCAATTTTTTTGTTGGATATGTAGGTATATACTGCATTTAGCGGAATTGTGCAAGGGATTATTTGTGGGAAAGTTCAGAATATCACATTCAAACGCCGGGCCGCTGCTCGCATGTATCACTTCTAAACGGCTGACAAAGTTTTGACGTGGGCGAGTTCATCGGAAATGGAATTCTCATTGTTCAATTGCCAATTCGCAGGATTGGCTTCGATATATTTGCGGATTTGATTTAACGCAGATTCGTTCCGGATAATATGTTCATAAAAATTTCGTTGCCAAACGGAAATGCCGGGCGATTTTCGGATTTCATTGATACGGCGGGCGGAAAACGTTTTCAACGCACGGATGATTTCGGACAAACCGTGACGTTTTGGTGTGTTGTTTTTGGTTTTCGACGTAGGGGCAGGTTTCAAACCTGCCCCTACGTCCACATTCAAACCTGCCCCTATGTCCACATTCAAACCTGCCCCTATGTCCACATTCAAACCTGCCCCTACGTCCACATTCAAACCTGCCCCTACGTCCACATTCAAACCTGCCCCTACGACGTCCACATTCAAACCTGCCCCTACGACGCCATGATCATCATCCACGATGATAATAATTCCATGAATATGATTCGGCATGATGACGAATGCGTCCAATTTCACCGACGGGTAATGACGGGGCAAATCATTCCAACATTTCCGCACGATTTTCCCAAATTCGTTTTCCCGCATGACGGTTTTTTCGATGGAACCGAATAAATGCGCATGATCTTTCACGCATACCGTCATGAAATAGGCGCCGGGCTTTGCATAATCGTAACCGGGCAGACGGATGGATTTTCTGTTTCGGATCATTCGATCAATCCAATCACCATTGGATCTGGAGAATATCCTTCTCCACCGCGTCAAAAAGCGGGTCGAGTTCGGATTGGATGTCGATGGTTTTTTCCAGAACGGTGATCACGAGGCAATAGTGGCGGATGTCGTCGGAACTGAGCGCGCGGCCTTTACGGTCTTTCAGCCATTTTTCCGGAACCTGGTAACCGCCGATATGATACTCCCAGACTTCGGGCGCGACGCCGGAAAAATACTGATCGGCATTGATATAAACGCGTTTTTCTTTCGCTTCGTAGCGGATTTTTTCAACTTTAAAATCGCCCTTGCCTTCGCATTTGGCGATGGGAGAGTTCAGTTTCTTAAGTTTCAGGAGATGCAGATTGGTCAAGGCTTCGCCGAATTCAGCCAATTCCTTGAATGTATTCTTATCGGCGGTAAACGGCACACGGGGAAAATCGGTTTTCAAAAACTCCGCGTACTTCTTGCGGTACTTCGGAGAATAAAGAACGGCATAAATGTAATAAAAAATATTTTCCGGCGTGGCGAATTTACCATGAACGTCAGTAACGGCATCCCATACGGCATCGGAAATATTTGTCGTCTTGCCTTTGGTTTTATATTTCGGCTCCGGCTCCAATACCATGCTCATCTGGTACTTCGTCCCGCGCGTGCCGCCTGAGACTCCGCCGATTTCTTTCGGGTCATCATACAAATATAGAGGAAACAGATAATTTATGTCATAAGCGCTAACGGTTTTATGTCCAATAATCGCTCGTGATACATAAGCCCCAGACTCTTCTTTGAACTGTTTAGGTGTAATTAAAGCAAGATTGTACTGCATCATGTGCTTCATGAGTTCAAATCTACCCCAATCAACCATAGTTGGTGTGTAATAGATATTCCTTAAATCAAATGGTCTATACAGAATTGTTGTGAAATGCTGTTTCCATTCTTCATCTTTGGCAAGAATTTTTCTTGCCTTAGACATTTTCCAGCCCCGAGTATCTTTCAATCCGTACGTTGTCTCAATAATTTTATCGTGTATGTCTAAGTCACGAAATTGCTTTATTCTGTGTTCAAGAGTTCTTTCATCCATGTCAATGACAAAACCATCCCGAGCGGTAACGATTCCAGTGACGTTGACTGGAAATATTTCAGAGACCGGCAGATACCGGTCGTATCTGTTTCGATGTTTTTCTTCTTTCGGCACAAAAAAGTAAAAGGGGGAATTGGGTTTTAGCAAATTCCATTCTGTTTTGTCACGATCTTTCTTCGCAAGAAAATTGTATTTGTCGTCACGCTCGCCCCAAAGCTCGTAATGATAAATTTTATTTTCCGACTTTCGGTGATCTTTCTTAATCATTATCAAAATAGCGACTCCTTGCTGAATATCGAAAACATTGACGTCTTTGGAGCCGTCAGGAGATTTTTCCTTTTTCAGCGAATTGCCATGCAGATCGAGGACGTAGATTTCATCGAATGAATTCATCAGCGACTGACGCATACCTCGAAAAGTAGGATTGTCAAGATAGCTGTGATTGGTGATCAGTCCGACGACACCCTGTCCGCATTGATCGATCTTCCATTGCGCGAAGCGGATGAATTTGACGTAGTCGTCCTGCAGCCAGTGCTTTCGTTCCCCAAACCAATCGCCGTCGATGATCTTGAAGTGCTCGATCAATTCGCCGATCCATGTTTTCTGTTTTATTTGGATATTCTTCGTTGCTTTCTTGAATTTCGGGAGCAGTCTATAAAATGTTCTGCCATTTTCAACGACAGTTTTAATGTCATAATTCAAAATGTAATTATCACCTTTTTCCACACGAACAATTTTTTCACTCGCATTCGCAGAAATACCGGAATACGGCGGATTGCCTATGATGACGAGAATCGGCTGATCTTTTTTGACTTTGCCGGCAAGATGCGACTCTTCGGAAAGCGAAGCCATTCCGGGCAGGGAAGTCTGGGCGAGTTCCTCCATCTCGAGCGTATTGGTGAGATAAAACTGAAAACGTTCATCGCCCTTGAGTTTGTGCCCAAGTTCCTCGAGCAGGTAGCCCATTTTGAGATGGCCCGCCGCGTACGGCGCCATCATGAGTTCGAATGCGTAAAAATGTTTGAGCACGTGATCTTCGATAAAGCGGCCTTTGGCGGCATCGCCGAATTTTCCGGTAAACTCCTCGACGGCCAGTTTGGCGGCTTCCGCAAGAAAGGTCAGCGTGCCGCCCGCGGGATCGAGCACCGTGACGGCAGAAGAAGCTAGCCCGTCCGCGTGGCCGAATTCGTCTTTGAGAATTTTATGCACTGAGCGGACGATGTACGAGACGACGGGTTCCGGCGTATAATACACGCCGCGGCGTTCGCGCTCGACGGGGTTATACTCGGCAAGAAACGTTTCGTAAAAATGAAATATCGGATCGGAGCCTTTGCCTTTGCCGGAATAGTCGTGCAGAATTTTGCGCACGTCGGCGGCGGCGAGAATTTCCGCAATGTCGTCGACGATGACCTCAAGCTGGCGCGGCGGATCATAAGAAATAAAATGAAAAATATCGCGCAGAATGCCGATGGTTTTAGGAATCAGATCGTAGGCGACTTTACGATTGAACCCGTTATCGGAACGTGTACGCGCCGCAAACAGGCCGTAGGTCACGGTTTGCGCATAGAGATCGGCAAATTCGTCCGGCTTCAGATGCGCGATGAGATGTTTACTGAACGCTTCGTAAAATCCAAGAATGCGATTATGGCCGGTGGTCGCTTCGCGAAGTTCTTCTTTGATCACCTGATCGCGCAGAAAACGCGTACGTATGGCGAGTTCACGCGCAAGACTTTCGGCCGTAAACGTCGTGGGAAGTGAAAACTCAAAAAACCGTTCGAAAAGTTTCAACAATTCATCCGGCCTTTCCGCCGGCGGAACGGATTTCAGTTTGGACGCGATCATGGGGCGCGCCAGAAGAACGGTCTCGATTTTCTGGCCCTTGCGGTACAGGCGGAATTCGTAAAAATTGGTCAGGATCACATTGGGAAAGGTATCGAGATAACGCTCGAGTTGTTCCGATTCTTCGATCTCGCGAAGATCCGTTTGAGGCGTTTTGGCTTCGATATAACCGATCTGGGAAAGCGCGCCGTCCCAGACGCGAAAGTCGGGATTACCGGCCTCGGTTTTCTTCGGCAGCGTGGTGACTTGAACTTTGGCTTTATCGAAATGTTTCGCCAATGAATGGATCAGGTCTTCCAGCGTGGAATAATACGATTCCTCGCGCGCATCGCCGCGTTTGGTAATTTCGAAAAGCGATTGGAGGTACGAATCGAACATGGTTAGAACAATGAAATTATTGGAAGTCACGGCTATCTGGATTGCAAATTACGGATTGCATTGCTTATTGGCAAGCGAAGAAAATATAAACCTGTGAGGTTTAGTTCATCGCCGGTAGACACGTGGTATTTGCAGTTACGCTGTTATGAGTATGGGTATCTTCTAAACCTCACGGGTTTAAAAAATTACTCCATCATCTTCAATACGACCAGCGTCATGTCGTCCATCTGAGGCATATTGCCGGCGTGCTTATTGACTGCTTCGATTACCGAAGCGATCATTTCATCCGGCGGACGGTGCATCGTTTTCTTTAGAAGCGCCTCCAGTCTTTCTTCGCCGAATTCTTCTTCCTTATCATTCATCGCTTCCGAAATACCATCTGAATAAATGATCAACGTATCGCCGGGAAGAAAGCTTACCGTTTCCTCCTCGTAAGGAAATAGTTCCAACATGGCGACCACAATCCCGCCTTTTCGTAATAATCGTATGGAACCGTCCTTGGAAATGATCAACGGAGGATTGTGCCCGGCGTTAGTGTAGCTGAACTGATGCGTGGCCGTGTCCAGAATTCCGTAAAACAGGGTTGCATATTTTTCGTCGCCGGTGCTCTGATGCAATAGTTTGTTGGAACGCTCGATGCATTGCTTGGGGGAATTGGCGAGCAGCGTTTGCCCACGTAATGTCGCCTGCAGGTTGGCCATGAGCATAGCCGCCGGCAAACCTTTGCCGGAAACATCGCCGAGACAAACCGCTAATTTGTTTTCATTCATCTGAATAAAATCAAAGTAGTCGCCTCCAACCGATTGCGCGGCAATACTTTTTCCGGAAAGTTGGTATCCCTTGATCTTTGGAAAAGTGGTCGGCAGGAGTTCGGATTGAATTTGCGCAGCGAGACGCAACTCCTCCTGGATATATACCAGTTCTTTTTCCTTTTCATATAAACGCGCATTCTCGACAACCTGCGCGGACTGGGTTGCAATAATGGCGAGCAGCCGCTGCTCATCGTCGGTGAAGGCTTTTCCTTCTTTTTTGTTATAGACGGTCAGAACGCCTATCAGCGTTGATTTGACGGTCATCGGAACGCTGAGGGCATTACGAAACGAAGCATCCCAGGTAATACCTCTGAAACGTTCGTCCGTCGCCGGATCGTTGACCATCAGGGGTTTTTTATTCAAATGCATCCAGCCGAGCATGCTTTCAGTCAAATGAAATTTCGAATGATCGCTGGAACTGACCATACTTCGTACCAATGTCTTCATGGATCGGTCGGCGCTGGAGTCCACGAGCGTGATAACCCCTTGTTCGGCATGCACCGCGCGGAGTGAGCGGTGAATGATCGTCTGCATGATCTCCTGAGAATTCATCGTGCCGCCGATCACGCGCGCAAGATCATTTAAAATAGAAAGTTCTTCCACGGCGCGCCGCAGCCTGATATTTTCTTCCTGCAGCGTAGTGAGTTCGGGTGATGAACCGGATTCCATGAAGCGTTCTCCTGTAAGTAGATAACAAAAATGTGAAATAACAGTACCGGTAAAAAGTAATCGTTACCGTTGATATATGCCCATGAGCTTTGCTTCAGCGATAATATGACCTTTCATGGCTTGAACAACCTGCCACTTTGTGGCTCCCGCTTCGAGGTCTAGTATGTGGTCCAGGGCGTAAAGTTTAAAATAATACCTATGCTTACCGCTTGGAGGGCACGGCCCGCCGTAACCGATATTGCGAAAATCGTTGACGCCCTGCTTGGCGCCGCCGGGCAACGCTTTGTCGGATAAAATATTTTCAGGCAGGCCTTTCATATTCGGCGGTAAGTTAAATACAACCCAGTGGACCCATGTTCCGGCCGGCGCATCGGGATCGTCGCAGATCAAGGCAAGGCTGGCTGCATTTAGCGGGATACCGCTAAATAAAAGCGGTGGAGAAACATTTTCGCCGTCGCAAGTGAATTTTTTTGGAATCCATCCGCTGTCTTTAAAAACGGAGCTTTCAATATTCATTGGATATTCTCCCGAATTCAACCGGATCACGGCAAAAACAATCGAGAAAATGTTAATCAAAATCATAAGGAATGCGAAACCTTGCCGGATATCTTGATGCTTTGCTGAAAAACTGGAGTAAACATAAGAAAAATGTTAATAAAACCATAGCTGAATTTATTTATTTTATAGCATTCGTCATCGGGGAGGGACGGGCTCGCAATGCAAGCGTGTCGAATAAATTTGAAAATCAGATGTGAAAACGCAGAGAAAGAGAGAGAGTATGACTCTGGTTCAGTGGATTTGCCGGTAACGAAAAAAAGGTAAGTATCACAATGATAACAGTAGAAACAAATTTTAGTCGCATGAGGCGTGTTTTTTTCTTATGTTGCAAAATCAAAAAAAGATAAGGAATTGCAGCGTAAAAGAAAACTTTTTCTTGTGATTACATTAAATCTTGAACAAAACCGGGATCAAACATACTAATTTATAAAAAAGACTATGCCCATAAATTACCCGATTGCCAAAAAGAACAGAGTAACCGCTAAAATTCACAACGATACACGAACCGACGATTATTTCTGGCTGCGTGACAAGGATAATCCCGACGTCATAGCGTATTTGAAGGAAGAGAATAAGTATACGGCGAAGACGATGGCGCATACGGAAATATTACAGGAGAAATTATATCAGGAAATGGTTGCCAGGATCAAAGAAACGGATGATTCCGTTCCGCAAAAATGGGGTGACTATTTTTATTACCACCGAACGGAAAAAGACAAGCAATACGAAATCTATTGCAGAAAAAAAGGATCGTTGAATGCGCCGGAAGAAATTCTACTGGACGCGAATGAACTTGGAGAAGGAAAAAACTATTTTTCTCTGGGCGTTTTTCAGGTTAGTCCCGATCATCAGCTCCTGGCTTATTCCATCGACACCAACGGTTCCGAAAAGTATACGCTGCACATAAAAGATTTGAGTTCCGGTAAAAATTTGCATGAAGAAATTCCAAATACGTATTACGGCATGGAATGGGCTAATGACAATCGTAATTTTTTCTACAATACCATTGACGCCGCATCACGCCCTTATAGAGTGTTTCGGCATGAACTGGGCAGCGATCATACCGGGGATGAATTAATTTACGAAGAAAATGACGAGCGGTATTTTTTGGAAATAGCCAAGTCACGCAGTGAGAAATATATCTTTATGAACATCGGCAGCAAAGTTTCTACTGAAGTGCGTTATTTGGATGCCGAGCGGCCGTCAGGCGGCTTCAAGTTATTTCATCCCCGGGAGGAGAAACTGGAATATTTTGTAGAGCATCAGGATGCCAATTTCTACATTTTGACAAACGATCATGCCGTCAATTTCATGTTGATGACAACGCCGGTTCATGCGACGAATAAAATACATTGGCAGGAATTTCTTGCTCACCGGGAAGATGTGTTAATTGAGGATGTCGACGCCTTCAAAAATTATTTGGTGATTTATGAGCGTGCGAAGGGGCTGAAGCGTTTACGCGTTCGTGATATTCAAATGAACGCAGAGCACTATGTTGAACTTCCTGAGCCGGTTTATACTTTGTCTCCCAACGGCAATCCGGAATACGACACGTCAATCCTGCGCTTTACATATAGTTCATTGATTACGCCGCCAAGCACCATTGATTATGATATGAATACCCGCGTGCAGGAGTTAAAAAAGCAGGAAGAAGTTATCGGTTATGACGCGGCAAAATATACGTGTGAAAGATTGTATGCGGAGGCAACCGACGGCGCTCAAATTCCGATGTCGATGGTATATAAAAGGGGAATGGTTAAAGACGGAAATAGTCCGTTGTTATTGTACGGTTACGGCTCTTATGGAATTACGGTCGAACCGGGTTTTTCTTCATCGCGCGTAAGTTTACTTGATCGCGGATTTATCTTTGCCATTGCGCATATCCGTGGCGGGCAGGAACTGGGACGGCCATGGTATGAAAACGGGAAGCTTTTAAAAAAGAAAAACACATTTACCGATTTTATCGCATGCGCCGAATACCTGGCCAAAGAAAAATATACATCACAAGATAAAATGGCCATTATGGGTGCGAGCGCCGGAGGGTTACTCATGGGAGCAGTGACCAATATGCGTCCCGACCTTTTTAAAGCCGTTGTCGCAAAAGTTCCTTTCGTCGATGTCGCTAATACCATGCTGGATGCGACGCTTCCTTTGACGGTGACGGAGTACGAGGAATGGGGCAACCCGAATGAAAAAGCTTATTACGACTATATTCAGTCGTATGCGCCGTATGAACAGGTGGAAGCAAAAGACTACCCGAACATACTCGCTACGGCCGGGCTTCATGATCCGCGAGTATCCTATTGGGAGCCTGCAAAGTGGGTAGCTAAGTTGCGCAGTATGAAAACCGATCAAAATGTACTTCTTCTGAAAACCAATATGGGCGCGGGACACGGCGGTGCATCAGGGCGTTATGATTACCTCAAAGAAATAGCTTTTGAATATGCTTTTATTTTGGACCGGGTTGGCAAATCTTAGCAATAAAAGTTTCGGTCCCGCAGATATGAGCTCTGCGTAAATCCGCGAAATCTGCGGGAGATCTATTCGCAGTATTACTTATCTATCTGAGTAAAAAAGCTAATGCTGACCGGAAAATCTCTTGGACTTGAACAATTAAATATGTTTTTATTTTGGACCGGGTTGGACAATATTACAGAAGCAGTAGCAACTCAGTTTCTCTACATTTTCCCGCAGATAGCGCAAATTTTCGCAGATAAGAGCTCTGCGTAAATCCGCGAAATCTGCGGGAGATCGATTCGTAGTATTACTTATTTGTCTGAGCAAGGGTTTATTCATCACTAAAAATACTAATGTTGACCGGAAAATCTCTTGGACTTAATCAATTTCTCGTCGAGCCAATTGAAAATCAAAAGCAGGAGTGCGCCATAGATCAAGTAGGATAAACCGCCGCCAAACCAGTTTTGAACCTGGCGGAATGATGACGCGACCGACTCGCGGGAGTGCAGTAGATTTTTTACGGAATCCGTAACGACGTCCCCGGTCAGCGATGAGCCGGTATAGTATATTGAAATCGCGACACCCATAATTCCGGCGATGCCTATCAATATCCAATCACGCCAAACGGCTTTCTGTTCTTGTTTTTCTTCAATTCGCGTTACAACCATCCGCGCAAAATTATTTGGCAATACGGACTCATCGTCTTTTTTCAATGCTGAGAAAAGTTGACGGTACGCTGCAACGTGCGATCGGCACGACGGGCAAGACTGAAGATGAGCCTGAATCTCCGGATTATCCGATGCCTTGTCTGCAAGGGACTGTATTTCGCGATCCGTTAAGTGGTTCATGATATTAATTCCTCTTCCTTATACTTTTCCAACAACTTATCTTTCAGCATTTTTCGCGCACGGAATAGGTAACTCTTGACGGTGCCTTCGGGCAGATTCAAAACCTGACCAATTTCCTGATAATTCATTTCATCCAGATGATAGAGCGTTATGATCGTTCGGTATTGCACCGGCAACTGTCCAATCTCTGTCTTTAAGTATTCCGATACTTGCCCCCGCATCAGCGCGTCTTCCGGCCCGGGCGAACTGCCCCAGATATTTTCTGAAAAACCGTCGGAGATGGGTTCGTTTTCGTCATAAGTTGTCGGCACATCATTATACAAGGGCAGTTTTTTCTTTTGTAAATAATTGAGACAGGAATTATAGGCGATACGTGCAATCCAGGTGGACAACTTTGAGTTGAATTGAAACGATTTTAGATTTTCATACACTTTAATAAACACATCCTGACAAACTTCTTCACGATCGGCCGCCTGGCGTACCATCTTGAAAACCACATGCGCCACCAGCTTTTGATTGCTATTAACTATTGTTTCAAAAGCATTTAGGTCACCGGATAATATTTTATGAACGATGGCGCGATCTTCCATGTCTCCTTTTCCTATGTTGAGTTAGACATGGGCTTTTGATAAATGTTGCAAAAATTATTGTTAACTTGCAAGTGCAACATTTTCCCGGTTGACCTGTCTATTCATTTAAGGTCGTAATGAACGATCACTTTGCAACTTTTGATAATTTAATCTGTCTATTCAAATAACACGCAACTTAAGTAAGGAGAACTGTCATGAATAACATGGAATTTCTTATCCCGATTTTCTTGTTTTACATTATCTATTTGACCATCAAAACGCTCAGCGATAATCGTTTGCGCCAGAAATTGATTGATAAAGGCGTCGTAGACGAAAACGCGAAGTATCTTTTTGTGAAGAATACTGAAATGCAGCCGATGCCTTCGCTGAAGTGGGGTATTGTATTGATCGCCATTGGTATCGCGCTATTTGTCAATTCTCTGTTTCCTCTGCTCATGGAAGGGCCAGCTTCGTTTGGATTTGTTGCCATATTGGCCGGCTTGGCATTTATCGTATACTATTTTATTGCCAAAAGCCAAAAGAACGCGGAATAATGTTTTGTAAGCAATAAGGAGCACTATCATGTTTTATTTGACAATCATCTGCGCCACGCTGTTAAATATTACTGCGGAGGTATCGTGGAATGGCCATGCCGGGATTCAGGATGACAGAAAAGGCCGCGGCATACTCATCGGCTTTCAAAATAGTTCGACCGAAAACGGCGGTATTGACTATTATTCCAATACGCTGCTAAAAAGCCTGGAGGTGAGATCGGGCGGAGTGGTAGAAATGACACCAAACGATTTGGACATAAAAAGTATTTCACCCGACGGATTTATCGTGATCAAAGAACGGGATTGGCTTACGTATCGCTCAATCACATTGACTGCAGCAGCCGACGGAAAAATTGAAAAAAAGTACACTATACAAGGACGTGATTACGAATTTGATGCGGATGCGCAGGCATGGCTGTCGTTAATTTTGCAGGACGTAGCTCGAGAAACGGGGCTGGGCGCGCAAGGGCGCATTAAAAGAATTCTCGCAGAAAAAGGGGTACAGGCGGCCATCCGGGAGATCAGATGGGTGAACAGCAACTACGCTAAAAAAATCTACTTTGAAGCCATATTGAATCATCCTGATCTCAATTCACAGGAAATCGAAAAAGCGGTGGAGACCGTTGCCAATGAAATATCCAGCAGTTCAAAATTAGGCGACGTTTTGATATCCACTGCCAATAAATTTCAAGAAGACAGCGTTTTGACAGAATCCTTAATTCGCGCTACGAAAGAAATTTCATCCAGTTCAAAACAAAGCGAGGTCTTAATTCAGATCTCGGAATTACGTAAGATCAACGATGAATCGGCCGAGGCGATGACTAAGGTTATCAGGAATATTTCGTCAAGTTCCGCACAAAGCGTTGCGCTTCAATCCCTTGCGCAAAAAAGTTCGGCTAACGACAAGGTTGTCGAAGCCTACGTAGATGCCGTTAAATGGATAAGTTCATCATCCGAACAAGGCGCCGCTTTAAAGGCATTATTAAGAAAAAAGGACATGAGCAGCTCTGCATTCATCAAAATCCTAAAAAGCATTGAACATATCTCATCCAGTTCCGTTCAGGGTGATGTTCTGGAAGAAGTTGCCGCTGTTTGTCCGTCTGATGACCAGGTTCTTTTCGCTTATCTGAATGCCGTTTCCTACATATCGTCATCAAGCCAACAAGGGTATGCCGTTATGTCGATGCTAAGCAAGCAAAATGTGAGTACGACTATTTTGACACAGACATTGAATTTTGCTAATGAAGAAATTTCGAGCCGGGCTGTTCGTGATAAGATCGCGGATAAAGTGACGGAGCGACTAACCAAAAACCCCGGCAGATAGAAACAATGAATCTACAAATAGCGAACCTTAACAAAACTTATGCTAACGGCGTTCGGGCGCTGAACAACGTTACGCTCAATATACCTACGGGAATGTTTGGCCTCCTTGGACCGAACGGAGCAGGCAAATCATCACTCATGAGAACGCTGGCGACGCTGCAGGAGGCGGACTCGGGCAGCGCATTTCTCGGAGACATTAACTTACTGAAGCAAAAGGACGATGTTCGAAAAATATTAGGCTACTTGCCGCAGGAATTCGGTTTTTACCCTAAAATGAATGCCGCTACACTGCTTGATCATTTTGCGGCTTTAAAAGGGATTTCCGATCGCCGGGATAGAAAGGAAGCGGTGGGATCGCTGTTGAATCGCGTTAATTTATGGGATGCAAGAAAACGTAAGCTGGGTGAATATTCCGGCGGTATGAAGCAGCGTTTTGGAATCGCACAGGCTTTGATCGGAAACCCTAAACTGATCATTGTGGATGAACCGACTGCTGGCCTTGATCCGTCGGAACGTAACCGGTTCCATAATTTGCTCAGTGAAATCGGCGAAAACATTATCGTGATCCTGTCAACGCACATCGTAGACGATGTCACCGATCTTTGCAGCCGCATGGCGATCATCAATAAAGGCGAGATCTTACTGACCGGTGAACCGTTAAAATCCATCGAAGAAATGCAAAACAAAATATGGAAGAAGAAAATCGAGAAACAACGATTACCGGAGTATGAAAACCAATTTGACGTCATATCAACGCGGCTGGTAGCCGGCGCAACGGTGATCCATGTATTTAGCGAAGATCAGCCCGAAGCTGGATTTGAAATGACTCCTGCGGAACTGGAAGATGTGTATTTCACAACGCTGCTAAAAATGAATAAAAAAGCCGCATAAAAATTCTTATCGAAGCATTTGTGTTAAGCGAAGACAATATCCACGGATTTCCTCTATAACCCGTACAAATATGTTCAAAGAAGTATTCCGATTCGAACTCGCTTACAATATAAAACGCATCGCATGGTGGGTGTTTTTTGGTATCTTGTTCGTCATCGCTTTCCAGCATACTCAGATTACCGACCCTAATCGCGTCATGCTGTTTGCTCACGGGCAGGTGTTTCATAATTCGCCGATATCGATTGCACGCGTATTATCGATTCTGAGCGGCGTAGGGCTTTTGTTTACGATTGTGATTGTTGCGACTTCGGTTATGCGCGACTTTGAAAATAACACGCACGAATTTTTCTTTTCCTCTCCCGTCAGTAAGTTAGGTTACCTAGGCGGTCGTTTTTTTGGCGGCTTGGCAAGTAATCTATTATTGTTTCTAGCGCCAGTTGCCGGAATTATTTGCGGTTGTTTATCTATTGAAGATTCCTTCAGCGGTCCCTTTAGATTGCAGGCTTATTTTTATTCACTCGTTGTTTTCGTTATTCCCAATCTGGTACTGATGGCAAGCTTGTTTTTTTCTTTGGCGGCGCTGTCCCGAAACATGATCGCCACATTTGTAGCCGGATGCGCATTTATTCCTGCCTATCTCTTTGTTCTCGGAAATATATCTCAAAATGACTCTCAGGTTTCCCTTGCTTTGTTTGATCCGATCGGAATAGGCGCGATAGAGTCGGTCACGCGCTATTGGAGCATTGCTCAAAAAAACGCCGACCTACTTCCGCTGGATTCGATGATCCTCTATAATCGCCTGATATGGCTCTGCGTAGCTTTGGCGCTCTGGGGATTTACTTTTTACCGTTTTAAAATGGCTTCCAATCAGAAATCGCGAAAGGTCAGATTTGCTGATAATTCCGATGAGACAAATCCGATTCATGTTTTAAAAAAATCAAAGACGTATTTGCAAACATTCTCCTGGTATTTAGACTTCAAAAAGAGTGTGGCGATGTCTTGGACGGAATCACGACGATTGATTTTTCATCCGGCGTTCCTGATTCTCACTGCGATCGCGATGCTGCAGGCTTACAGAAATTTTGTTGCTAATGCAGGGCCGAACGGCAGTAATGTATACCCGTTGACTTGGTGGTTTATTGATAACGGATCCAAAGATTTATTCGGCTACATGATTCCAATTACGGTGTTTTTCACAGGGCTGATTGTTTGGAAAGAGCGTGATCTTAAGTGCCACGAGATTTACGGCGCCATGCCGTTACCTAACTGGTCCTACTATTTTTCTAAATTGACAACGATATGGACGGTGCAGGTGTTTTTTGTTTTCGCTACGATATTGACCGGTATTGGAACACAGAGCATCGTGTTCGGATACACTAATTTTGAACTTGACCTCTATGCCAAAACTTTGATCGGCATCGACCTGACCCATTATTTTATGATGGCTATCCTTGCGCTTTTGATCCAGATCATTGCAGGAAACAAGTACCTTGGCTATTTCATTGCAGGCGGTATATTCTTCTTTATCGAATTGCAGACTTTTGATATGAGCGCCTTATTTCGTTATGGGACCTTTCCGGACTATGCTTATTCAATTGTCAATGGGTTTGGCAATTATGCCGAACCGTTAGTATGGTACAAAATATATTGGAGCGCCTTTTCGATTGTACTACTAATTGCTGGCGACCTTCTATGGCGCAGAGGCAGCGAGATAAGTATTAAGCATCGGTGGAATTTGGCCAAACAACGATTTTCGACAACCCATAAAATCAGCGTCTTCATGGCTTGCGGTGTTTTTCTGGCAAGCGGAGGCTGGATTTTTTATAATACGCGCATGGAGAACAAATTTCTCACCCGAGCAGATCGTTTTGAAAGGGCGGCTTTCTATGAAATGACGTACAAACGATTTGAACAAAAAATACAACCCGACATCAACCATGTGCAGCTCAATGTCGACATGTATCCGGCAGAACGAATGCTAAATATAAAGGGATTTTATATTCTCAGGAACACATCACAAAATCTTATTGATAGTATTTTTGTCGATCTTTCTTCTGGAAAAGGAACACAGATAACCCGAATGACGGTTGGTGAAAATTCCAAGTGCGTACTCACGGACACCGAATATGGGGTCTATATTTTTAAATTAAAAGAACCGCTGGCGCCCGAGGATACAGTACGACTTGAATTTGATCTCGTTTGCGCACCCAAAGGATTCACCGAGAATAACCCGAACGATGATTTGGTTGAAAACGGCACCTTCATCGATAATTTCCCGTTTCAGGCCGAACATGGATATTTTCCATCGATAGGATATAACCTGTATGCGGAGATTCGCGGAAAATATGATCGTTCTAAATACGGACTGCCCGAAACGCAAGGCCTCCCGCGAAATGACGATAGCCATGCGGTCAGTAGAAAAATTGCCGACCTGGTAACATTTGATGCGACGGTCAGCACAAGTTCAGACCAGACAGCGATCGCGACCGGTTTACTTGATACATCATGGACAGTCAATGATCGGAATTATTATCATTATCGTGTACGAACGCCCATGAATAACTGTTTTGTGATCACGTCCGGACGTTATGAAGCAAAGAAGGAACTTTACAAAGGCATAGATATTGAGATTTTTTTTGATGTGAATCACGCTTACAATATTGACCGAATGATCACAGGGGTTAAAAAGTCGCTGGATTATTGTGAATCTAATTTTTCACCTTATCCATACCCTAACGTTAAGATCATTGAAGTTCCTGATTACAACAGCGGTGGCGGTACTGCGCGTTCTCAGCCGACGGTATTTACATGGAGCGAACATGGCGGGTTTGTAAGTAATTTGGAGGACTCCAATTGCATTGACATCGTCTTTAATACGACGACGCACGAAATGGCTCATCAATGGTGGGGGCATATCGTCCGCGGTGCGCCGGTACAGGGAGCCGGGGTTATGGCCGAAACGATGGCGCAGTGGGTTCGCATAATGTGTATGGAGCGTGAATTTGGTGAGAATAAAACACACAGATTTCGCAGGCAAGAGATGGATGATTATTTATCACGGCGTTCGCGTGAAACGGACTTTGAAGCAACGATGAAAAATGCGGGCCTTCAAACATATCTTAACTACGACAAAGGAACACTCGCGATGTATGCATTGGGCGATTTTTTGGGCGAAGACAGGGTAAATGCAGCCTTACAAGGTCTTGTAGAAAAATTCGGATTTAAAAGCGCGCCGTTCGTTACGACCCATGACTTGATCAACGAACTCCACAGGGTTACTCCGGATTCTCTGCAATATTTGATAACCGATCTTTTTGAACAAATTATTATTTATGAAAACAAAACGACGGCCGCCACGTATGAAATTCAACCCGACGGAAAATTCTCTGTGCACTTAGACATTGATGTGAAGAAATTTAATGCGGACGGCAAAGGTAATGAAACCTCTGTAGCCCTGAACGATTTTATGGATATTGGTGTATTCGGGAAAAACGGAAAGGAACTGTATCTAAGTAAACATCGGATCGTACAGTCACAAATGCAATTTAATATCGTTGTAGATGAAATACCCGAAATGGCAGGGGTCGATCCTTTCGTAATTCTTATTGATCGTAATGGCGAGGACAACGTGAAGCTGTGCGAGCGGTTAAAATGAAATTAAAGGAATAAAGGAATCAGTTATGTATCGACTACTTTTGATGTGCATCCTTATCGTGAGTTTTCCTTTCTATGTTTTTGCACAAAAAAGCATTTATGGCACAGTTAAAGATTCCGTTACGGGCGAGAGCCTTCCTGCGGCCAATATTCAGATCGAAGGTACTTTAAAAGGAGTCATTGCCAGCCGTGAAGGTAAATATTCAATTAAAGTAGAGCAATTTCCGGCTACGCTAATCGTTCGTTATATCGGATACGAATCAAAGAAAGTTTTTATTAATGCATCCTCAGAGAGCGAGCAAAACATAAAACTGAATCCTTCGCCCATTGAAATGGAAGCGCTGGTTGTCCTGGGTGAGGATCCGGGGATGCGTATCATGCGCAATGTAATAACAAAGAAAAAAAGCTGGCATGCAATGATACAAAATTTTCGGGCCGATGCTTACATGCGATCGGCTATTGAAAACGATTCGGGCATCGTTATGATTTCGGAAGTATTGGCTGAAACGTATTGGGATCGCAAAAGAGGACTTCGAACGGTCGTTAAATCGAAGCGTCACACTAAGAATATTAGTCCGAAGGATAATATTATAGTTGGTGATGAAGAAATGGTAAATTTATATGATGACGATATTCTTATTCAGGAATCCCGATTTGTCGGGCCCACGCATCCTGATGCGATGGACTATTATGATTTTAAAATTATCGGGCGGCGCTATCGCGACGATCAATTGGTGTATGACATTTCTGTTCAAACAAAAAGCAAGCTCCAGCCCACATTCGTGGGTCAGATTTCCGTTCTGGATATGGATTCGGTAATGATAGAAGCTGATTTAAGGCCGAACGATTTTGTCATTTTTCCGCTTCCCATACAAGAGTGGAAAGTTTTTTACAAACAGCAGTTCAGTAATTTCGGGCGGGCGTACTGGTTACCTGTCGATATGCGAATGGAAGGAAAAATAAAGTTAGGCATGATTGGTTTGCAATTTCCTCACATCAAGTATAGCCACATTGCCGGACTCAATAATTATCAAATCAACGTAGATTTACCGGACAGCCTGTACCGGTCAAGCCGATCGTTTATCCTGGATTCGGCATCTCTCAAAAAAGTCAATCAATTCGATTCCACGGAGATCATAATTCCGTTTTCGGACCGGGAAGATTCTGCCTTTAAGATGATCAAACGAGGAGATTCATTTTCAAAAGCATTTAAGCCGACCGGCGCCTTGTCGCGTATGATTAAAATGGAAGATGAATACAACGACAGCATCGTTATAGCCGAAAAAAAGAAAAACGTCTTTAAAACTTTCTTAGCCGGTTTGATGCCTCAGTTCTGGTTTAATCGCGTGGACGGAGCACATGCCGGTATAAAATATTCATATGATTTTTCCAGAGTATTTTCTGCAAACGTGCTGAGCGGGTATTCTACCAGCCTGAAGCAGTGGTTTTACGGCGGCGCAGCCAGATATGATTGGGGTGAAAAAAGACGGGGATTTCTTGAAGCGAATTATTATCTCGGGACTATGGAACGATATCCTTCAGATAATTATTCCGTTTTGGTAGCAAGCGGGCCGGCGCTGTTTGGGTTTCGTGACTATTTTGATTTTTATAAGAATAAGAAAATACAAATTAGCACAGGATATGAATTTCGTAAGATTGATTTGAGTCTCAGGTTTGGCTGGAGCAATGAAATTCAAACTTCTCTTCTGAAAACAACAGACTTTGATATTTTGGGTCGCAGTAATGTTCAAAGGCCGAATCCAAAAATTGATGAGGGCACGATGCGTTCCGTTCACATGTCTGTGGTTTACGGAGACGACTATGTTCCATTTGGTTTTGTTGGGCAGGAACGCGCGGAAGTTAAAATAGAACACAGCTCTAGTCAATGGCTATCGAGCGATTTTGATTTTACGACCTATAGGGCTTCGGTCGACTGGCGTTTCAAAACTTTTTTTTCACGAAGATTTTTGCCTAATGTGCTGGATATAAGATGGATTGGCGGAACATACACCGGGCACTTACCGCTTCAGCGGCTCTCGGCAATTGACGGTTCGTTACAGGCATTCACGCCGTTTGGTGTATTTAAGACCTTACGTGGGAAACCGTACGAAGGAGAGAAATACACGGCGATATTTTGGGAACATAATTTTCGAACCATTCCGTTCGAGCTCATCGGGCTTCAATCCATTGCAAAAAAAGGCATTGGAGTGATAGCGCATGGCGCATCGGGCCGGACATGGATTTCTAAAGACAGGCTGGGAACGCTGGCGTACCCGCCGGGTTACACGGATCAATTTCATCATGAAATCGGATTGTCTCTGAGCGGTTTGTTTGGTTTTTTCAGAATTGACACGGCGCAAAGGCTGGACAAGAAAGGGTTTTATGTCGGCGGAAGTTTCGCAAGAGTGTTCTAAATGTCAATTATTTTTCCTGGATTACAAATATTTGTTGGATCAAAAACCGACTTGATATTTTTCATCATTTGAATTTCCTCCGGATTTCTGTACAGGTGCATCAACTTTTTTTTCAATAATCCGATGCCGTGTTCCGCACTGATACTTCCATGATAGGATTTTATTAATCGGCACATTTCCATATCCAATTCATCGGTTATTTTTGTGAACGCCTCCATCGGCATTCGGGTTGTATCAATAATATTCACATGAATATTGCCGTCGCCGATATGGCCAAAAAGCAAAACCTGAAAGGCCGAGTATTTTTCGAAAATCATCTTCTCCAGCTTCATGATGAACGAAGGCATGGATGAGATTGGAACGGCGATATCATTTTTGTGAATTTGGCCGAGTTTTAGTATGGTCTCAGGAATATTTTCCCTGTAAGCCCACAACTCCTTAAACGTTTGATGGTTTAGGGATAAAGTGCCATCAAGGATCAAGTGCTCAACGGATTCTACAAAATATTGTAGATCTTCCGCTCGATCTCCGCAATCGATCTCAAGCATCACATACAGCGGATAGATTTCTGCAAAAGGATTGCGGCAATGATGGACATGATCTAAAACGGCCTGTAAACAAGGTTTTGTAAAAAACTCAAAGGCGGTGATGTCAAGCGATTTTAATTTCGCAGATTTCAGGATTTCTAAAATAGTTGTGAAATTGTCAGTTGCCAATAGCGCTATCTGCAGATTTTTTGGTTTCGGAACGATCTTAAGCGTTGCCTCTGTGATCAGACCAAGCGTTCCTTCCGCACCGATGAAAAATTGTTTTAGATCATAGCCGGAGTTATTTTTGTGTACATTTGAATTCAAGCGGAGCCTATTGCCTGTAGGCGTTACAACTTCAAGGCCGAGAACGAGGTCGCGCATCATGCCGTATTTAATCACTTTAAGTCCGCCGGCATTGGTTGAGATACATCCGCCGATCTGGCAACTTCCACGTGCAGCGAAATCCATAGGAAAGAACATGCCGTTATCTGATACCGCTTTTTGAACGTTTTCCAATATAGCTCCGGCTTCTACGACAACGCTTCCCGATTCGATATCGATAGATCTAATTTGATCCATTTTTTTAAAAGAAACGACAACTTCTTTATTCCTTGCCACCGCTGCTGCAGCCAAACCCGTTCGTCCGCCCGAGGGAACGATTTTAATATTATGTTCGTAGCAATAGGAAACAATTTGTTGCACTTCGTCAGCAGTTTTAGGAAATAGGATTATGCACGGATCCGGAGTATGCTTGCGTGTCCAATCCCGCCCGTATTCAAGAAGATCTTCGCTTCGATCCGATACTCTGTTCTTTTCAAGAATTGAAATAAATTTTTCTTTCTGCTCTGTCATACGCGTACGTCCTGTTAACTCAACAGAACAATTTACGATTAATTTTAATAATTTCAGAATAATTTTATGTGGTAAAGCGCCAGATTTTTTCTTGATTAAGTGCTGTTCTCCGGTCTATATTCACACGCTTTTAAAAAAAGGAAGATATGAGTTTTGAATCATCGGATCTGATCACGATTGCTTTGCTGGTTTTACTGGAAGGGTTGTTAAGCGCCGATAATGCCATTGTTCTTGCTGTGCAAGTAATGCCGCTGCCGGAGGACCAGCAGAAAAAAGCATTAAAGTATGGAATTATCGGGGCATTTATCTTCAGAACGATCGCCGTTCTTTTGGCCGTTTATCTGATCAATATGCCGGCAGTCAAGATAGCGGGAGGAATTTATTTATGTTACCTGGCCATTGACCATTTTGTCCGAAAGGAAAAGGAACCCGAAAAGAAAATACCGGCTCCTAAAATGTTTCTGGGTTTGTCGGCTTTCTGGAGTACAGTTGTTGCGGTAGAATTGACGGACATTGTGTTTTCAGTTGATTCGATACTGGCGGCAGTTGCTTTGTCAAATAAACAGTGGGTAGTTATTACGGGCGGCATCATTGGCATTATTACCATGCGGATGGTTGCCGGAGCTTTTTTGACCGTTATCAAACGATTTCCTAAATTGGTTGACGGCGCCTATATTATTGTTTTTTTCATCGGGAGTAAATTATTTGCTGAGTATTTTAATTTTCATTTATCCAAGTGGATCACCTTTTCCGTGATAGGCATTCTTTTCTTAATAAGTATTCTGGCTTCAATGTATGAAAAACGCAAAATCGAGAAAGCAGGGAGTTAAATATGTTAAAGTGCATTAGTGCAAGTGTACGGTCGCTTGTCATTGTCGGTATTTTTTTTATTATCGGTTGTCAAAAAAGCAAAGATCATGTTTTAGCTACGATCGATGGGAAAGAAGCGATTACAGTAAACGACTTCAATATTTTTCTTGAAAAGAAATTCGGACAAGACGCATCAAAGCTGACTTTTTCTGAAAAGAGAGAATATTTGGATTTGATTATTAATGACAGGCTCAAATGGGCGTATGGGATAGAGAAAGGATATGATCAGGATATTGCGTTAGATATGGAATCGGCCAGACATAGTATTCTTTTAAATAAAGCCCGCGATCAATACATTTTAAATCATTTTATCACCGATGCTAATGTGGAGGAATACCAAAAAAGCCTTGGCATGACTATTAATTCGCAAAATCTAATCGTTAGGTTCAACGATCGCCGAGAGTCCCCTGCGACTTTATCCAAGGAAGAAGCAAAAAGGAAAGCCGACTCGATTTATGCTGTGATTAGTCCAAGAAATTATGATGCTATGGCTGAAAAGTTTTCTGACTTTAAGAACCCGGCAACTCAAAAAGGGAATACTGTATTGGATAAGTTAATTATTGGTCAGGTACCGTATACTTATGAAAAAGCAGTGCTTAGTATGAAACCAAACGGTATCTCAAGCCCAGTTGAAGTTCCCGGCGCTTTTGTGATAATTCATCTGGTGTCAAAGGATACGTCTACGATACGTAATTTGGAAAAGGCTGAAATTGCGAAATTCATGAAGTCAAAATTTGATGATATGGATCAATTTATGATTCGTCCATTTCACATAACACTTCTTGATTCTCTGTATTTGTCTGCTAAGACAGAAATTTCGGAGGAGAACATATTGATGTTAGCCGCAAGGCTTAAGGATTGTGTAAACGTTAGGGCTTCAGTAAATCAATTTACGGTAGATGAACTTGGACGCAGTTTGGCGCGTTTTGAAGGCGGGGGAGTGACGGTGAAACGGTTTCTTGAAAATTATGCAGCCGGCGTATTTGTCAAATTTACGTCTGATCTTATAACCCAAGCCGTCGAGTACTTTTGTAAAACACTCCTCGTTGAGCAATTGGTAATTGACGGCGGTTACTTAGAAACTGAAGAATTTAAGTCTGCCATCTTATTTGCCAGGCAAAACATGATTGTAAAAAAAATAAATGATGCTTTGTTGCCGGGGTCTTTGGAGCCAACAGAATCTGAACTCCATACTTTTTTTTCCAGAAACAGATATCGATACAGGACGAACGGCGCTATCGTTGTTTCCGAAATAACGTCGCCCGATATTTCGGAGATTCACAAAACCCAGGAAAACATTTCATCCGGAGTAGACTTCGAAAAAGCAGTCGAAACAATCAAATCAAAAGATAAGCCAACCGCCATAAAATTCAATCCAAAGGTGTCATTCAATTTTCGCACAAGAAATGAACTTGCCGCACGGGCCTTAAAAATGGATAAGAATGAGATCAGTGATATTTTTATTCGAAAAGACAGCAGTTTTTCGATTATAAAAATTATTAATAGGTCGGAACCGCAGTTGTTAAGCTTTAACTCTGTTAGAAAAAAAATTGAGAACGATTATCTTGCAGTTGCTAAAATGAATCGTGAAATAGCGCTGCTAGCTGAACTAAAAAAGCGTTGGAAAGTCGTTATATATGAAAATAACCTTCAAGCATTTTAATTGAGTCATGAAATTTCAAATTACGTCATATTTGTTACTCATTTTCAGCAGCGCGGTTGTTAATATTGCGTGCAACGCGCCTGAAAATAAATTCATTGCAAAAATCGGTAACGCCGAATTGACAGAAACAGTGGTCGACAGCGCACTGCGGACGGACATACGTTTGCAGGAGGAAGCCCGACAGGATTATATTCAAAACTGGATCAACTCAGAGTCCCTTTATCAGAAAGCAATTCGTGAAGGTTATGACAAGGATCCTTCGTATCAACGCCAGGTTGAAAACATGCGGCGTGAATTGCTTATCCAATCGTTTATCGAAAACGAAATCGAAAAAAACGTGACGATCACTCCGAAAGAATCGGAGGATTATTACGCTCAAAATAGAAATTCATTTGTCTATCCGGAAGACCACGTCAAAGTCCAGTATTTTCTAACTTTGGATAAATTAAGGTCAAAGAAAATGGCGTCTGAATTTCTTTCGATGTCACGCCTTAGAAAAAAGGATTTTATGGAACTCGTTTCACAGGCGGCAGCTGACAGCGATATCGTGGGCGCTACGGATTTTCAGACACGTAATAAATTTGAAGATAGGGTAGCTAAACAGGTTTTCCTAAAGAATGCAACCGATGAGATCATCGGGCCTATCTTAACGAGACACGGCTATTATTCGTTCTGGTATGTGGTTGAGATTCGCCCAAAAGGAACCTATAAACCTTTTAGTGAAGTATCATTAGAAATTGAATCTCGGCTGAAAGTGATTAAACGAAAACAGAAAACTAAAGAATTGATGGATAAGACCCGCCAAGAAATGAATATTGAATATCGCCATGGCGAATCGTCCCGTCAAAAATAATCTAAGCTCCTGCTAGATCCTCATAAAATATTGAAATTTTACAAACACGCTCCGGTTGGTCGTTGTCAATCCATCGTAATTTTCATAGGGCTTATTCTCGCCGCCCATATTGGCGCCTAAGAAAAATACGGTGAACGGATTGATTTTATAGCTTAAAAGCGGGTTAATACTGAAATATTTGGAATGAGCCATTTTTTGATCGTCAGAATCGTATTCGTCGATTTTTACCAATTCGCCGATCAGGCGTAGAAAAAGCTGTTTAGTGAATTGATACGAAACCGCATTACGGTATATTTTCTGCGACAAAATTAAGTCGCCTCCATAATGTGTCCATAGGTTAAACTGACGATAGTTAAACTCATCGGAGAGCCGGCTCGTAGGTTTAAATGTCAACCACGTTTGAAAACCAAAACCTTTTGCTTTGGCAAGCGGATTTCGAGGGTCGTTTTCCTCGCCTCCCCGGTTAATGTAATTTCCCGTCTCGGTCCAAAATCCGCCGTTGATTATTTTTAAAGCCTGGCTGCCGGTTTCAAAATTTACACGGTGTATATGGTTGAATTGTCGTCCTCGATAATTTTCATTATTAAGTGCCGCGAGGCTCATCCAAACATAGGTCTGCTTCTTGAATTGGATAAACAATTGCGGATTTATCCACCAGTCTTTCAATTGGCCGTCGTAATTGTATTTACGATTAAACTGAACGCGTGGTTCTATTCTGACCAATAAAGGGTGGGATTCATTGACATAGAATGTATAACGATTAAAAGCGCCGACCTCGCGAATATTATTGCTTCGAATAAACCCGTTCTCAGTTCGGAATCCGGGCGATAGATCGTTATACCAAGCAAAGAATCCCCAGTAACGCGCAGTCCGATCCAAAGTCACACGCGTAAACCAGCCGTCAAAATTTTCACCGTTAAAATCGCTGTTGTATGATTTACCTTGTGTTTTGAAAGTCACGTCACTTATATCGTCTTCAGACAATACCGAATCATTTGGCTCGTCCGTATGGCTCAGCCCGGCCAGTGCGGACAAAGTATATTTTGAATTCAATCGGATCTTCGCATCTAATGTTCCCACGGTATTCGACCCGTCTGAAAACCGTCGGTCTGTGCCTATAAACCCAATGTAAGTCCCCTTTGCCAATTCATATTTTGAGCGAAGAATGTTGGTTGTCGAATTCTGCTTTGTAGACAAAGTCACGCTTTTTTCTTCAAACGGCATGATATACGGCGTATCTTCGTCATAACTTGCAATATAGCCAAAACTAAACTTCCCCGCTTTACCTGAAAGCTTGCCCGCAAGCAGCGGGTTATTGATCGTACGTGTGTAAAATAAATTAATGTCCCGGTCAACGTCAAAAATATCCCGGCCTTCTAAAAAGAAAGGGCGTTTTTCATTGAAGAATAATGCAAATGTGTTGTTTACACTGATTTGTCCTTCATCCGCTTCGATTTGGCTGAAATCGGGATTATAGGCCATGTCAAGTGTTACGTTGGACGACAAACCGTATTTCAAATTGAATCCCACATTGTTGTCAAATTGAGACTTACCCCATTTTCCGTTGATTCCGGCAGGATCTTTATCTTCAAGTGATCGCTCAGTGGAACCAACAATGTACGGAAGTAATTCAAAAGTCTTGCTCGGAGTGTCATTCAAAGTCATTTTGAGATGTCCGGCTTCCGAGTATTGATTGCTGACATCCCGTGACCTCGGCATCCATGAATACAGATATCGCTGTTCACGCGGATAAATACGCCAAAAGTGGATCAACCAATCTTGTTCGGGCGTGCCTGGGAAACGAAGGCTTTGAAAAGGAATCTTCATTTCAACGGTCCACCTATCGTCATATATTTTTGCCGCCGATTCCCAAACGGCGTCGAAACTGTCATCTTCATTGCCGCTGACGTCTACGGTCAAATCGGCCTGAATGCCCAACGGGTTCACAAAGAATTCAAATCCGTTAACCTGTGCGCCGAATGGATCCACATTAATCCCGACAAAATCATCCTGGTACACGCGGTCCCTATCACTCAGCGATGCGCGCAGTTTTTTCATTTCCGGATCATAACAAACAAAGGCTACATAAAAATTTTTGTCGTCGTGAGTTACGTATCCATCGGTCACAACCTTGGGTTTATTACCTTCATTCGGCCAATTTTCAACAAAATTCTCAAAACGCTCCGCAGTCAGCCATCCTTCCTCAATCTCACCGTCAATCACAAAGCTCACCGGGGTTGGCTGTAGAGTGAGTGTCATAATTGGATTCGGTTTAAAATCGCCGGAGCCGGATAAGCTATTCTTGGAGTTTTCTGCAACCGCAGTATTTTGCACCTTGGCAAAAGCGTCCATGTTCATTGGCTTCAAAAAAAACGCAAAGGTCATTATTGAGATAAGTAGGGGGTTTTTCATAAACCTCAACATACGAGATGATGGAATCCGTTTGCTGTATTTCTTTACCATGATCGACGGCCTTTTTTGGAGAGATTTCTGTTGGTTGAAACGCATGAATTCTTACGTAAAGTGAGTAAAAAAAGTTGCACGTGAAGTCGAATATTTGGTTGCCGGCGAAGTAATTCTTACAATGCAGTTTTCAATTTTTGAAGCAGTTCAAAAAGAATAAATCCGGTGACACCCCATACGCTGTGTTCCTGATAATCAAAGTAATGTACTTCAAATGTTCTGTTCAAAAAGCGTCGGTAACCAAGACGGTGATACTGCTCATTCAAAAGATGTAAGAGAGGGATTTCAATTAATGCCGCAGTTTCTAGAGGATTTAAGTTGAATTCATACGGGTAAGGAATGATACCGACGAACGGCGTAACGTGAAAATTAGTCGGTGTCACCATATCATCCAATTCTGCTATAATGTCCACATTCTCTTTTTTGATTCCAATTTCCTCTTCAGTTTCCCGAAGAGCTGCATGCTGCAGATCTTTGTCGACCCGGTCCAAAGCGCCGCCTGGAAAAGAAATTTGTCCTTTATGATGGCGAACGGTGTGCGTACGTTTGGCAAAGAGAATAAACGTCTGTCCGTCCTTTTCAAAAAAGGGAATGAGTACGGAAGCCGGAATCTGTGAACCTAATTCAATCCTACGTTTGTCATGTTTTTCATAAATCGAGCGAATTAAGTTTCGACACACCTCGAGGTTGTTGAGATCATCCATGTTAGTTCTTTTCCAGGATTTCCAAAATACGCAGGATTTCCGCCACGCTCCACGCCTGAGAAATACAACCTTTCGGTAAATGCGGTTCAGCGCCATCGACAATCTCTGAAATGGTACCTATGCCGCCGTCGGTCAACTGTTGCTCAAACTGTCTTATGATTTTTTCACCATACATTTTTGAATCGGAAGAGTACTCATGTACTTTGAGATAGGCTTCAAGATAGGCGCCAATGAGCCATGGCCAGACGGTTCCCTGATGATAGGCTCCGTCCCGGTGATAAGGATCTCCAGCGTAGGTCCCGATAAATTGATCGTTCAAGGCCGATAAACTGCGCAGTCCGCAACAAGTGAGAAGTTCTCTTTCTACCACCGACACCAGGTCTTTTTGTTTTACCTTATCTAGAATTTCAAAGGGCAGACTGACGGCGAATATCTGATTGGGACGAACGTCCTCGTTTTTAAAATCGCCATTTATAAAATCATATAGACAGGATTTGTCGGCATTCCAAAATTGTTCGTTAAAACTCTTTTTAGTTTTGTCCGCAAGTGCAGCGTACGACTCAGAATCCCGCGGCTGATTCAACTGTTTAGCCAATTCTCGCATGATGCAAAGTACATTGTACCACAATGCATTTATCTCAACGGGTTTGCCTGTTCGGGGCGTGACCACCCAATCACCCACTTTTGCATCCATCCACGTAAGTTGAATTCCGCCCGCTCCTGCAAACAGGAGTCCGTCACTGTCCATCTTAATATGGTATCGCGTTCCGCGGAGATGCCAATCGATAATGTCTTTCAATTTAACGTAAAGCTCTTTTTGGACAAATTCCAAATCCTTGGTATAGTTCACATAATTATATATAGCAATGAAGTACCACAATGTGCCGTCCACGTTATTGTATTCAGGCGATTCATCCAGGTCAGGAAATCGATTTGGCAGCATGCCCTCAGAAATATAGTTTGAAAAGGTTCGCAAAATACTTTTTGCAATATCGTATTTCCCGCAACTCAGGGTCAGTCCTGTTAATGAGATCATGGTATCACGGCCCCAGTCGCTGAACCAATGATACCCTGCAATGACCGTATGTGCATTATCTTGTTTTTGCACTATAAATGAATCGGCTGCCAATGCCAGCGATTTTGCTAGTTTGTCTTTCAACGGCATGGTCTTAATGAGTTCTACCCGGCGAAGGATTTCCTGATCAAACAGATCGCCGATCGCTGATGGCTGCGTCTCCAGCCGTTTTTCATCCGTTGTGACCAGCATATCCAGCGATTCGCCGGCACATAGCTGAGCATTCAACAAAACCGGACTAAAAACGTCTTCAGCAAATTCCAACCCGCGTTCTTGTTCTTTTCGGTATTCGGTGTTCTTATACCAAAAAAATTTCGGATCAAGTTGCCCCTTATTGTGAACAACATGTATCGCCGGTAGATCAAGATACGGGTGAATTGAGAAACCGTTTTGGTTTTCTTGAATGTTGTGATTCAAAGCAGAGTTCTCATGTGACAAACTATGATAATCGCGAAAAGCGCACAGGGGGCGAACGGTCAAAGTTACCGGCTGTTCTGATTTAATTACACGGTACCGAATGATCGTAGAATTTTCGCCA
>JAEUSJ010000004.1:12310-20309 GCA_016788215.1 bacterium | reverse complement strand
CGGGGATATACATCGTATTCGAACCGCTCAATATTTTTGTGTCCTTCGGGATAAATAATAAAAGGGTATTGATTCGTTGAAAATTCATAGGTTTTGCCGCTGATCGAAATATTTTCTTCCAATTTGGATAGGAGCACAAACCGGTGCGTTGGCGGTTTAAGCGAAGCTACCAAAAGCCCATGATATCTGCGAACGTTTGCGCCAATGATCGTGGAGGAGGCAAACCCGCCGATGCCGTTGGTCTCGATCCACTCTTTCTGAGTGGCGAAGTAATAGTCCGTACACGTTTCGCGAGGAAATGTGATTAGTATGTCGCCTAAAATACTTTGACTTCCCATATTATCGCTTTCAGTTACTTCTTAACAAAAATATTCATGTCTTCATGTAAAGGGTCGTTGTCGCAGGCATCCGCCAGCTGTTTATCTAATCGGGTATCTTGGACCCGCGTATAATTCCATCTGAAAATAGAATCTATTGATGGGAATCCGTTTTTTTTCCAAACCCCGTCCTCAACAAATAACACCGTTCCGGCCGGCGCTGTTTTGATTCCACCTGAATTAAATAATCGCAAAGAACCGGGAGTATTGGACGAACCGCTCAACACATAATTAACGTAAGGATGCGCCGCAACGATGTTCTCAGGCTGTTGGTCCATTCCGATATGGGGATCGTTGCGATTTTCCATAAACCAGTTGATCATCAATTCCAGTTTCACCTGGTCACAATGTTTTGGAAACGGCAATGTTCCGTGATCCATCATGTATATAGCCCGTGATGGAATTAACAGAATAATGATAATCAGAATCCATTTGACCATTCCGGTATATTGAATTTGATGCCGTATGCCTTCGATCCCAATCCATGCAATAATGGCAAGGAAAGGAGAAACCGTTATATAGTAACGCGGTAAACTAAGAGAACCAAACAATCCTAAGACGCCAAGCAAAAAATGTAACATGAAAATACTTCCTACCGGAATTAACAATAATATAATGGATCGTTTTCGCAATTCATATCCTATAGAGTTTTTTTTTAGGATAATGAACAGGCCGGAGACAATCGGTATGATCATCCAGAAATTGGCCGCATTCAAAACTGCTAAAACCGCTTCTACGGGTGTCTTCCCGTACACGCTTTCAACTGCCCATGGCCAATGGGTGATAAACCAATTCCATCCGCCAAACACATGCATACCGGCAACCCACCATGTAAAGGAAGGAACAATGGCAACGGCGCTCGAGGCAAACAACTTTGGAAGTCTTAGATTAAGATGGGATTGAGAGAAAATTAAGAACAACGGCCAAGCGGCTACTGCAAGCGAACCTTCCGGCCTTGTTAAACCGCTCAATCCGACAAGCAAGCCTGCAATTAACCAACGATTATGAGCAACTGCAACAGCGGCCCAGATCCAAAAACAGGATAGTAATATTTCCGTCATGACAGAAAAACTCTGCAGCATGAAATAGGGCTGGGCAAAAAGCAGCAACCACAGCCATGAACGGTAAGAACGGAAGTAACCTGGCGTGAGATCCAAAAAATGATACGCCAGCCGGATCGTTCCAAGCGCCGTAAGTATGGAGGCGGCAATACTCAAGAAACGTGAAAAGGTAATTCCCCACGGAACGCCAATTGCATAATAAGCGATGCAAAACGGCCTTCCCCAAATATCCAGCACATAGTGCCAATGCTGCAGCGCGTCCATAGATTTCATAAAATGACTCATCTCATCCGGTTCGACAAAACCCTCAGACAAGACAGCCATGGCTGCGTAAAAACCAATGCAAAGCAAAGCAATTAGCATATCAACATTGGTTGGAAAACGGTTGTTTGACACGGGCAACTCTTATGAATTGGCATTAATTAAAAAATGCGATCTCGAAGATAAGGATTGGAACATAAATGTGATTATGTTTTTACGCGTTGAATATGATCTTTCCGTTTTTTACAACGTGACGGATATGGTTCTGCGCAAAATTGTAAGGAATGAATTGATAATTTGGCGCACGGAATAATGCTAAGTCGGCTTTCATACCCGTTTTAATATTTCCAATATCGTTTCGGTCGAGTGCGCGGGCAGCATGCAGCGTCACTGCGCGGACGACTTCTGCGGGTGACATACGCATCTGCGTGCAGGCTATCGACATGATCATCTGAAGGTTTTGCGTCATACAGGATCCGGGATTGAAGTCGGTTGCCAACGCGATCGGAATTCCCGCCTCGATCATTTTCCGTGCAGGAGCGTACTGCATACGTAAAAAGAACGAACATCCCGGCAACAAGCCAGCAACGACGTTGGATTTTGCCAACGCGTCGATGCCGCGTTCCGATATGGTTTCGAGATGGTCCGCCGATACGGCGCCCATTTCCGCACACAATTCCGCGCCGCCGCTATTCGTCAGTTGGTCCGCGTGAAGTTTCAAGTTCAGGCCGTGATGTTTTGCCGTCTCGAAGACCGTACGTGTTTCGTCGATACTAAACACATTGGTTTCGCAGAATGCGTCGCAGAATTCAGCCAATTTGTTTTCTGCGATATACGGGATCATTTTTTTACAAATAAGGCCGACATAATCCTGTCTATTTTCGGAAAATTCCGGCGGGAGCGTGTGCGCACCGAGGAAAGTTGATGCTATATCTATCGGAACCAGCGAACGAAGCGATCGAATGACTTCAAGCATTTTGATTTCATCGTCAAATGAAAGTCCGTAACCGCTCTTGATCTCGATAGTAGTAATGCCCAATGCGATCGCGTTGTGAAGTCGTTCCAGCCCAATCGCGGTAAGTTCGTCTCGCGTAGCTTTTCGTGTTGCACGCATCGTGTTCTTGATTCCGCCGCCGCGAACGGCAATTTCCTGATAGGTAGCGCCCTTGAGTTTTAATTCGAATTCATCCTCGCGCGAACCTGCAAAAACCGTGTGAGTATGAGAATCGATCAATCCGGGCAATACGATGTAATCCGTGGCTTTAAGCGTTTCAACCGGTTCGAATTCTTCGGGTCTTGCTTCGGCGGGACCGAACCAAGTAATAACGCCACTTGAACAAGCTATGCTGCCGTTTTCGATCGTACGTAATTGGTCATTATCAAAAAAGACGATTTGTCTTGCGTTGGTAATCAATAAATCGATTTTCATAGGAGCAATAAAGATGAAAATTATTCATTTTATTCCGGAATCGGGCAGGCTAATTTTAGCAAAAATAGGGCAGGATTACAACGGTTTAATGCAGAGAAAAATTTCGGAATCTGCAGGTTACCAAGAAACGTCCATCGCTTTCATCGCATGGGCGCCTAATTATTTTTCTTCCGTTTTTAATTTCTCTTTAAAGACTTTTCTGAATTTGTCCAGCTTTGGCCGAATTACAACAGCGCAGTATGGCTGATTTCCGTTATCATTAAAATAATTCTGATGATAATCTTCGGCTTTATAAAATTTTAAAAGAGGAACGATTTCGGTAACGATGGGATCATTAAATACGCCGGCGGTATCCAGTTCATGCTTTATTTTTTCTGCAAGGTTTTTTTGATCCTCATTATGGTAAAAAATAACCGACCGATATTGCGTTCCTCTATCTGCGCCTTGCTGGTTAAGCGTTGTTGGATCATGGCTTGAAAAAAAAGCCTGAAGCAGTTCGCTGTAGGTGATTTGCTCTGAGTCGAATTCAATTTGGCAAACTTCAGCATGCCCCGTTGTTCCGGAGCAGATTTCTTTGTACGTCGGATTTTCAGTCTTACCGCCGCTGTAACCTGACGTGACCGAAGTGACTCCTTTTAAGCGCTGAAATACGGCTTCAACACACCAGAAACAGCCGGCTCCGAACGTAGCTGTATCGGACTTTGTTCTCGTAGTCATAATAATTTCTCCAAAAGTATTAAGACAAAATTAAGCATGACATACTAAAGCGGAAATTGCATTTACGTACATCACTTTCGAATTACAGAATTGATTGATGAGGTTTCTAACGTAATAGTATAAAAAATAGTCCCCAAAAAATTATGAATTTGTTTTTGATAAACTATAGCTTGTTAATTGGAATTTATCATAAACCGCATTTTGTATAGGGCTGGCGTCATGTTAATCTTTTATTATTAATGTCTTAACGTATATTTATTTAATAAACCGGTAACAATTGAATAATACTTAGATAATATTCCGTTGTTAATTTTAATTTCGTAAAAATGTGTATATAACCAAATTCAAAAAATTAAATTATTAAGGAGAAAACATGAGAAATTTGAACGCTGTCCTTTTTCTGGTGCTTATGGTGACCCTGGCAATAGTGTCATCGTGCGGAGATAAGAAAAAGGAATTTAAAAAGAGTGATGACGGTGATGTTCAGAAAACAGAAACAACATCAGCCGTTTCGACCGCAGTAAAAGTTGACGACAGCATAGCAAAGTATGCGAAGACAAGCGGCGTTTCCGGTAATTTGAATTCTATCGGTTCCGATACGATGAATAATCTGATGACGTTTTGGTCGGAAGAGTTTAAAAAATATTATCCCAGTGTGAACGTTCAAGTGGAAGGCAAGGGTTCAAGTACCGCGCCGCCGGCGTTGATCGAAGGCACGGCGCAATTAGGGCCGATGTCGCGTCCGATGAAGAAAGAGGAAGTCGACAAATTTGAAAAAAAATTCGGTTACAAGCCCACGGCGATCGCTACCGCGTTTGACGGACTGGCAGTGTATGTTCACAAAGATAATCCGATTACGGGCCTGACGCTCCAGCAGGTTGACGCTATATTCTCTAAGACGCGCAAGGGCGGAATAAAAGATGAAATAGTGACTTGGGGGCAGTTGGGGTTGGAAGGCGAATGGAAAGACAAGCCTATCAGTTTATACGGACGTAATTCGGCGTCGGGTACGTATGGGTATTTTAAAGAGCACGCGCTTTTCAAAGGCGATTTCAAAGATAACGTAAAAGAACAGCCGGGTTCAGCTTCTGTGGTTCAAGGCGTAGGTACCGATAAATATGGAATCGGTTACAGCGGGATCGGTTACACAACGACGGATGTTCGCGCGATTCCCATTGCGGCTAAAGAAGGCGCAGAGTTTGTCGGCGAAAGTTATGAAAATGTAAAGTCGGGAAAATATCCCTTAAGTCGATTCCTGTATGTGTACATCGCAAAAAACCCGACAAAAGACATGGACCCGTTGGTTAAGGAATTTCTGAGATTTGTTTTAAGTTACGAAGGACAGTTGGTCGTTGCCAAGGACGGCTATATGCCTCTGACGCCGGATATTGTAACGGAACAATCAAGACTGTTAGAAGCAAAATAAATTTGGATTTCGCCGGAGCCTCTTTCAAAATGAAAGAGGCTCCGAGCGGAAATACGGTTACGGATGAAAAAAATTAAACTTAGAAATTTCTATGATGCGCTTGCAACGCGTGCCATTACTTCCGGCGGAATAACGCTCATTGTTATTATTCTGGGTATCATGGGTTTCATCCTGTATCAGACATTACCGTTGTGGTACACTGCGGAAGTACGACTATTACATGTAGTGAACTCAAACGCATTGACGGGAACAAAATCGAGAATTATATTTACAGGCGAAGAAGAACAAAAGGAGATATTGTATCTCATCACCGACGATGGTTTTATTCACTTTTTTTCGCTCAAAGATCAGAAGCCCTTGAAAACCGTTGTACTACAGAATATAATCGGCCAAAGAATTACTTCAGCGGCGTCCTCATTTGCATCGCATCGCATCGCCTTGGGAACAGACAAGGGCCGTGTTGAACAGATTGAAATTAAGTTCAACAGCGTGTTCGATTCCGACGGACGCTCGATCGTTCCGGAACTCTTCGAAATGGAATCTCACCTATTGGATTCGTTACAACGCCCTATTGTAAAACTGCTCTACGAGAGAACGGAAAACCTTCCAACGTTCATCGGTATGGTTTCGAATATGGAGAGGCAGGAATTGATCATTGCGAATCTTCGAGAAACAGAAAATGCCGCGTATACCGAAAAAACTAAAGGCGGGTATTCCGATCCGGCGCTTCGGCTATATTATTTGAAAAATTTCACCGAAACAATTTCTTCGTTAGCCTATAATCCGATACAAGAGCATTTGTTGCTGGGTTTTCAGAATGGTCAGATTCAGCGATGGAGCATGGAGAATAGTCCGGATCTCATCGAAAGTATTCGCGCAACGGACGGCGAAAAAGTTGCCGTGAGCGCGATGGAATATCTGATCGGCGATATTTCATTGATCGTAGGAGACGAAAAAGGGCATGTCAACGGTTGGATGGAAGTTAGAAATGCGGATGGATCCGCATCGTTGAAGAAAATAAGAAGTTATCGTACTCATGAAAAAAATATTACTTCTATCACGGCCTCGTGGAGAAATAAGTCCTTTGCGGTGACCGATGCCTCCGGTATGGCGCGCTTATATCATTCAACGAGTGAGCAGCTTCTCGTGGACATTCCTGTTAGTTCGGATCCGCTGACCTACGCTACGTACTCGCCAAAAGGGGACGGGGTCTTGTTTATTACTGAAGACGGTTCAGTCTACGACTATAGCATAGATAATCCGCATCCGGAGACCACGCTAAGAACGCTGTTCGGCAAAGTTTGGTATGAAAGTTATCCGAAGCCAACATACACCTGGCAGTCCACGGGCGGCACCGACGATTTTGAACCGAAGCTGAGTCTGATCCCGCTGATATTCGGCACACTGAAAGCTACGTTATATGCGATGGTTTTTGCGGTTCCGCTGGCAATCCTTGGCGCGATCTATACGTCGCAATTTGCTCATCCGAAAATACGGAACATAATAAAACCGACGGTTGAAATTATGGCGGCATTGCCGAGCGTGGTGATTGGATTTATCGCCGGTTTATGGCTAGCGCCTTTAATGAAAGACGTATTAGTTGAGTTCATTATCATGCTCATGCTCTTGCCGGTATTGATTGTTTTGTTTGTCTATTTTTTTGATAAACTGCCCCGAAAAATTACCAACCCGTTTAAGCACGGATACGAAGTTTTTCTAATGATTCCGATCGTAATTGTTTCCGTTTTCATTTGCTACTATATCGGAAGTGCGGTAACTGAATCGATATTCGGCGGAGATGTTCAGCATTGGCTTTATACCGTGTTAAATATAAAATACGACCAACGCAATTCTATCGTGATCGGAGTGGCGATGGCATTTGCCGTCATGCCGATCATTTTTACTATTACGGAAGACTCTCTGGCCAGCGTGCCCGCTCATCTAACGTCGGCATCGCTTGCCTTAGGTGCAAGCCGATGGCAGACCGCCATCAAGGTTATTTTACCCGCGGCAAGTCCTGGAATTTTTTCCGCAGTGATGATTGGTTTTGGCCGCGCCGTGGGTGAAACAATGATCGTATTGATGGCGACCGGGAACACGCCGATCATGGACTGGAGTATATTTAACGGCATGCGAACGTTGTCCGCCAACATTGCGGTTGAAATTCCCGAAGCGCCGCACGCCGGAACTCTTTACCGGACGCTCTTCTTGTCGGGACTACTCTTATTTATTATGACCTTTTTTGTAAATACCATCGCGGAACTGGTCCGTCAAAAGCTACGAAAAAAATATGCTTCCCTTTAACGGCAGACTAACAGATCGCGTATTAAGAGGCTGGAATGCGTAAACTTTTCAAAACAGGCGATATCTATTTGTGGTTCACAGGCGCCGTGCTGGGCCTGATCATCCTGATGGTTGCCGGATTATTATTCATCGTTTCGTTAAACGGCGTCGGTGTTTTCTGGCCGTCTAACCTGGCGGAGGTTAAGTATTCCGATGGACGTGTGCTGCTTGGCGAAATTAAAGAAGAAGAAGAGATTCCTCCGTCGGCGTTGCCGGAAAAATACCGGGATGAAACGCAAAAGCGTTTTCAAATGAAGATCGGCAATCGTGATGTGTACGGCAGCGATTTCAGGTGGGTATCCACTTATGAACTTAATGAACTCTACTACCCGGACGACGCCATCTGTATCGAACGCAGGGAGTTTGGAAATCTATACGGCAGGCT
>JAEUSJ010000004.1:10680-12210 GCA_016788215.1 bacterium | reverse complement strand
GAACTTAATGAACTCTACTACCCGGACGACGCCATCTGTATCGAACGCAGGGAGTTTGGAAATCTATACGGCAGGCTCGCAGGTATTAAGGATGATGGTGAATTCATTGCGCAAGGGGGTTCAGCTATCACAACGTTTGAAACTTTGTTGGATAAATCGAACGAAGTGTTTGATAGAAAGTACCAACTTGAAAAAAACGAGATAGGGAAGGTAAACTACGATATTGAGCAACAACGATTAAGCATTAAGAAATTGAAATTTTACGGCCAGGACGATCCTGCAACCGTACTCTCGATTGAGAAGAAGATCGCGGATCTGGAAAACAAATACAAGATTCTTCAGGGAGAGGTGGACGAACTCAATGTAAAGACATCCTTGTTATCCGTTGTGGTGACTTTGGCGGACGGGTCGCAAAAGGAAATAGCATTATCCAAAGCAATCCGGTTTTATCAGCCGAACGGGATGAACGTATTTCAAAAAACGAAATATTATTTATTAAAAGTACATGAATTTTTATTTGATGATCCCCGTGAATCGAATACGGAAGGCGGAGTTTTTCCCGCGATTTTCGGAACAGTGATGATGGTGCTTCTCATGACGGTATTTGTTGTTCCCTTCGGGGTCATGGCTGCTCTGTATCTTCGCGAATATGCTAAGCAGGGACTTATGGTCAGACTGACCCGCATTGCCGTGAATAATCTGGCCGGCGTGCCCTCGATCGTATTCGGTATATTTGGGCTGGGTTTTTTTGTTTATGCTTGCGGAGGAACGATCGACGCGCTGTTTTATCCTGATCGTCTTCCCAATCCAACCTGGGGCACGGGCGGTATATTGTGGGCGTCTCTTACCTTATCCCTTCTGACCATACCGGTCGTCATTGTTGCAACGGAAGAAGCGCTGGCGGCAGTACCAAGGGGAGCCCGCGACGCGTCGCTTGCATTAGGAGCCACCAAGTGGCAGACAACGTGGCGGGTCGTATTGCCGGCATCGACGCCGGGAATATTAACGGGTGTGATACTGGCCATGGCGCGCGGCGCAGGTGAAGTTGCTCCGCTGATGATCACCGGCGTTGTCAAGCTTGCACCGAATCTGCCGCTCGATATGTCGTTTCCTTTCTTTCATCTGGACCGAAAATTTATGCATTTAGGATTTCATATTTACGACGTCGGCTTTCAGTCGCCAAATGTCGAAGCAGCAAAACCGATGGTGTTTATGACGGCGCTTTTATTGATTCTTATTGTGTTGATGCTCAACCTGACCGCAATCATTATTCGCGCCCGCTTAAGAAAAAAATATAAAGGTTCGGCATTTTAAATTAGATTTGAAAATGATATATTCAGGAAATACTATGATTGACAAGAAAACTGAAATAAAGGACGAAGCAAATACCGATAAGCATTTGTTAAAGCCCGGAACGGAACCGCAAAGCGATTATTCAGGCGGTACTAATCTATCTGCAACAAAGTCACGAACTAAGATCGTGACTAAGGACGTAAACATGTTCTACGGCGAGCAGCAGGCTTTAATAAA
>JAEUSJ010000004.1:9036-10582 GCA_016788215.1 bacterium | reverse complement strand
TCTCTGCAACAAAGTCACGAACTAAGATCGTGACTAAGGACGTAAACATGTTCTACGGCGAGCAGCAGGCTTTAATAAATATTTCACTCGAAATTCTGCAGAATGAAGTGACCGCTTTGATCGGACCTTCCGGTTGCGGCAAATCAACCTATTTGCGGCTGTTCAATCGCATGAACGATCTTGTGGACGGCGTGACGATCAAAGGACAGATATGGATTGACGGGAAAGATATTTACCACAAAGACACGGATGTGGTTGACCTGAGAAAAAAAGTCGGCATGATCTTCCAAAAATCAAACCCTTTCCCAAAATCAATTTATGAGAATGTGGCTTACGGACCGCGCGTGAATGGTGAAAACTCGACGCAGAAACTGGACGAGATCGTAGAACGCTGTCTAAAGAAAGCCGCGCTGTGGGATGAGGTCAAGGATCGCCTGAAGATTTCTGCGTATAGCCTGTCCGGCGGCCAGCAACAGCGATTATGCATTGCCCGCGCATTAGCCGTAGACCCGGATGTGTTGCTTATGGACGAACCCTGTTCCGCGCTGGACCCTATCGCGACGCAGAAAATCGAGGACCTGATCAAAGAGCTAAAACACGATTACACCATCGTCATCGTAACGCATAATATGCAGCAGGCGGCGCGCGTGTCGGATAAAACGGCATTTATGTGGCTCGGAGAAATGATCGAATTCAACGAAACCAAAAAAATATTTACTTCTCCGGATCAAAAAATGACGGAAGATTATATCACCGGAAGATTTGGATAAATTTATTAAGGCTTGCGTATTAATAAAAGTAAATAAAGACACCTAACCAATACTTTAAAGAACGAAAGAGTATGAAAGCACAATTCACCGAACAGTTGGCTCATTTAGAAAAACTTATTATTGAAATGGGAAGCATGGTTGAGACGCAGGTATCCAGTACGATACAGGCTTTGATCAACCGGAATATTCCGCTGGCCATGGCGGTGATGCAGAACGACCACAAAGTAGATGAATTGGAAATGGCTATCGATGAGGAAGTGCTGAGTATACTGGCTTTGCATCAACCGGTCGCAGTAGATCTTCGTGACGTTATAGGAATTTCCAAGATCAATGGAGATCTCGAACGTATCGGCGATCATGCGCAGAATATTGCCGAATCCGTCAAAGTCATTGTTGAAAATAATCAGCGTATCACCGTAGATTATATTCCGAAAATGTCGGACATTGCGCGCAGCATGCTCAAGGACGCCATTGATAGCTTTATTCATAAAGACGTCGAACTGGCCATGTCCGTGTGCAAACGTGACGACGATATTGATGATCTGAATAAGTACTTGTTTGCTGATATCCTGGCAAGTATGATCAAAGATCCCAAGGTCATCCCTACGTCGATGGAGATCATACGCATCAGCAAAAATTTTGAGCGGATTGCAGATCTATGCACGAATATTTGTGAAGACGTCGTATTCATTCGCGACGCGAAATCCATTAAACATTCTAAGGAACACCAAAAACTTTTATAGGACTTGCGATGGCAAAAAAAACGAAAACCATAT
>JAEUSJ010000004.1:5476-8939 GCA_016788215.1 bacterium | reverse complement strand
ACGCGAAATCCATTAAACATTCTAAGGAACACCAAAAACTTTTATAGGACTTGCGATGGCAAAAAAAACGAAAACCATTTTGTGCGTGGATGATGAAAATGATATTCTGGATATACTTTCTTACAATCTCAAGAAAGAAGGATATACGGTTTATACAGCCGACAGCGGGGACAAGGGGATTCAACTGGCCGAAAAAATAAAGCCGGACCTGGTTATCCTCGATGTAATGATGCCCGGCAAAGATGGTTTGGAAGTATGCAAGGCCATTCGTAACAGCATGTTCATAAAAGACACGCATATCATATTTTTAACAGCTAAAGCGGATGAAGTCGACGAAATCGTCGGATTGGAATTTGGCGCGGATGATTATGTGACCAAGCCGTTTAGTCCCCGCAAAATCGTAACCCGCGTTAAAGCGTTGTTCCGCCGTGTCGAACTGCGAAAAGAGTTAACGGACGATAAAAAGAGTATAATCAAGATTGCCGGAATTGAAATTAACCGCATTAATTACACCGTTAGAATCGATGGGCTGGAGGTAAAATTTCTGCACAAAGAATTTGAATTATTGTATTTTCTGATGCATCGGCCGAATATGGTGTTTTCACGAAACAATCTTCTGCATCATGTTTGGGGAGAAGACGCATTTTTTGTTGACCGAACGGTGGATGTGCATGTAACGAAGATTCGAAAAAAAATGGGACGGTACGGCAACATGATCGAAACGGTGCGCGGCGTCGGTTATAAATTCACATCGAACGGCAATTTCTAATATGAAAAAAATCAGTTCCCAGATATCGGGTGCGCTAATCGGCCTCTTCTTTGTTGGTTTCATAATATTATTGGTAGCCACAGATCAGTTACTCAAGAAAAATCTGCAAGATCAGATTGTTGATGATCTCAAAATACAATGTGTGCTGATTGATAACCTGCTGCCGCAGCATACGGATTCAATACAATTGGCTGTCTCCCGGCTTTCCAAAATGGTGAACGCCCGTATTACAATTATTGACCAATCCGGCGAAGTCTTAGGCGAATCGGATGAGCATCATAAGCTCGCAGATTTGGATAATCATTTGAATCGGGACGAAGTGCAGGAGGCATTGAGGAATATCGATGGCTTTGGGTCCTCCATCCGTTACAGCCAGACCATAAAGGAAGACCTTGTTTACACGGCTTATAAGACGGATCGCCAGAGGTTTATACGATTGGCCAAGCAACAACTATTTGTTGACAGTGTGGTTTGGAAAGTTCGATGGCTTTTGTTTGCTTCCGCATTCGGAGCGATAGTCATTGTTCTGATCATGGTTCCGCGCGTCTCAAGATCGTTGACCAAGCCGCTGACGGATATCATTACTGCGGCGGAAGAAATTAAAGGCGGCAATTACGACAGGGAAATAATTGTTTCAGAAGACAATGAAGTCGGGGAACTCGGTAAGATATTAAACTCGATGTCGGCGAAACTTAAGGGCGATATTATCCAACTCAACAAACTCCAGGAAATCCGGAAAGATTTTGTTGCTAACGCCTCACATGAACTGCGCACGCCGATCAGTTCCATCCGCGGATTTGTTGAAACGCTGCTGGACGGAGCCTACCATGATGAAGAAGTCAGCAGAAAATTTCTTGAACGTACGCTTTCCAATGTAATCCGGCTTGAAAATATCGTAAATGATATGCTGGATCTCTCCAAGCTGGAAGTGCGGGACAAAGGATTGAGCCTGCGTTATTTTGATGTGGGCGAACATGTTCGACCGATTTTATCGGATTTTGAAGAACCTGCGAACAAAAAGGGATTAGAATTGAAATTTGAATCCTCATTGCCCGCAGAGTATAAATTGTTTGCGGATCCTTATCAATTTGAAAAAGCAATGACCAATCTGATAGAAAATGCCGTCAAGTACACCGAAAACGGGTACGTAAAAGTCTCGGTACAGAAAGTAGATAAAGAAGTGGTCGTTACAGTGGAAGACACCGGCCAAGGAATCAAGCAGGAAGACCTTGTACGCATATTTGAACGCTTTTACCGAGTAGATAAAGGTCGTTCAAGACAACAAGGTGGCAGCGGTTTGGGCTTGTCTATCGTCAAGCATGTAATGGAAATTCATAACGGCCATGTCCGCGTCGATTCGCAATTGAACAAGGGCTCTAAATTCATACTCACCTTTCCCATCACTTAATCTATTTTATTTTCACGAACCCAGAATACTCAATTCGCAAAATTAGTAACTTATTGTTAAATTTATATTTTCTTTTTATAACTTGAATATTTCCTGAATATTAAATATTATAACACGAATTTTTAAAAGCTTAACCGATAATACTTATGGGATTTGATCGACTTTTGCAGGCGTTGATGCCAACAGACAAAAAATTTTACAGTTTTTTTGAGGAATCGGCGCAATTGATTATTAAAGGATCCGATGAACTGAACAAACTCAGCGCAGCCTCTCCTGCGGACCGTGAGGGCGTTTATCGGCGAATTGAAGAGTTGGAACACGAATGCGATAACGTAACGCATAAAGTGTATGACGAACTCAACAAGACGTTTGTTACGCCTTTTGACCGTGAAGATATTCATATGCTGGCATCGGAACTGGACGACATTATGGACTTTATGGATGAAAGCTCTAAACGATGTTTATTATACAAGATCAAAGAAATTCCGGCCCCAATGACGCAGTTGATAGATATTTTGCACAAGTCCGTTGGAGAAATTAGCCGCGGCATTTCACTTCTGAGGCATACCAATAAATTTAAAGAACTGCGTCAAGCGTTATTAAAAGTGCATGAATATGAAAACGAGGCGGACACGGTGTATGAACAAACGCTCGCTAAAATGTTTGATGAGGAAAAAGATGCAATTCTTGTGATTAAGTTAAAAGATATTTACGGGAGTCTTGAACGCGCGACGGATAAGTGCGAAGCTGTTGCCAATGTGCTGGAAACTATTCTTATTAAACACGCCTAAACCGGATACGACATGCTGACGCTCGTTATAACGATTATTATCATTGCGCTGATCTTTGACTTTCTTAACGGATTTCATGATTCCGCCAATTCTATTGCCACCGTTGTCTCCACGCGCGTTCTCACGCCGCGCAAAGCGGTTATGTTCGCCGCTTTTTTTAATCTGGTTGCGGCATTCATGTTTGATGTTCACATTGCTAAAACAATCGGAAAAGGATTGGTAGATCTTCAGGCAGTTAATGAATACGTCATCATGTCCGGACTGCTGGGAGCAATTGTATGGAATTTAATTACATGGTATTACGGCCTACCCTCCAGTTCATCGCACGCTCTTATGGGCGGATATGCAGGGGCTGCTATCGCCAAAGCAGGGTTTGGATCGATTCTTGTCAGCGGCTGGGTGCCGACAATAATTTTTATCGTCATGGCTCCGCTGATGGGGATGATCATGGGATTTTCTCTCATGCTTGCGTTAGCTTGGATCTTTCATGACCGT
>JAEUSJ010000004.1:1958-5379 GCA_016788215.1 bacterium | reverse complement strand
TTATCGTCATGGCTCCGCTGATGGGGATGATCATGGGATTTTCTCTCATGCTTGCGTTAGCTTGGATCTTTCATGACCGCTCATCGACCCGCGTTAACTCCACCTTCAGAAAGCTGCAACTTGTTTCAGCTGCAGCCTATTCGCTGGGTCACGGAACCAACGACGCCCAAAAAACCATGGGTGTTATCACCGGATTGCTTGTGACGGCCGGTTTCTTGGCTACTTTTGAAGTCCCTTTTTGGGTTGTACTAATTTCTCACTTTGCCATCGCGATGGGGACTATGTTCGGCGGATGGCGTATTGTAAAAACGATGGGCCAGAAAATAACAAAACTCAAACCATCCGACGGTTTTTGTGCGGAAACGGCAGGCGCGATCACTTTGCTCGTGACGGCATTTGGCGGTATTTCGGTTAGTACCACTCACACTATCACCGGGGCAATTATGGGCGTTGGCGCTACAAAACGATTGTCGGCAGTTCGATGGGGTGTTGCAGGAAATATTGTGGTAGCGTGGATACTAACCATCCCGGCATCGGCCTTGGTTGGAGCCGTATGTTATTGGTCTATTTCAGCTATGGTGGGACAGTAATCGGCAGGCTCTGGATTTTTTGCTTTTAATTCCTCATTATTCTAATCTCTCGTATCCAATACTTAGCAATCGTCGTTACCTTTTACAGAAAAGAAAAGTTCAATAAGCTCTTCTCGATTGGAATTTAAAATCAATCACGTTTTGACTTCTTATGCTTTAATGCGTCCAGCGGTTCCGGGATCCAATGATGCATACCTCCGGCTAATTCGTCATTAAACGTGGTGGGGATGTTGCCCTTCCCAGTTCGGTCATGCCATGTTTCAACTTTTGATCCGTCATCCTTTCTAACCATGGTGATACACCCTTCTACGGGACATACGAGAGAACAGAGATTACACCCGACGCAATTTTCTTCAATGATATGGGGAACTCGCTGGCCATTGCCTTTCGGCAGTCCGATGGCTTGATGCGCGCCGTCTTCACAGGCGATATAGCATAATTGGCATTGTATACATTTGTTCTTATTAATCTCTGCAATTATTTTGTAATTCAAGTTCAGATTTTCCCATGTCATAACATTTGGCAGTGCTTTGCCGACCATATCGTTAATTGTGTTGAATCCTTTGTCGTTCATGTAACGTTCCAATCCCGGAATCATTTCGCGAATGATTCCGAAGCCGTAATGCATCACGGCTGTGCAAACCTGAACGGTTGTCGCTCCGAGCAGGATGAACTCGACCGCATCGCGCCAATTTTCAATTCCTCCAATCCCCGAAATCGGCAAGTTAACTGCCGGTTCCTGAGCGCAATTCTTAACCATGTTCAGCGCAATTGGTTTTACCGCCGGGCCGCAATAGCCGCCGTTAGTGCTCTTACCGTCTACCGAAGGGTATGTAACAAAATTATCCAGATCCACACCGACTAAACTCTGAATGGTATTGATGAGCGAAATCGCATCTGCACCCCCAAGCCTGGCTGCGGCTGCCGGTTCGGTTATATCCGTAATATTCGGCGTCAGCTTAACAATAACAGGTTTTTTGGCGACCTCTTTGACCCATGAAACAATGGTCTTCAGCACGTTCGGCTCTTGCCCTACGGCGGAACCCATGCCGCGCTCGCACATGCCGTGCGGACAGCCGAAATTCAATTCAACTCCGTCGGCGCCTGCGTTTTCGACATCTTTCACAATTTGATGCCATTCTTCACGGCTCTGAACCATGAGTGATGCAATGACCGCGTGATTAGGAAAATATTTTTTTACTTCCTCTATTTCTTTTAGATTATCTTTGAGCGGACGATCACTGATAAGTTCGATATTATTGAATCCCATCATGCGCGTGTCGCGGTAATTCAATGCCCCATAACGGCTGGAAACATTGACGATCGGAATGCCTAACGTTTTCCAAACGGCGCCGCCCCATCCTGCGTCAAACGCCTTCATGACTTGGTAGCCTGAATTCGTCGGCGGCGCAGAGGCCAGCCAAAAGGGATTGGGTGATTGTATGCCTGCAAAATTGACTGATAAATCCGGCATGAAGTTCTCCTTTAATTTTTAGAATTCTGACCGCAGAGTCTCACTGCACTACCATATTCTATTTGCCAAAAATAAACCGGTGAATACCGTGTGCGGCAGTTTTGCCTTCTGCGGCTGCATTGACCACCTCTTTGCCTCCGTTGCTCGCGTCACCGGCGGCAAAATATTTCTTATTTGTCGTTTGGAAAAATTTATTGACTCTGATTCTGCCGTTATCGTCCAAAATTAATGCCGGTATGTGGCTAAAAAAATTAACGTGTTTCGCTTGTCCTGTTGCCTTGATGACCATGTCGCAGTCTTCGACAAATTCACTTCCTTTGATGGCTTCCAGTTTCCCCCGTCTTGTTCGAGTTTGTATAAACTTAATACCTTCCACTTTGGTTTTTCCGATGATCTTGACGGGGGCAACATTAAACAAACTTTTTACGCCAACTTTTTTAGCAAGCTCGAATTCAAAATCATACGCTTTCATTTCTTCTTTGGATCGGCGATAGAACAAGGTTACTTTATCTGCCCCCATACGTGCCGATTCCGAAGCCGCATCCATGGCAGTGTTGCCGCCGCCGAGTACCACAACTTTTTTCCCGACGTGAACCTTATATTGGGTGATCCGTAATTGTTCGATGAATTCAGTAGCGCCAATGCAGTTGCGTAAATTTTCACCCGGAATATTTATTTCCGAAGTCTCGCCTAGTCCAATTCCGATAAATATTGCGTCGTATTTTGTTTCAAGTCTATTGATATCCTTTTGGGATGCAATGGGTGAACGGTATTTAACAGTGAATTCAAACTGTTCCTGAAGATACTGTATTTCATCCAGCGCTTCTTTATTGGTTATTTTATATGGCGCGACTCCGTACAAAGTTAAGCCGGACGGCTTTTCCTTTGCCTCAAACACATCGACGTCGTAGCCCATCATACGCAACTCGCAGGCGCAGGAAATCCCGGCCGGTCCGGCGCCGATCACCGCAACCTTTTTTCCGTTGGGCTTACCTGTAATGAATAATTTTTTGCTGTTGGTAATAGCCTGAGTCGTTGCAAAACTCTGCAGTCGCCCGATTTCTATCGGTTTAATATTTTGATGATTATAAACGCAGGCGCCTTCGCACAGCACTTCCGTCGGGCAAACTTGTCCGCAGGCATGGCCGAGATAATTGGCGTCATAAATAGTTTTTGCCGCTCCGATGGTATTTCCGGAATGAATCTGACGAATAAACAGCGGGATATCTATGCCGGTCGGGCATGCCTGGATGCAGGGCGCATCATAGCAAAACAGGCAGCGCGAACTTTCATAGTATGCCTGCGTTTCATTCAGGAAGGGTTTGATGGGAGAAAAATTGCGATCAAATTCTTTTTT
>JAEUSJ010000004.1:0-1861 GCA_016788215.1 bacterium | reverse complement strand
CAGCGCGAACTTTCATAGTATGCCTGCGTTTCATTCAGGAAGGGTTTGATGGGAGAAAAATTACGCTCAAATTCTTTTTTAGAAGAAGGCCTTTGGAATTCCGACATAGAATATTCCTTTATTAAAAATTAAAGCTCTACCAACTTTCCGTATGTCTCCGGACGGCGATCTCTGAAAAATTGCCAGGTAGCCCGCACTTCATCGATCATGTCGAGGTTAAAGTCTGCAATGAGCAGTTCGTCCTTATCGCCGGATGCTTCTGCAAAGATCTGTCCACGAGGATCAACGAAATAGGAGGTTCCGTAAAATTTGCCCAGATTCCACGGCTTTTCAGTTCCGACGCGATTGATACAACCCATGAAATAGCCATTAGCAACGGCATGCGCGGGCTGCTCTAATTTCCAGAGGTATTGCGACAAACCTGCAACCGTCGCCGACGGATTGTACACGATTTCAGCTCCGTTCAATCCAAGAATTCGAGCGCCGTCAGGAAAATGACGGTCGTAACAAATATAAACGGCGATTTTTGCATACTTAGTTTGAAATACAGGGTAACCGAGATTACCGGGTTTAAAAAAGAATTTCTCCCAAAATCCAGACGTGTGCGGGATATGATTTTTTCTATATTTGCCTAAATACGTTCCGTCGGCGTCAATTACAGCGGCTGTATTGTACAAAACACCGGGCTGTTCTTTTTCATAAACAGGTACGACCATAACCATGTTATATTTTTTTGCATAGGATTGCATTAGTTCCACCGTAGGACCTGGGACGGATTCTGCAGATTCATACCACGATTTGTCCTGGCCTGGACAAAAATAAGGCGTGTTAAAAATTTCCTGCAGACAAAGAATCTGCACTCCTTTTTTACCTGCATCTTCAATGTAGGGGATATGTTTTTGAACCATCGCATCGACAATTTCATGTATGGTACCTTCTCCCTCCGTTTTCGGTAAACTCATTTGAATGAGTCCAGATTTGATCATACGGGGCATATTGAACTCCTTGATTTTAGTAAACAGATTTAACCGATTAAACGGATTGTGCTTTCTTTATCCGATTGATGTGTTAAATCTGTTTACCAATTTTATCATAGTGTGGGTTTATAATTCTTTTTAGGAAAACTTTATCGATCAGTTCAATTCGTTCAATCAGTTTACCAATCGCTATACAACTAATGATGACTTTCCGCGTTTAATAAATTTGCCATACCCTTTTTCGATCAATGCTTTTCCATTGTCAATCGCCACTTTTCCTCGCATAATGACCGTCTTGCATTTTCCGGTAACTTCCCAGCCCTCATAGGCGGAGTAATCGCAACGATGGTGATGCGTTTTTGCAGAAAGGGTATGTTTTTCATTTGGATCAAATATCAAAATATCTGCATCCGAACCAACGCCGATAGATCCTTTTTGCGGAAACATGCCGAATACTTTAGCCGCATTGGTGGATGTCACCTCTACGTATTTATTCAAACTGATTTTACCTTTATGCACGCCTTCGGAATACAGCAATTCCATGCGGTGTTCTAACCCGGGATGCCCGTTCGGAATCTTTGAAAAATCACTTTCACCCATTTTCTTTTGTTCCCAGTTGAACGGACAATGATCGGTCCCGACGATATTCACAATACCCTGATTGAGTCCTGCCCACAACGACTCCTGATCTTTTTTCTCGCGCAGCGGCGGACTCATTACCCATTTGGCCGATTCAAATCCTTTGTCATAAAGAGAAGCATCGAGAATAAGGTATTGAACACACGTTTCAACAAAAACTTTCTGATTTCGTCTGGCCGCATCGCGAACCTGATTAAGCGCGCCTTCGCAGGTGAGATGAACAATATACGACGTGACGCCCGTGT
>JAEUSJ010000049.1 GCA_016788215.1 bacterium | reverse complement strand
TCCAACGGGCAAGGCGGGGATACCTTTCAGGAAGACGATCCAAATAACGGGAATCCGCCGCATCACGGCACGTTGCCTAATACCGAGAGCGGAAGTTTTGCCACCAATTTTATTCAAACCGGCTATTTCTTCTCGTTACCCGGTTTTGAAAAACATTTTCTCGGAATATCCTACGAACACCATCCCGTTCATGGCTGGTGGTTTGGCATCGATCCGGTAATTCAGGACATCTACGGAAGAAAGCGCCTGCATTACAATTACAAATTTATTGGAAACGTGTTTCAACTGGATGCGAATTATGTCTGGATCATCGATCATCCGCAGGGCATTCCGTCCGGCATTTTTTCTACGACAGCCAGGATGAAATCACCCGTGTTCAAAAAACTGATGTGGTTCTTTGCGAGCTACTATCAGGGGCAGGATTACTATAACATTAATTTTACGAATAAAATAAAACAATTCAAGACTGGGATTGCGATAGAGGCGAAACTTTTGGTCAATTAATGGTGGAGTTAACATAAGTATGAAATCAATTTGTAGTTCTTTAATTCTTTTCTCAATGACGGGCAATCTGCTTTTTTGCCAAACCGACCTTGAGCAGTCTATACGCGCGGACAATGTGACGCAGCCGGAAGTGTACCAATTCAAGTTCAATTCTGCAGGATCGGTAGACTATCACGGCGACTATACTGCACAGATTCCACTTATGGCCGTTCCCGGCCGCGGAGGCCTTGATCAACCCATCACGCTAACCTACAAGTCTGGTATTGCAACAGATCAACGCGCAACTTGGGTCGGGCTTGGATGGAATCTGAATCCGGGTACGATTACCCGCGTGATAAACGGTCTCCCGGATGTATTGTCCGGTAATCTACAGAACACGACCGGATTTACTGAAAGCGGAGCGATAGAGCATATTTTTGATATGTATGGAAATGGTTTTGAATTCCCGGACCATGACCATTACGATAATTTTCTTGTGAATATTCCCGGCGTCATCTCCGGCTTACTTATTCCCACCGAACGTGACAATGATACGACGTACCGGTGTCCCGACTATGTATTCCAGGAATGGAACGGCTGGAGCGTGACGATGCGGATCGACACTTTCTCTCGGGTAAATACTTCTAAATATGGCTCTACCACGACGGACTTACAGCGATGTTACTGAAATCATATTAGTCAATACCAGCGGTATCCGATATGTTTTCGGATTGCCGTTACGATCGGAAACGGTTCTCTATGGCGGTCAGAATAATAGCCTGCCCCGTTTTATTGTGGAGTATACCGCAAGCTGGCAATTGACGTGCATCGCATCGCCTGAATGTAATATGATATATCAACTCATACCGGGAACTACCAGAAAAACTTGGACGGTGGGCGATACCTTGGCCGGCAACTGGATCAAATTTGAATACAATTATCCTGTCAATAGTGTTAATAAAACCGTCCGGGCTCAAAGGCCATTATACTACTACAGGGATAACTTGAATCACTCCGCTTCGGAATCACTAAACCAAGGAGATCCTTTCGGCCTCTTGAGTCAAACGACCTATCCTTCAAAGATCACGACGCCCACGCATGAAGCGATCTTCCAGGTTAGTTCCAGATACGACATCAGCTTTCTATATCCCATACCGTCAGCGGATGTTAAAAAGGCTGGAACGATCGGCGACTACACGACTAATTCGGGTGGAACACTACTTTTACCGCTTCGCCTCGATTACATTATTTTAAAACAACGTTATCCCTACGCCGCGAATGTTTCCCTCGTCAAATTCGACTATGCGCCGGAACAGCAGGAGCTCTGCCGCTTTGGAGTATCGACGATAAACTCCGTAGCCGGAGTGACATTGACCGGCAAAGGCAGAACGACGCTCAGGCAAGTCAGCATCAGCGATTCAGTAGATGGATATTATTACCGTTTCGGCTATACAGACAGTATAGATAATTTCAATCCTGCGCACATGATCAATCCCAACTTACAAAATACGTTGGGTCCATTACAAGCCGTCGCCAATGTCGATCAATCCTCTCTTCCGGATGCAAGTACTCTAATTGCCGGCTATTACCGCTTACGATCCGGACGCACCGGACTACTCTATGCGCAAAGTAGCGAGACGGGTTCATTTGGTAAAGTGATCTCCGATACCAAAGGCATGGCCGCATGGTCGCTCCGCACTATCGAATATCCTACCGGAATAGTTGATACCATCGCGTATGAACCGGATGAAATGGATAAGGCTACATCTATGGCTGGCTCCGCACTGATGTCGACTTGGTGGGACCGATTCGCGCCAGATGAAGCGGGAATCCGAGTTCGGTATATCGCCTCGTATGATCCCACAACCGGCGAGACCAGGCGAATCTCTTATCAATATCCTTTGGGCATTTTGCCCGGCTTACCGGTGAACTATCTACGGAATTCAAGCTTCTATACCGGAACCGGAAATCGTCGTGTTTTCCAATACGGATACAGTTCTGATGAACTAGAATACCCCTACATTATCACTGTTAATTCCGACAGCTCAAAGACCAAAACTACTTATACTACGCCCGCCGATTTACCGGGCTCCTTTAATCTTCAGATAACCAAGGCTAACTATATACACGTTGAAGATAAATCCTGGCAGCGCGGTAAAGTGAGAAGAGTCGAACAGTTTGACGCGGCAGGGAGACTTATTAGCCGCAGTTCAAACGAATATACCGCAACCACTTACTTCCCGGCAATATGGAAATATAATCCCTACCCGTTTGTAGCTTACTATTATTATATCAATGGAAAGAAAATAGTGAACGGCGGCACCTGGATGAAAAAAACAGACGACACGACGTATGTGTATGATAAAACAACTTCTTCGTCAACGGATAACATCGCGCTGACAAAAATCGGGTATTACAACTATAACAACCCCATTCCGGTTCTGAAATTCAAGATAGAAAAAACCCCAACGCTGGGAATTTTAACCAATAACACTTATGCCTATGAAAATTCTGCTGTTCTGCAAGGGAAAAATATTCTTTCAGCTCTGTCATACAAAGAGGTCAGGCACGAAGTCGCACAATGGGTTCCAAAGAATGTGGGGGGTGACACAATCTATATTCTCCAGACGTACAGTTATCTTAAAGGCGCTGCTAAGTTTGACGTGACCACTGACGGCTACACGGCCGCCGCTTATTCATGGCTTGATGGAAATCTGGACGGCGAGTCGAGTAGCGATGAATTTGTACTAGTCAAAAAGGTAACGGCCTTTGATAACTTCGCCAACCCGCTTACGATCCAGGACGCCAACGGGCAGCCCATTCAACTGGAATGGAGCCCGCAGTACCAGAATGCGCGGCTGACGAAGCGAACGGTATTTACAGACGGCATTGGACTCATCGGATCATTTACGTATGACAAGCTTCACCAACTCAGCACGCAAACCGATGAGAACGGCGCTGTCACATCTTACCAATATGACGGCTTAGGGCGTTTGAAACAAGTCATCGCCCCTGGAAATAAATTGCTCAAGTCCTATGACTATCATATCAAAAAATCGATTGCAATCCCATTCCCAGGAACTCAATACTAACACTCAGAGAAACCCATGAAATATCGTATCGCGTTTTTCTTATTGATAACGTCCAAACTTCTAGTTGCTCAATCGGCCACACAAAACTATATCCGCACCACAGTGTATCCCAATGGGAAAGACACCTCTTCGGTAAGCGGACTCTCGGTCAACGAATGGCCCAATTCGGCGCCGCAATCGTCCATGGGCTACTTCAATGGCTTTGCGCAGGAAATGCAGACCCAGGCTCTCAGCGACCGTTCCGGGTATGTTATCCTTTCACAGAAATTCTACGATTTCAAAGGAAGGCTGATCGTCAGCAGCAAGCCGCTTGAGATGATAAACGATAGTCTTAATTTCAAATCGCTGAGTCTGAGTAATTTCGCTCAGGATTCTTCTTTTGAACGGATCATATACGACGCTTCGGATCGCCTGAGTCAGCGCATGCCTTACGGAGCGGCTTGGCACAATGCTGCGCACGCTCAGCGGATGAACTACTGGAACGATACGACGCTAAAGGCCATGGTGTCGGAGACTACCGATGAAGACGGTCAATCGGCAAGAGTTTACACGGATCTTTGGGGGCGCAAGATACGCCAGGAAACGGAGATGGGAGCAAATCCAGATCTAATCACAACATTCGAATACGATGCGCTCGGTAATTTGGTGAGTAGCATGGCGCCGCGCGCGTATGTGAACAGCGAAACTTCCAAAAACACCACCGCCTTCAAATATAACACCCGAAATCAGCTTATAGAAAAAATTTCACCCGATGAGGATACGGTAAAGTATATCTATGATCTCAAAGGACAATTACGATTTGTGCAGGATGCGAATCACCGTAAGAATTTTGTATTTAATAATAAACGCAGCTACTGGACGTATTACAAATACGACGGACTGGGCAGGATGATCGAGCAGGGCGAACTCATTAAAAACTATGCGCTGGACACGCTTACAAGAAAAGCAACCACGCTCCGCTACAGCGCTGATTACTCGGTGTCTCATGCAGACTGTGACACGGTGATCCGGGATTCGATCGTATGCGTCGATTCTCGCGCAAGAAAAGACCATGATGAAGCTTTACCGCCGGGTGGCGGCCTCATTTGCGATACGATTCCATTCACGTTTATCTATTGTAACGCAGACACAACCTTTTCGTATACCGCTCTCGATACTTTGTACGGTGCGCGATCTTTTCCGACGGATACGGACAGCATTCTTAAAACCGTATCCAATCAATACGACACCTACGCCACGGGCTGGCAGATTTCAATTCCAACAACAGATACTGCGGCAAGCAATCCAATCGGCTCCTCTCCCAAGACGCGGCTGACGCGAACGAAGATCTTCGACGCCAATTCCAATAACTGGCCGGAAGAAGCCTACGTGTATGATAAATACGGCCGCGTGAATTTGCGCTACGTTTATATTCCGGAACTTGTGCAAACCAAAAAATTTCAGTATTATTACGATGCGTCTGGACGGGTTCTGAAGACCATGTATCAGGACGGACAGTCCGATGCTTTCTATCAATGGTTCAAATACGATAATCTCTCAAGGCTGGATTCGGTTTTCTCATCACGAACGAATAACCGAACAACGGCAACGCGCGAAGCGGCTTATGATTACGATAACAATCACGGCGGAAAAATTTTGCAAACGAAAATAGGAAATAATAGCCAGCAAGTGGATTACACGTATAATACCAGAGACTGGCTGAAAACGGTGACGAGTAACCAGTTTTCCGAACTGCTCAAGTATGACGACACGACGGTGAACGCAAGATACAACGGCAATATCGCGCAGATGTCATGGATCACGGCAGGCAGTCCGGGCGCGTATAGTTTCACTTATGATAAAGCCAATCGCCTCACCGATGCCGTGAGCGTCTCGCCGGTGACGTTCAGTTTACAAAATCAGAATTTATCAGGAACGTATACCAATTCCACCGGCGACAGCACGTACCTGAAAGACATCACAATCTCGGCAGGTTCTAATGTGACCATACAATCCCACACGAGTATGCGCCTGCAGGCGGGCTTTACGAGCAACGGCTCCACGGTAAGCTTAAAGCCGGGCGTGATCACAGCCGGAACGGGCGGAGGATACGGCGATTACTCGGAGAAAAATATCACCTACGATGCCAATGGCAATATCAAAACGCTCACGCGCAGCACCACGGCGGCCATGGTGTACGCGTATGATGCAAATAAACCAAACCGTCTCAACTCCGTCTCCGGCGGGCTCGGCGCAAGCTACACGTATGACAATAACGGTAATATGCTGAGAGACGGAAAAAACAAGATCGGCTACGACTACCGCAATATGCCGATCACCGATACGCTGGTAAACGGAAAGATCGTACGCTTTGCCTACGATGCGGGAGGGCAGAGAATCAAATATCTACGCTATAGCGGAGCGACATTGCTTGACAGCAGTAAGATATTTATACTCAACGGCGGTAAGATCATAGCGGAGTATATGAGGCGCGGCGCATCGTGGAGGCTGGAGCACTATAACGTGTATGGTAATGAACTTATCGGGAAACTGGATTCTCTGAATATTCGATATTACAATCTCTCCGACCATCTGGGTTCCGTCCGTGTCACCCTCACTGAAACGGGCGTCGTGGATTCGTGGAGTGATTACTATCCCTTCGGTAAGGAATCCAGAGGATCGAGTACGGTCAATGAGCCTAAAGAGCAATTCACTGGAAAAGAAAGAGATAGCGAATCAGGATTGGATTACTTCGGGGCCAGATACTACAACAGCGAGATTGGGAGATGGGTGAGTGGGGATCCGTTGAGTGGGAAGTATCCTAATTTAAGTCCATATAATTACGCTGCAAATAATCCGATTCTTTTAGTCGATCCGAATGGAAAGGAAATAGTTATTGCTGGATCCAAAGAATTTCAACAGAAAGTGAGGGATGATTTACAGAAACTCACGAACGATAAACTTACTTTAAAGGATGGTACTATTTATATCGCAAAACTTGGAACTGAAAATTCTGGTAATGATTTTAAGGTTGGAACCAATCTAATTAGAAGCCTAAATAAGAAGGGAGTAGATGAACATACATTCATAATTACAGAAGGAGAAAATAATATTACATTATCCCTAAGTAATGATGCAAGTGTTGAAGGAGTAGGTTCAGATGCAGAAATCATATACAATCCGGATAAGACAGAAGGAGGAATTGATATAAACGGCAGTACAACAAGGCCACCTGAAATTGGACTGGGACATGAATTATTCCATGCCGCAGATGCAAATGAAGGTAAGCGGAACACGGCTACTGCCACAGACGTCTATGATCCTGATCCGGCAAACTTTGGTGGAAAAGTTTCTGTAGGAGAGAAAAAGACAAGGTACAATGAGAATACTTTAAGAAAAGAACGAGGAGTACCGGCAAGACAAGTCCCTAAGAAAAAGGAAAGAGAAGAAAAGTGATAAGCAATATCAAAGAACATCAATTCCAAATAGGTTTTTTGTTTTTCATGATTATTACATTGCCTCTAATGAACTGTGTGGAGAAGGGTGTTGGAAAAATATTGATTGATAAAAAATTCGTCGAGCAATTACGACTGGCTTGGAATGATGCAACAGTGAGCAGTTTCAATTTTATGATCAAACAGCAAGACTCTGTAAAAAACAGTGACTATTACAAAATGCTGATAGAAGAATGTGATTATGTTAAGCAAAAGAGCCAAATTACAAGAATTGATTCTTTGCAGCGTATAGGAGCACGGATTACCTTTTTAGATTTTTTTGAAAAGAAGTTTACAGGTAAAGATTCAATAGCTCGCATATACATTATTGAGACAGAAAATTCCGGTGAAATATATACGGCAACCAATTATGTGTTTTTGATTGGAAATGAAGGTTGTATCATGCACCAAATTGGATCAAGTGCAAAGGGTTGGGTTCATAAAAAAGAACGACTGTTTGAAACATCAAAAGTTGATTCTTTATATAACAATATTCAAAATACTACAAATTGCAAAGATGAATTGCTTCCTGAATTTCCTATAATAATAACGGTTGTAACGCATGATAGAGTTGAGTCCAAAATTGCTTTTCTTTGTAAGAAGGATGATTTAAAATTTTATCAAATAATCGCTCCCTGAGAATCAAACGTATTTGCCTACGACAATAAGTGTCATTCGTGCGAGTCTGGATTTTTCTTTATGTCGCTGGCTCCGCTTCGTTCTCGCGCTCCCCACTTCGCTTCGCCAGCTCCCAGTTGTTACCGCCATCCGGCGGTATTTTTTTTGAGTTTCTCTGCGCAGAGAATAAAACCGGCGCGCCGTAGTTGAGCGCGTCATACTTTCGCTTCGGTCTGCGAAGCTGTAGCTGTCCCTTTTGATTATGTCTCTTGCCCTCAGCGATACCGCGCTTTAGGCGCTCGCACTCCCTGCATTCTTCGCCTGCCCGTGCTTCGCGCTGCCTTCGATCACGTTTTCTTTTTTAGTTAGGTTTTCGTTTTCATAGTGTGTATCGTGGAAAATTCTCAGCGCGGTACCAGACGCCGCATAGAACCATCGGCTCCGTTGCGCGCACTCACATCCGCCTCAGATTCATGTTTCCGATATAGCACGCCCTGACGCACTAAGATCGTATGCGTCCGGGCGATTTTATTTATGTTGGTATGTTCTTCGTGGGCGGGATAGGCTCACGCGACCCTCGTTGTAGGTAGTCTATTCTTCGTAGATTTTGGCTGACATGGGAGAAATAGAATCGTTTTTGAGTCTCATATCGTGGTCAAGATGAAGGGGGTTTCTTTTGTGGGGTATAAATAAAAAGTCCCGCGCGAGCGGGACAACAAATTGAAATAGCTTAAGATTTTATTCGTCAGTTCCTTTTGCAAGATGTTCTTCAAAGGTATGATAGTTTCGCTTTCTTATTTTTCGATTCTTTTTTCCGAATGTCGTATTGTCTATACGCTCCTGCACGTATCGTACGATCTGGTCAAATTTATCGACTGAGTTCATATAGGCATCATTGCCGAAAACCGTTTTGATATTATTCCAAATCACTTCGTATTTCATGCCGCCCTTAGCTTCATCCATTGCTCTCCATTTGTTATAACGATCTGCAAGGTATTTGATGTAGCCTCGTTTATGAGCATCGTTCGCTATAGAGTTGGCCGGCATAGGGAGCTTTGGTTTTTTATCTCCTTTAAAGATGGTCATGTTGCTATTGAAAGTTTGTGCCACCACGGAATTGGATACCGCACCATTGATATTCATCTCGTTCTTTGGCTGCGTCTTAGCTGTTGAGCGTTTCCGTTTGGCTGCGTTTTCAGGCGCGTAGTCCAAGTAGTAGACAAAAATATTTTCTCCGTCTTTAAGTTGCTGCGGGACAGGGTGAAGCCGTTTTTTGTAGTCGCCAAAATTGGCGAGGACCTCATAAGCGCCCTGGGCTACGCAAATTTGTCCTGCGTTGGCGAAACTCATGGCTCTTTGGGCATGATTGATGCCACGACCGGCATAATTCCTTTGTTCGTTAATATCGTTATAGGCAACGTCTTTACCTTCATTGATGCCGATACGAACTTCAAAATGAAATTTACTTGAACTATTATGCGTCTTAATTTTTGAATGGATTGTTTCTGCAATTTTAACATGAACATCTTCCGGCTCGTCAACGCCTTCAAGGACAATACACATACCGTCGCCTGTCGGGAGATAATGCGCCGGATTATCCCATAAACGATCGAGGACATCAAAATACCCGTTCACCGACAGTTTTACGATCTTTTGCAGGGCTTCTACGATATACCCTTGCTCATCGGCGGGGCGTCCTGAATATGCCACGACATCAAGGAAGATATATTTAGCACTAATTTTGTCCATAGCTACGATGGGGAGAGAAATCGGGTTATTACGCTACCAGAGCTTCTTTGGCGGTCTTGTTTTGGATATAGACATCCATCATATCAATAAGGCTTTTGATCTCGTCAGGTTTCATCCGGTCGAGTTGCTGAAATCGTTTAAAGAGATCTTTGTTCTGAACCCGAATGCCTGCGCTGTCGGTGTCACCGAAGACGAGGTAATCAATTGAAACGCCGAACGCTTCGGCCAGTTTTTTTAGAACGGTGGCCGTCGGGATCATGGCATCTTTTTCGTATCGGGCGATGGTCTGAATATGAATGTCAATTTTGCCGCCCAATTGCTCTTGAGACCAGTCTTTAGCTCTGCGTAGCTGCTTGATCCGCTGTCCCAGAGTAGCTTCTTTGATAACTGCTTTTTTCATAGAATAAAGATACGCTACGGTCTGCAATTTTACAAGTTATTTTTAATCCTTTAAAGAGAAAGGACTTGACTTATTTAATCTCATAAGATATATTGACTATCGAAAACGATTAAGATGCTTTTTTCAAAAAAATAGGCTATCAGCGAACCGCCAAGCTCATCTGATAGCCCAAAACCGACATCAAAGGCTTTTTAGGGCTTTTGTGTCTATGAGGAGTCTACAAAATCATGGCTCAAAAATCAATCTCCGAAACTCTGCAATCCGAAAACCTATTTGATACCTTTCCCAAAGAATCTCCAATTGAAAACGGCTTCCTCTATGACTTCGGTGAGCGCGTCTATCGCGTGTTAGAAATGAACCTCGTAGGTCTCTCGCGTCTCAAAGTAAATCTTAAGGTTACTCAAGGCGCACACTTCCACATTGACACGCTGGATTTATATCTCGATCGTGCGCGTGAACGTTACGCACAGGTGGCCGCGGAACGATTCCAGAGCGATCAGGCGGAGACCCTGCAGGAACTTTATACTTTGATTGAGAAACTCGATGAGAAGCGCGTAAAGCTTTTGCAGAATAAAGGTGAGACAGTGAAAGAAGAAAGTATGAGCACGAGCGAGCGGGAGGAAGCGCTCCGGTTTTTGAAATCACCAAATCTCACCGAAGAGATCACCTGCGACTTTGATAAATGCGGCTTGATCGGAGAAGAAACATCGAGGCTATTCGGCTACCTCGCTACGATCAGCCGGTTCCTCGAAAAACCTTTAGGCCTGCTCATCGTCTCGCGCTCGGGCGCGGGAAAATCAGAATTGCAGGAAGTGATCGGCAAATTCATTTTGCCCGTCCAGTTGAAACGCTACACGCGCATCAGTGGCCAGTCGCTTTTTTACCAGCAGAACGGCAATTTAAAAAACTGCGTGATCGCCATCGCCGAAGAAAAAGGCGCCGAAGATGCGATCTACTCGATCAGGACTCTGCAGAGTGATCAATACCTGACGGTCGCGGTTACCTCGACGGACCAGAAAACCGGAATCAAACGCACCGACGAATACCGCGTGGAAGGTCCGGTGGTGATCATCATCACGACCACGAACCCGGAAGCTTTAGACTTTGAAACGCGAAATCGCTTTGTGATACTTACGATCGACGAGTCGAGAGAGCAGACCAGACGTATCTTGAAGAAACAACGCGAGCAGGAGAGCCTGGAAGGCCTTGTTCAGTCGAGCGCAGAAGAGATCATCATCAGGAAACATCATAACGCGCAGAAGCTGCTCAAAGCCTCGCTTAAAGTGGTGAATCCTTTTTCGGATGCGCTCACGTATCCGGACGACAAGCTCCTGATGCGCCGCGAACAGAAAAAGTATCTGACGCTGATCAAAACGATTGCCTTTCTGCATCAATACCAGCGCGAGATCAAGAGAATGAAAACGCCGCATGGCGAGATCGAGTATATCGAAGTTACTTTGGCCGATATCGCATTGGCCAATAAGCTGGCCGCGGACGTTTTGGGACGCTCGCTCGACGAACTCTCGCCGCACACGCGTAATCTGCTGAACGAAATTAAAACGATGATCGATGAGCTATCTAAAAAACAAAATAAAAAGCCGGATGAAATCTTATTCAGCCGAAGGGACATTCGCGAGCATACGGGCTGGAGTTACTGGCAGGTGTATGATCACATCAAGCCTTTGCTGGAGATGGAATACCTCTTATTGCAATCGGAGAGCCGCAACCGGCCGATGTATCGTCTCTTGTGGAACGGCGAGGGCAAAGAGGGCGGGCGGTTCTTGATAGGGTTAATTGATACCGAGAGCCTAAAGAAGCAAGCTTTGCCCCAAAAGAGGCGGGCTTTGCCCTAGCTTTGCCCCACCTTTGCCCCGGCTTTGGGCAGGCTTTGGAATCCTTCAAAGCCACGCCCTGCAATGGTTTACAGTTGATAAATCAAAATAACCCGAAAAAATGTATGTACCTCGGTTTAGAAATCTTAGGCGAAGCGTTTTTAGAATGGCTCAAGGTCAAAGCCTTCACGCCGGCGACCCGGAAAAGTTATCGTATCTACGTGAACAAGTTTTTGAAATACCTGGAATCGGAAAATATCGAATCAGTGGAAGCTATCTCACCGGCGATCTTATACCAATATCAAACACAGCTATACTATGCCAATAGCAAATACGGCAAGCCTTTATCGGTTCTTACTCAGCATAATGCGCTGGTCGTGGTGAAAACGTTTTTCGAGTTCTTACTTGAAACGGATAAGATCCAAATGGATCCGTCGAGCGCCCTTGCGCTTCCGAAAAAGCCGCAAAGCCTGCCCGATACGATGACGCCGGAGGAAATAGAGTGCCTGATAGAACGGCCCGACTGCACAAACGCGATAGGCTTTCGTAACCGCGCGATCATGGAAGTGTTATACGCTACCGGCATGCGCAACAGCGAGCTTTGCAGTTTAGAGGTGTACGACGTGAATTTAGCATCCGAAGAAATCCGTATCCGCTTCGGCAAAGGCGGCAAAGAGCGGATCGTTCCGATCGGCGAGATGGCGCGGGAATACCTGAGTGAATATCTCACCGCAGTGCGCCCTAAGCTGATAAAGACCGGCACGGGAGAACAGACACTTTTTGTAAGCAAGAGCGGAAAAAAGATCAACGCAACCGACCTGGTTATGATGGTTCGCAAATACGCAAAAGAAGCAGGGATCGAGAAACGCATCACTCCGCATACGTTCCGGCATACCTGCGCGACGCACATGCTGCAGGGCGGGGCGGATATACGCTACATTCAAACATTGCTTGGCCATGAGTCGATCACCTCGACGCAGCTGTATACGCATGTGGAGATCACCGATTTAAAAGAGATTCATAAAAAATATCATCCGAGAGAAAGGAAAGACCATGCAGACAATTAAATCGAACTATCTGGAGTCGCTTAAAATACGTAATCTCTCTAATGGCACAATCGCGTATAGGGAAATTTATTTGAATCACTTCGCTTCGTATCTTCAAAAACAAAATGTATCGTTAGAAACGCTTACACGCGCACACGTGTATGCGTATGCGGTAGCGCTCACGCGTGAAGGCTGGACAAACGGGACAATCTATCATGCGATTGGGACGCTCGGATCGTTTTTAAAATTCTGTTTTACCCGGAGCGTGATGACAAGCGATCTGTCTTTATTCATCGTGTATCCGAAAAAACAGCCGCGCAATGTATCGAGTATTTTAAGTGAAGCTGAGATGACAAGGTTTTTAGCTTTGCCGGATACAAGGTCAGCGCGCGGCCTGCGGGATAAGGCGATGCTGGAGCTTTTATATTCAACGGCGATTCGAAGGGAAGAACTCATCCGTCTCAATCTTTATGATTTTATTGAACAGGAAGGAACCTTGAGAGTTTTTGGAAAGGGCAGAAAAGAGAGAATCGTTCCGGTAGGAAGCGTTGCAATAGCCTGGCTGAAAAAATATTTGGATGAGATGCGCCGGTATTACGCCGAACCTAAAGAACAAGCGCTATTCGTCTCGATCACTTACGGACGCAGGCTTACCCGGGAAAGTCTCAACCTGCTCATCGCGCAATACCGCAAGCAAGGCAAATTTAAAATAAGAATCTCACCGCACACATTTCGTCATTCGTGCGCAACGCACCTGCTGAGAGGCGGCGCGGACATACGTCACGTTCAGGAATTACTTGGCCACAGCTCGGCGCATACGACAGAAATCTATACGCACCTTGATATCACAGACTTAAAGGCTGTATTCAAACGAACCCATCCACGAGGGAGCGCGCCGAATGTGACCGAACAAAAACAAACGCGCTACCCGTCACGCCGTCAGGCGTGATGTCGGCTAAGAGAAAGATAGGCGCCGTCCTGCCATGCTTCATAGCGGGATGGGCGAGCCGAATAGTCCCTAAAGGCCTGTGGAACGTGGCCAAAGGGGCGAAGGCGAAGCGAACGCCTATCGTCACTTAGACGATTAGTAGCGCGCACAATATTATTAAGAGATCGAGCAACAAAGTTCTTTGAAAAGATTAACGGACTTATTAAGTTCAAACCATGATCGTAGCCGCAGAAAAAAACATGTGTACTAAGAAAAATTTCGATTTTAGGGTTGAAAGTTGCGCACAACCCAGAATAATCTCCGACCATCTGGGTTCGACAAGAGTCGTGCTGAAAGAGGATGGTAGTGTTGACGGGTTTTTTGATTATTACCCAAACGGGAAGGTCTCTCGTAGTTCTGAAACGATAAATTCTCCAGCCGAACGACTCACAGGTAAACAACACGATGGGGAAAGTAATTTAGAATACTTTGGCGCAAGATATTACAACGCCGACGTAGTACGTTGGCTAAGTGTTGATCCGCTCTCAGAAAAACATAGAGACTGGACGCCTTATAATTATGTTCTTGGAAATCCATTAATTCTGATTGATCCCGACGGCCGTCAGGTTGATTTTAATAGGGTTTCGACACCATCAGCTACTACAATAAATCTGTTTCGGGAGGCTTCAACTTATTTTAGCAACACGCTTAGTGGGTCTGCTGGATTAGAAGGAGGTGTAACAATTGCAAAAGGTGAAGGTCGAGTTGGACCAGCGAAACTTGGTTTTGAAGTTGATTATGTGAGTGTGGCAGGAGGCGTTAATGAAAAAGGAAATAGCGTTTTTGAATGGAAATTTATAACAGCCAAAGGCGAGGGGGCGTTTGGCTCAGCAACTGGTAAGATTGAGGGAAATGTTGTTAAAGAGAAATATGAATTTCAGGATGGCAATGTTACAAAAGAAAGCAAGGAACTTAGCGGAGAAGCCAAAGGCACTTTGGGTAAAAACGGATTTGAACTATCGGCAGACAAATCCTTTAAAGTTGAAGTTGGCGGCAAGACAGGAGCGCTAAAAGCAAAGGTAGGAATAGATTTTTATCAGGCTTATAAAGGATTCGAGAAGGCCGCTGAAGGCGCTTCACAATATGTTAAAGATATCATAAACACTAAGGGCGAAAATAAACAGGAGTAAGATCATGATGTTTCTAAAGAAGTACATCGAGAAACGGAATTCTTTTGCAGTTCTTTTTTGGAATTATTTTTTTGCGTACATACCTTTGGGGTTATTGGTTGCAATACTTTCTCTGGTAGATGTGGTGCCTGTAAATTTTAATGATCAAAAGTATACTGGAATTCAAGGCGCTGTAATATCATTCGTTTATGTTCCATGGGTTGCTTTCGTATTTGCCCTTTTAAATTGGATTTTTTTGTCGTTCGGCAACTTTGTGCTTAGATTTTTCGTTGGCCTTTTCGATTCCAAAACAGCAAAAGATGATCCTAAAGTTGCAAATTAGAATTCGTCTCGTCATAGTTACGTGAAGACATGAGTCGCTCTGTTCACTGTCTTTGTTTGCTACGGCCTCTCGCTTGCTCAAGGCAGCTCCCAGTTGTTACCGCCTCACGGCGGTTTTTTTTTGAGTTTCTCTGCGCAGGAAGAATACTTGCGGCCGCATATATGAGCGCGTCATACTTTCGCTTCGGTCTTGCGAGGCTATGGCTGTCCCTTTTGATTATGTCTCTTGCCCTCAGCGATACCGCGCTTTAGGCGCTTCGCACTCCCTGCATTCTTCGCCTGCCCGTGCTTCGCGCTTCCTTCGATCACATTTTCTTTTTTAGTTAGGTTTTCGTTTTCATAGTGTGAATCGTGGAGAAATCTCAGCGCGGTACCAGACGCCGCATTGAACCTTCGGCACCGCTGCACGTTTTCGCTTTTGCCTCAGATAGCTGTTTCCCCTATAGTATGTGCCAGCGGCCTGTTATTGGTTGCCTTGGCGCTTTTTTGGTGCTTCTATGTAAAATTGAATTGAATAAAACAGGAAATATGCGTTATATTGACTCATGCGAGGCGTGATGAAAAATAATCGAGTGTATGTGGATACTTCAGTCTTTGGAGGGGTGTTCGATCCGGAGTTTGAAAAAGAGAGTAAACAATTTTTTGAAGAAATTAAGTTAGGTTTATTTATTCCGTTTGTCTCTCCGATCGTACGGCGCGAAATATTGAATGCGCCTTCGGATGTACGAAAATATTATGAGAAAATGCTGAGTTATTCAGAGATGATCGACATTACAGACGACGCGCTCAAACTCATGGAAGCTTATATCCAGGCCGGTATCCTAAGTCCCAAATCGTCCGACGATGCCTTGCATGTGGCCATTGCTTCCATTAATCGCTGTGACAAAATTGTGAGTTGGAATTTCCGACATATAGTTCATTCGGATAAAATTCGTTTTTATCATGCGGTCAATCTTATGCATGGTTATGATCGGATTGAGATTTTTTCACCAAGGGAGGTGATTCATTATGACGAAGACGTTTGATTGTGTAGAGATGAAACGAAAAGCCCAGGATGAGATTTGGGATGAGATAAAAAACATGACGCGGGAAGAACAATTGCGCTATTGGCAAAAACAAGGCGAATTGTTGCGCAAAGAGATCGAATCAGCAAAGGCTAAAAAAGCCAAGACGTCCATCGGTTAAAACAAAATTTAGTCGTTCGTTTATCTGCATAATCGTAGCTGAGAACCTGTACGTCTCTGGTGGAAAAAACACGTGTACTAAGAAAGTTTTCGATTTTAAGGTTGAAAGTTGCGCACAACCCAGAATAGTTGTGTGCGGAAAGAAACCGAACCTGAGTGCTTAATGCCAAACCTCGGCCTTAAGCAACCATCCTTGCGCATTAAGGAACCGACTTTGCGCACGAAGCAACCGCACCTGCGTACTAAGCACCCGACCCTGCGTACAAAGGAACCGACCTTGCGTACAAAGGAACCAAGTCGGGGAACGAAGTAAACGGGTTCGGATTAAACCTATAAGTCAGTAAGACCTTATAGGTTTTTTCATAAAGAACCGGAAAGCGTAACTAAGAACAAAACAATCCAATTTTGAGTGAGCCTCGTTATACCAGTTTTCCACTTTGGTATCAGATCGATGTTGACCAGCCCTGAGGTGCTCTGGCTTAAAAACAGATTTATAGTGGAAATCGAATATGTTTTTTTGTAAGTTATTTCGTATTAGAAAGGAACCTTATGACTATCGCGGCGATCAAAAAAACGATTATAAAAGAGATCGAATCAATTCCAGACGATCATCTTGAGGAACTGCACAGTCTCATTCTGTCCTACACGGTTTCAATTAAGAAAAAGAATAAGACCGACTTCCAAAAGCTGCTGCTTAGAGGCCCGGTTTGGGGTGACGCGGAACTGGAAAATATCCGGCAACTTCGTAAAGAGACAGATGCATGGCCAATTCAAAAGTTCTAGTCGATACGTCCGTCATCATCGATTATTTTAGAGCCAAGGACAAGAAGAAGACGCCATTTTATTCATTGGCTTCCTCGCATGACTTATTTGTATCCGCTGTTACGGAATATGAGTTATACGTTGGTGCGAAGACGAAAGAAAGCATCGCTTTCATTGACGGGGTGTTGGCGTATATGGATGTACTGTCATTGGATTCAGCTGTTGCGAAGGTTGCGGCTCATGTCTATCAGACACTAAAGCGGCAAAACGAAATTATTAGTGTCAATGACATTTTCATTGGAGCAACAGCAATTCATTATGAACTTACTCTGTCCACACTCAATCAAAAGCATTTCAACCGTATCAAGAAAATATCCCTGTTGAAATAACGGTCGATTTCGGTAAAATCGTAGCACACGCCAAATCACTAAACAACGGTACTGTAAGTGGACCTTCGGATTGTGAGATAGGAAAATTACGCACAATCTAGAACAATGTTCGGCCAGAATTTTGACATAAGTGAAAGAAATGTGTAAGCATGAATGAATAAGAACGTTTCGACCTTCTCCCCATCGTTTTTAGCAGTTAAGGCCTAAACCCGATAAGTCAGGAAGACCTTATAGGTTTTCTCCAATAAAAAATCCCCTGCAGAAATTCTGCAAGGGATTAATTAAAAAAACGATTTGAATAAGTTTACTTCGGATTACCGATCATCACATACGGCGCCCAGAAAAACGGGTGAATGTGAAAATCGCCTTTTCTGATCAGCGCGATCTGCGCCTGACGCATAGCTTCGGCTTTCGTAAGTCCTTTTTTCAGCCCGTCATAGAAATTGATCATGATGATCTTCGTAGACTCGTCGTCCACCGGCCACAGCGTGGCAACTATCGTAGGCGAACCCGCAATGGCAAACGCGCGTGACAAACTGATCAGTTCCACGCCGGTTGCGCTTTTGCCCATCGATGTATTGCAGGCGGATAATACGATAAGTTCATTTGCATCTTTCAGAGGCAGTTTCAGGATTTCACTGATGGTCAATTTATCGTCTTCGTTTTTTACCGCGTTAGGGGCCATCAGTAAAAAGGACTTCTGCGGCTCATCGCTCGAGAGAAATCCGTGCGTTGCGAAGTGCACCACGTCCGTCGTTCCGGCAAGTTGTTTGGCTTTGTCTTTGGTTGCTTCCAGATTCTTGTACAATTTAGCATTCGAATACGACGCCTGGATCACCTTTGCTTCTTCTTCCGCGCCGGGTAAACTTCCGTCAGGATTGCCAAATACCAGCACATTCGAAATGCCTTTTGATTTTTTCTTCGAAACCAGATCCATCAGCGTTGCGGCCGTAAGGTAATTCACCGCTTTTTTCTCTACCAGAAAACTGATATCGCCGTCCTTCGTTTCCGTTGCGAGACACTGGAATGGAATGTAATA
>JAEUSJ010000499.1 GCA_016788215.1 bacterium | reverse complement strand
TAATATTTACAAACGACTCTCGAGTCAATTCATCTGTTCATATCCTTCAATTTTCTAACGGCCAAATAAAGAAGAAATCCAAATAATTTTCTTGTACACTCTATCGTATGCAGATAAAACCCGCTAACAAAGTCATCTATACCGTGATCATGATTTGTCTGTATTTGCCGCAATTGCTGTCGGCGCAGACAGACAGCGTGACCATTACGGAGGTGATGTTTAATCCAAACTCTCCAAACTCCGAGTTTGTGGAGATTTATAATTACGGCTCCGCTTCCATTGACTTGACGGATTGGAGACTCTTTGATTATCAGGACGTTGATACGTTGAAAGATTTTAGTCAGGGGCTACTGCTTGGCCCAAAAAAGTTTGCGGTAATTTTTGAAAGCGATTATGACACGGCGGCTGGAATATACAAAACATTCATTCCGGCTTCTGCTTTGATCGTTAGAGTCAACGATACACAAATTGGGAATGCACTTGGTAACACTGGCGATAACGTAATCCTTATACGGCCTATTGGCGATACCTTGTCCAAATATACCTATAGCATCGCAAACTCAACGGGTATATCAGATGAAAAAATCAATGTTGCTGACCCATTAAATACGGCATCAAATTGGGCAGATAGTAAGACAACAAATGGTACACCTGGCAATTATCCCGAACTTGATCTTTCAATTAAGGAACACCGAC
>JAEUSJ010000498.1 GCA_016788215.1 bacterium | reverse complement strand
ATCGGCAACCGCCTCGTCGTCGACGGCGTGTTTTGCGATGTGATCGATAATACGGTTTCCGGAGGCCGTGTCGTACGTTTTAATTATACCGGTGATTTTCATAAATTCATCGATAAAGTCGGCCAATGTCCTTTGCCTCCTTATATCAAGCGGCCACCCGAAGAAAGCGATAAGACGGACTATCAGACGGTATTTGCGAAAACGCGCGGCTCTGTTGCTGCGCCCACTGCCGGCCTGCATTTCACTAAAGAACTTTTATCGAAACTGAAGCGCAAGGGCGTCACCATCGTTCCTCTTATTCTGCACGTCGGACTAGGAACATTCAGAAAAGTTGCCGTCGAAGATCTCGGCCGCCACAAAATGGATTCGGAATATTTTGAGATTCCGGAGCCGACCGCGCGCGCGATCAACCAGACCAAGGACGGCGGCGGTAAAGTCATCGCCGTGGGATCGACCGTCATTCGTACGATCGAAAGCGCCGTCACATCGCTCAATCGCGTCAAACCGCATCGCGGCTGGACGGACAAATTTATTTATCCGCCGTATGAATTCAAAATCGTGGATAAACTCGTAACCAATTTTCACACGCCTGAATCTACTTTGCTCATGCTGGCGTGCGCCTTTGCGGATAAGGAACTGATCTTCAAAGCCTACAAAAAAGCAATGAAAGACGGTTATCGTTTTTACAGTTTCGGCGATGCGATG
>JAEUSJ010000497.1 GCA_016788215.1 bacterium | reverse complement strand
CTTCTCCATGACCTCAACGTGTGTACTTCCAGTGCGGAAGAAATGAAAACATATTTTGAGCGGAAATAATCCTTTATGTGATTTTGATAAATGCATTGGTTCATCCCGCCACATTTTAGTTCAACAAACAAACCATGAAGTGAGAAGCCCGCTGTTTGCGATAGGGCTAAAAATGTAAATAGGCAGATTTAAAAAAGTTGCTTTTAACCAACCGGAAGATCTTACTTATTTCACGTAGGTCATTTTTTTTGTCTTGCTGTACTTCTTAGTTTCCATTCTGTAGAAATAAATTCCACTGGAAAGACCTTTCATGTCCACCGGCACGTGATTCTCGCCGACATTATACGAATCATCCGCCAAATTTCTTACTTTTTGTCCTAATTCATTGAACAATGAAATCTTAACATGACCGGATTCCGGCAGGTCAAAACGTATCGTCGTTCCTTGATTAAACGGATTGGGATAATTTTGCTTTAGTGAGAATTTTTCGGGAAGAGGTTCTGATCTGCTATATAAATTGTGAAGCGTGTGCCTGTCCGCAATATGATAATTCCTGGTTATAAATAGAAACGTTATGCTATCTGCATTGGCCGCAACGATCATGGCGCCATAATCATCGTTAAACCGAACGTCAGATTCTGGTATCGCTGTTCCGAAAGAATAAATACTTCTACCGCCTAAACCGTTAACAATATAAACGAGGCTGTCTTTCAAAAG
>JAEUSJ010000496.1 GCA_016788215.1 bacterium | reverse complement strand
AAACAAAAGAATTATACGGAAGCCATCCGATATGCCGAAGTCTCAAAAACGGAAGCAGTTGCTCAAAAAAATGATGATTACATCAAAATGAATGATAAGTTGATAAGCGAAGCAAAAGCTGCATCTGCCGCTAAAAAATAACATTGGTATCTGCTACCCCGGGTGCTCAAACGAGCGCCCTTTTTTTATGCTTTTCTGAAAATTCTCAGCCAATAAAAAAGCAGAGATAACGCTGCCACGGCCAGGCAGCCGGCAACATTCAGCCAAAGAAAAGCCATAACATCATAGTACCAGCAATAAACCACACCGGCTTCAGCTGCAAGGGCTGCATAAAACACTTCGTTGCCGTTGACGCGTCTTATGTAAAACGCCACAAGAAAAATTCCCAGAATGGTTCCGTAAAAAACAGAACCGATAATGTTTACCACTTCAATCAGGTTTCCGGCTTTACCGGCATACAAAGCACTTATAATGCAAAACACTCCCCAGAACAAGGTTGCTGTTCTTGAAAAAAACAGGTTGTGCTTATCTGTTCCGGTTTTGTTTACCGAGCGCATATAAATATCCACTGCTGTGGTTGATGCCAGAGAATTAAGTCCGGCAGCAAGAGAGCCCATGGAAGCAAGAAAGATTACAGCAATGAGCAATCCGATAAACCCGACAGGAAAGTGACTTCGTACGAAATAAAGAAAAACATAATTGGTATCGTTGGTATCGCTGT
>JAEUSJ010000495.1 GCA_016788215.1 bacterium | reverse complement strand
TACTGGCTGCATTTTCTTTCAATATTCCCGCCTGCATGGTCCAGATACCGTGTTTCTCCGAAGAGCGGATCAATTCTTCCAAAAGTAATTTTCCAGCCCCTCTTCCACGAAACTTTTCTCCGATATACACGCTTACTTCGGCAACACCGGCGTAAACGCATCGGCCGGAAACCGGCGTCAATGCAGCCCATCCTGTAACGGTTTCGCCTTCTTTTGCTACAAACCGGGATTCTTTGATATGAGCAGCATCCCATTTTTCCCATTCCGGAACATTTGTTTCCAGTGTTGCATTTCCGGTGGCTATACCTTCTGCGTAGATTTCACTAACCCGTTCCCAATCGCCGGCACTCATTTTTTCTATTGTAATCGCCATTACCAGTTCTCTTTTGATCTTAAGTCCGTAATTTGTTTACAATGTTTTTCACCATGATTGCCGTAGATATTCAGAAACGTCTCGAGAGTTACATCGCCTCGTTCGGAATGATGCGCAGGCCGTTCCCATTCGGAATCTTTGACTAGATCGAGCAGGTAGCCCCAGCGCGCATGAAGCGCTTTGATAATTCCAAGTGAGTGTTCGATTGGCATTTTCTTGCTGTCTGCAAGTTCCGCCCACGCGTCTTGATTGTATCCTTTGATCGAGGGTTTGTTTTCCGTGAGCGTTAATTTCATTCGAATCATTGCGTTCATATGCGAATCGGCAAGATGATGTACCACCTGGCGCGG
>JAEUSJ010000494.1 GCA_016788215.1 bacterium | reverse complement strand
GATTATCGTCCGGAGACAAAATCGTTAATTCGCCTGCGGGTGATCTGAAGAGCGGAGACAAGGTAAAAACAAATTAGAAATTATGAATTTTGAATTGAAGACAAGTTAGTGGTAAGAAAGTACGTTGTTTAGACGAGAAAATAAATTCCAAATCACAATAAACAAATCCCAAATAAGTTCAAATGACTCAAACAGAGAAAACGAAGACATATGATTTGGAAGAGCGTACTTTTCAATTTGCAAAAAACACAGCTTTATTCTGTAAACAATTGCCAAAAACAATTTCCAATAGGGAACATGTTGCTCAGTTAATTCGAGCCTCAGGTTCGGTTGGCGCTAATTATATCGAGGCAAACGAATCTGTGAGTAAAAAGGATTTTGTTTTCAGAATAAAAATTTGCAGAAAAGAATCGAAAGAATCTGCTTTCTGGATTCGCCTCATTAAAGATCTCAACACTGCGGACTTCAATGAAACATCCTTGGTTTTGTTGAATGAGGCTGTAGAACTGAAAAAAATATTCTCAGCGATTCTTGAGAAATCAAAGTAGGTTTGAAAATGTGTTTTTTTGAGATTTATTTGTGATTTGAATTTTGGAATTTGTAATTCATAAATGGAGGAGTAAAATATGCCCGGCATAGTTGAAATTAAAAATGTAAGTAAATCGTATCAGCGTGACAGCCTGAAAATACCGGTATTGGAGAATATAAATCTGTCCGTTCCCGA
>JAEUSJ010000493.1 GCA_016788215.1 bacterium | reverse complement strand
GAAAGTTATTGAATCCAATAAACTGATTGATACGATCCATCAAGTTCTTCAGTTACCCCAGTCTTAAACTTATTTTTTGAGGTTGTATAATGAAATATAAATTTTGGGGTGTTCGCGGTTCCATTCCGACGCCGGGACCCGAGACGGTCGGATACGGCGGCAATACGGCCTGCGGCGAACTCACGCTGGACGACAATAATATTATCATTTTTGATGCAGGTTCCGGTATACGGGTTTTAGGCAATGATCTGATGAAACGCGGGAAAAAACCCGTCGAAGCAATCATACTGCTCAGCCATACGCATTGGGATCATATTCAGGGCTTTCCGTTTTTTGTTCCTGCATTCATTCCCGGAAATAAATTCGTGATCTGCGGTTGTGAAGAAGCCGATGTAAAACTGGATCAGATCATTACCGATCAGATGAAGAGCGCCTATTTTCCGGTGGAGTTGGGCGATATGCCCGCATCGGTCGGATTTAAAAGACTGTATGAAGGCAAGTTTAAAATTTCCGGCGCGCGCGTGGACACGCTTTATCTTAACCATCCGGGATTTGCGCTAGGATACCGCGTCGAATATAACGGGAAATCCGTCGTATACGTAAGCGATAACGAACCGTATCCGATTCAGGAATCCGATAGCCCGGAATTTGAAGGGATGAAGTACAAGGGAAATAACAACTACCGTATCATTAATTTTTCCAAGGGGACTGATCTCCTCGTTCA
>JAEUSJ010000492.1 GCA_016788215.1 bacterium | reverse complement strand
ATACCCGCAGTCACAAATAGGAGGATTGGCTTTGAAACTTAAGATCAAATATCTTGACGGTATTCGTTTGAAACGTTCCGTTATCGCAGGGTGTAATTTTGTGATCAACAAAAAAGATCACTTAAATAATATCAACGTATTTCCCGTACCGGACGGCGACACAGGAACGAACATGGCTTCCACTTTGAAAACGATCGCCGATACCGTGGAAAACGAACACGAACATTCGATTGAGGGTATGTCCTGTGTTCTTGCCGATTCTGCGCTTATGGGCGCGCGCGGAAATTCCGGAGTTATTTTGGCACAGTTCTTCCAGGGGTTACAGGACGGCCTCAAGGGATCGGTCAGGGCAAACACTCAAAAGTTTTCAGAAGCGGTTTCCAATGCAACCCAATCCGCATGGAGCGCCATGTCGAAACCTGTGGAAGGAACCATTCTATCCGTAATTCGCGACTGGGCAAAATCGGTGGAAGTCAGGTCGAAAAAAACCGACGATTTTTCAGAGCTTTTTAAAGAATCGCTAAACGACGCAAGAATTTCTCTCGCCAATACGCCGAAGCAGATGGCCGTACTGGCAAAAGCCGGCGTCGTGGATGCCGGAGCGGAGGGATTTGTGACGATGCTCGAAGGGATTCTTAATTTCATCGAATCAGGCCGTATTTCCGATATTAAACGCGTCGGGCTGTCGGAATCCGAAGAAGAAATGATGGAGCCGCATCTGGACGACCA
>JAEUSJ010000491.1 GCA_016788215.1 bacterium | reverse complement strand
ATTTTCTTTATACTGAAATTTTTGGACCGTTCCCTCGGATGGATTATTGTTTACGCATGGAATCCGCTGGTCATCGTTGAATTTTCCGGAAGCGGCCACGCCGATGTCATTGCGATTTTCCTTTTACTATTGGGCCTTTATCTTGCTATGAAGTCCCGTTCCATATGGGCTGCTGCTGTGGTAGCATTTTCTTTCCTGGCCAAATTTGTTTCCCTAATTGTCCTTCCGTTCTTCGAGGATATGCGTTCCAGATGGAAAACCGTTGCGCTCTCGACGGTCGCCGTTGTTGTGATTATCGTTACCGGGTATATCCCTTTTTTGGACGCCGCAGATCATGTCAACAGAGGTTTGTCCGAATACGCAGCTAACTGGGAATTTAATTCGTCATGGTATTCTCTCGTTTATCATTATCTGCAGGATTTTTTCGGAATTCCTGCATCAGCTGAAACATTTATGGGGTTTGAAACGAATAACAAGGCGCGCACGGTAACAAAGTTTATTTTGGTATGCGCGGGGTGTTCCATTTTTGCCGGACTATTTATTCACCACATACGAAAAAGTTACGAAGAACAGAAAGAAAATATTTTATGGGCTTCGTTTTTCTTGACAGCTGCAATGACGCTGCTTAGCCCTACTTTGCATCCGTGGTACGTTGTCTGGGTGATTCCCTTTTTGTGTTTTTTTCCCAATCCGGCATGGATCCTTTTCTCAGGATTGGTGTTTCTCTCTTA
>JAEUSJ010000490.1:305-734 GCA_016788215.1 bacterium | reverse complement strand
GGATCCTGCGGTGTCGTTCCGGGAGCGATCATCGGTACGGCCAAAGGGCTCGGCAAATCGGAAGATGAGATCGTCAAAGCCATGCTCGTGGCGGGTTTGATCGGCATTTTTATTTGTGCGCATGCCACGTTTGCGGCCGAAGTTGGCGGCTGTATGGCAGAATGCGGTTCAGGATCGGGAATGGCTGCTGCTGCTATTGTGTCTCTTGTTCACGGAACTCTTGAGCAATCGATCTCCGCGGCTTCAGTTGCGCTGCAGAATTCATTCGGTATGATCTGTGATCCGGTTGCCAATCGTGTCGAAGCGCCCTGTCTCGGAAAAAATGTCATGGCTGCTACAAATGCGTTGTCGTGCGCAAATATGTCGCTGGCGCAGTACGACCACGTCGTTCCGCTGGACGAAGTGATACAAGCCATGAATGAAGTTGGC
>JAEUSJ010000490.1:0-295 GCA_016788215.1 bacterium | reverse complement strand
ACGCTCCGGTGCACTTCGCTTGGCGGTCTGTCAACCACAAAAACGTCAAAAGCGCTGGAAGAGAAGATGAACAAAACGTTTTATAAAATTTGTTGACAGCCGGAGCGCCGAATTCCAGTTGTGGCCATTTTATATTTAACTAATTTGCTTTTTCGACCACGTTTCAAGTATTTGCCGAAAAATCGGATTTGACAATGATAAATCACAGACTGAAAAGACTGTTTATTCATAATGCCAATTTATGTAAAATTTGATGCGGTTACACGAAGTTGATATTATACTGACAAAGCCCGGC
>JAEUSJ010000048.1:9234-18529 GCA_016788215.1 bacterium | reverse complement strand
GTTTTCGGTTTGTGGCGAATCGTCCAAACTAAATTTGTTCCGTCATACGCTGTTTCATATCCCCAATGATGCGGCTCTTTCAAATCAACAGTCAAACGGTATACATCATTTTCCGGCTGAGACCATGATATATTTTTGACCTCATCGTTCTTGTTGTCAAACCGGATCCAATCCGTATCACTGACTCCGCCAAACAACGACAATTGAAGTTGCCGTTCTCCGGTCTGTTCAACTCTGAATGGAATTTTCTCCGACATAATTACTTGAATTTCACTTTTCTGACCGATCTTTTTTACTCGAATCAGGGGGACAATCGTCATCGGAGTCGGCGTTCCCATGGGAAGATATCCCGCATTCTTTTCCGGAAGCCAGGCTGAATGATTTGCCGATAATCTTAGCCGAATTTGATTTCCGATTTTGCCATCCACTGCGCACCGTATTCCCTTCGGCAGAAAATAGTAATAGGCACGGCCGGGATCCACCGTCGCATTGTTAACATCGTTTACCAATTCAACCACGCGCGTGTCCCTGTCGTCCCATGCTGAAATCCTTCCCGGCGCATCGGCATAAACTGTATCATGGCCATGTTTAACATAAAAACGAATGACTGCATTTTTGCATAAGTCATCAATAATGTAATCGGTACTGTACACGCCAGTAACCCGTAACTGTTTTGAATGTTTCCCGATTCCAAAAGCCGATTCATCTAAATCATGCTCCGACATCGACTCCAACATGACCTGGTCTTTTTTGATCACGGTTCCATCCGAATTGATCACGCTGTAGGTCACACTCGCTCTGGATGTTGCACGGCATTTTAAGCTAATTCTATCTCCGGCATGCAGCCAATTTGAATCTCGCGGAAAAAGGTAATTTCGATCAATGAACGCTTTTGCTGAGTCAGAGAATCTGAATGAAAGGGGAATCTTGACTTGCCGGTTAAGTGCGTAGGTTGAATCGGCGGCCTCAACTTTACACTCAAGAATAAAACTCGAATCGGCACCTATCTTTTCATGATCAATTCCAATATACCCAATGAAGGCTCCGTCCTGCGTTGTTACAACACGCTGATCATTGATGAAGAGTTTTGAATTGGGAAACTGAATTTGTCCTAGAACAAGCGTCGAATCATTTGTAGTGAGCAGCATATTCTGCCGCGGATAGACAAGACGGACCAATTCTTGCTGGGCTTGCAACAAAAACGAATATGAAAGAATAAATAAATACCATACGATGTTACGAAGAAAACAATTCAAATGATGCTCCTAATTGCGCCTTTGCAGAAGGCTTTGCACTCGATGTAAGGATTCTTTTGCAGATTCATATTCAGGATACAATTCCAGAGCTTTTCCGTATTCAGCCTGAGCGGAAATCCAATCGCCCTGTCGTTCCTTAATCCTGCCTAAATTAAAATACGGATAGTGGCGCGCTTCGTACCGTTTGGCCTCTTTGGCGCGTTCAAACCAAATAACTGCCTCGTCTAATTGCTCAAGGCTCATGAGATACGCGCCGATATCGTTATACGGATTTCCAAAATCCGGGTCTAAGGCGATTGCCGTTTCGCATTCTGAGATCGCTGCCCGATAATCGCCTTCGAAACTCAATGCCCAGCCTAAAAAAGTGTGGGCCTCAGAAGTTGGAAAGAGGTCAATCGACTTTTTGTAGTGCTCTATCGCTTCACTTATATGGCCGCTCATTTGATATTGATAGCCCTGATGAAAATGATATTCGGCCTCACGCAAAAGCGCACTGTCATTTTTTCTGAATGTTTCTTCAAACATGATATTGATTTCATGAGATATGATTTCAATGGAATGTAGAAACAACCTTACCCATTTTCAAGATTATAAATACCATTAACCGGTTCGATAAGCGAGTCTGCATTGGGAAAGGATTGACAAAAAAAAGCGAAGGGGTTTCCTTCGCTTTTTTAATATTAATTTCATCAGAATAATAAGTCTACTCCTCCAGTTTCGACCTCGCCTCATCGGCTTGTGAGCCGGTTGGAACCAGCGCCAAATAACGCTTGTAGTTATCCTTGGCTTCTTTCTTCATGTTTTTCTTTTCATAACACTTGGCTAAATTAAACACCGAAGGACCAAACTTGGGATCAATCGAAACCGCTTTCTTATAACTCGTAATCGCATCATCCAATTTATTATCCGCTAAATACCCATCGCCAAGACTGTCATACGAATTGGCATTGGCCGGGTCGTATTCGGCCATTTTTTTGAATTGTTCAACAGCCTCTTTCGTACGTTTTTGCTTAAGATACATATACCCAAGTTGATGATAAGGGGTTGCTTTCAGCGGTTGAGCCGCGATCGCCTTCTTAAAATACCCTTCTGCGGCTTGCCAATCTTCCTCATGATTATAGATCGACGCATAAGCCATAAAGCCTTGATACGCATCCAATTTCACCAAAGCATCCGCCTGCTCTTTCGCTTTTCCGATGCTTCCTCCCATGATACCGGGGGCCATCACATAAAACTGCGTCAACGCCATCCGTGCTTCTGCATAATTGGGATCCAGTTCAACAGCCTTTTCCATTTCTTTCTTGATCTTGGGGGCCAAAAAGGCTTGCTTTAACATGTTGCTTTGCATGGCTTTTGCGCCTAATGCATTGGATAACATCAGGTGATATTTGGCGTTGGCATTCTCCGACTCAATGGCTTTTTCGAGTAGATCAACCGCTTTGTCCGGATCACGGTCAAACCTAAGATAAATTGAACCTAGATAATAATAGGCTTCGGCTTGATGATCGGATTCATTAGAAATTTTTTCAAAAATTGATCTTGCTTCGGCGTATTTTTTATTCTTAAATAATTCCCGGCCCCGTTCAAGGTCGGATTGAGCAAACAATGTTGAATTCAAAGAAAAGATCAACAATCCATGAACCAGAATAGCTTTTATACTGTCAGTCATACGCGTCCTGTTTTCTGACTTATGCAGTTATTCAAAACGCAGCGATTCGATAGGATCAAGCTTCGAGGCTTTCGACGCCGGCCACATACCAAAAATAATTCCAATAAAACTGCAGAAGATCAATCCGGCTATTGCCCAGTCATAAGGGATTGTAACGGGCACATTCACCAGAAAGCTGACAATATTACCAATCGCAACGCCGACCCCAATGCCAATGAAACCGCCGATCTCGCATAATACCACCGCTTCGATCAGAAATTGTAACATGATGTCTTTTCTTTTTGCACCGATCGCCTTTCGAATTCCGATTTCCTTGGTACGTTCAGTAACCGAGACCAGCATGATATTCATGATACCTATGCCGGCCACAACCAACGCAATTCCACCCATCGCGATCGCTACCAGTTTGATCACCGCCGTCATTTCTCCAAAAGCACGCACCATACTATCATTTGAAAATATGTCAAAATCATCTTCTTCGAGCGGCTTCACGCCTCGCTTAATACGCAGGACACCTCTTACTTCTTCGATTAAATCATCCAATTGTACTCCCTGCCGGGCTTTGACGGTTATATTTACAGACCGGTCACGGCCGTCTGAATCTTTCAGGCCAAATTGTTGTACAAACGCCGAGATAGGTATGCACGCGCTGTTGTCTCCCGATCCGGAAGGCGTATCTCCTAATTCTTCATAAACGCCGATCACCGTATATTTCTGGCCGCCGATTTTCACGATTTGATCAATAGGATCTTTGAATGGAAATATTTTGTTTACGATACGCGAACCTATAACGATTACTTTCCTGCCAACCTTTACGTCTTCGTCGGAAATGAATCTACCGACACCGACCATTTGGTTATTGTTAATCTGAAATTCGGGTGTCCCTCCGGCGAGAGAAACGTTCGGATTCGTTTTCAGGTCATCATGCGCAAGCTGCGCTGGCTGTTCCCATAATTCCGCCCCGACTAATTCCGCGTCTTTAACCTTTTCACGGATAAGATCCGCCTGCTCGATCGTAAGCGGTTTGCGTCGTTGTATCTTTCGCCAGTTTTGCCCCGGGCCGCCGATCGCAGGCCATTTTTGAACTTGGAATGTATTCGAACCTAAGCGGCTGAGGTCACTGTCCAATTTAGCTTGAATAACGGCGATGCCCGTCATGACTGCAATGATAGAAGCTACTCCGGCAACAACGCCCACCAGCGTCAAGAACGAACGGAGTTTGTTTGTTATTACGGCATTAAATGCCATTTTAATATTTTCGCCTAAATCAATTTTCATAATTTTTTCTTCTATGATCGTATATGATTATTATTCGTAACGCAATGCATCTATGGGATCTAACCGCGACGCTTTTAAGGCCGGCAAAAAGCCTGACAGTATGCCGACAACAATTGCGATCAGGACGGCAACAAGAACCACGCCAATCGACAACTGCGCAGTAAAGAAAATATTGATTACGTAACTTATAATATAAGATAGAATCAAGGCTATAACGCAGCCGATCAGACAGATCATGGCCGCTTCAAAAAGAAATTGGACCAGAATAGTTTTTCGTTTTGCTCCAATCGCCTTTCGGATTCCTATCTCGCGCGTTCTTTCCGTCACGGATACAAACATAATATTCATAACGCCGATACCGCCGACAAACAAGGAAATGCTCGTAATAAGAACCCCAACCAAGCCGACAACACCCATGATTTGATCGTATACTTTTGTAAAGGTATCCTGGCGATTTATTGAAAAATTTTCACCCGCGGTCGGCTTCAGTTTTCTTATTTTCCGCATAGCGCCCGTGATCTCATCCGATGTGTCGTCCATCAAACTCATATCCTTAACCTTCACAGCAAGCTGTAATCCTCTGGAACGCCCGAACGATTTTAGAAAAGTTGAAATCGGAATGGCTACTTGCGCATCTAAATTAGGCCCGCCTAAGCCGCCGAGAAATCGCCCCTGCTTCTCTATGACGCCCACTATTTTGAAATTGTAGGCTCCTATTTTCAATTTTTTTCCGATAGGATCTTTGTTTTCAAACAATTTTTCCCTGACATCATAACCGATCACACAGATGTACTTAGAATTCTCCACATCGAGATTCGTCACAAATCTGCCCGCTTCGGGTACGGCAGAAGATGTGAATAACTCGTTTTCCGTCGTCCCGCGAACGAAAATATCTTCCAATGTTTTGGATTCGTATTTGATGGGACGAACAGTGCCCACGCTGGGATTAACCGCTACGATTTTATCTCCCAATGCTTTTTTAAGTTTTTTACTTTCGTCAAACGTAATTTGTGGCCGGTTACGATACTTCCACCAGTCGTCCATGATGAGCCACGGATGTTTAGATACATATAGAACATCCGTTCCCATAGCCGACAATTGTGACTGAAATGAATTTCTCATGCCTACCATCACGGTCATCGTAGTAGATACGGCCGTAATTCCTATGACAATTCCGAGAGTGGTAAGAAATCCTCGTGCTTTATTGGCGCGAATCGCATTGAGCGCGATTCTGAACGCTTCTATGGTTTCGTAAAACAGTCGTTTCATATATAATCTTTTTGAACGTGATGGATTATTTGTCGTTAAGCGTCAACAAGAACTTTTTTAAATACTTTTCTACCGTTCATCATCTCATCAACTTCGATACAACCGTCTTTTAAACGAACGACGCGGCGCGCATGCGACGCAATATCTTCTTCGTGGGTTACCAGGATAATCGTGTTTCCGGCTTTGTAAAGATCCTCAAAAACGCCCATGATCTCTTCGCCGGTTTTTGAATCCAAGTTTCCGGTAGGTTCGTCTGCCAAAATGATCGACGGGTTGTTCACCAATGCTCTCGCAATTGCAACACGCTGACGCTGGCCTCCGGAAAGTTCATTCGGTTTGTGTTTCATGCGTTCAGTCAGGCCGACTTTTTCAATCGCATCCAAAGTGGCGCTTCTGCGTTCCGATGCACCTACACCCGCATAGATCATCGGCAATTCAACGTTATGAAACACATCCGAACGTGGAATCAGATTAAAATTCTGAAACACAAAACCAATGCGCTTATTTCGGATCTCAGCTAATTGATCATCCGTCAATTTGGCAACATCCTGACCTTCAAAAAGATATTCGCCGCTGGTGGGCGTATCCAAACACCCTATCATATTCATCATCGTCGATTTACCGGAACCCGAAGGGCCCATGAGCGCTATGTATTCGTTTTTTTTGATCGTCATAGAAACCCCGCGTAGCGCATGGACCTGCTCCGTGCCGATCGTATACACTTTAGTCATATTTCTGAAATCTATTACCATTTTGCGATCCTCATTTGGTCAGTGACTTTTGGTTAAATATTAATTACCGTCACGTTCTTCATCTTGTCCGCCTTTAGCCATCTTCTTCTCGTTATCAACTTTTACTTTGGATCCGTTCTCAAGCAACTTACTTATGGCGCGGTAATTTCCTATGACCACCTCATCGCCCTCTTTAAGGCCTTCAAGAATTTCGATATGTGATTCGCTTTGAATTCCGGTCTTTACCGCTTTGGCTACTGAGGTGCCGTTTTCAATGACGAAAACAACTTCAACTACGCCGTCTTTATTTGGCTTAAATTCACTCGCCGTATCGTTGGCAATAGCTACGTCCTTTTCAACACCTTCCTTGTGTTTTAATTTTTCAGGCAACCGCACGGTAACGCATTGGATAGGAACGCTCAACACGTTGGTTTTCACATCCGTTGTGACGTCGGACGTCGTGGACATTCCCGGTCTTAATGTCGGTATATTGTCCGATAAAGCGATCTTCACTTCAAATTCAGTTTTTTCTTCCTGTGTGCCCGCTGAAATGACATTGGCCGTATTGGCAATTTCCGTCACACGGCCGTGCAGCTTTTGATCGTTCAGCGCATCGACTTCGATGACGGCTGAATCATTTAAACTGACGGATACCACATCGTTTTCATCCACATTGACACGCGCTTCCATTTCTGCTAAATTGGCGACAACCATGATCACATCCTGAGAAAATTGTGACCCTAATGCAATTTCACCAACTTCTTTATTTAATTTGCTCACCGTGCCGGCAATAGGAGAAAAAATCTCCGTTTTGCTTAAATTATCCAAACTGCGATCCAGATCGGCCTGCGCAGCTTGAACCTGGCTTTGGGCAGATTCTACAGCCGACTGGCTCGTTGAAAGCCCCGCCTCAGCCGATTGAAGTTCAGAATCGGAAGCAAGTTTCTTGTCATGTAATCCCTTGATTCGATCGTAGTCCTGTTTAGCTTTTAGCAAACTCGCCTCGGCTGAAATCACCTGCGATCTTGCGCGCATGAGCTCCGCTTTGGATTGATTTACTGACGCATCATATACTGTTCGATCAAGAGAAACCAACAATTGCCCGCGTTGAACCCGGTCCCCTTCTTTGACGGTCAACTTCATGATTTTTGCGCTGACATTGGAACTGATCTTTATATCCGTCACGGGCTGAATTTTCCCCGATGCGCTGACCGTTTTGATCACGTCGCCGCGCTTTACTTTTTCTGTTTGAACCTCGATCAAGTTTTCTTTTTTATTCGCCAGATTAAATACGACGACGGCCGTGATCACAATTGCCAATCCGGCGCCGATGAGTATTTTTTTCTTCTTGGACATAGGGTTTCTCCTTAATAAAAGTAAAATTTATTTGTTAGGCTTAGTTACTCAACATTCCCACTGCGAGCAAATACTGCTGACGTGCATAGATAAAATCGTAGATCGACTGCGTATAATTTGCTTCCGCAGTCGAATATCCCGTATTGGCCGTGATCTGATCCAAAACGGTTCCTGCGCCAAGATTATAACGTTCCGTAGCCAGGCGAAGGTCTTCTTTAGCCGATTTTACGTTTTCTTCCGATAACTTCACATTTTCAAACGACGTTTGCATATTTAACAATGCAATTTTAATATCGAGCGCAACTTTACGTTTTGTGGTTTCTAAATTGCTTTTGGCAGTCTGAACGCTTTCATTGGCCCTTATGACGCCTGCATTGGTTTGAAATCCTGAAAAAATAGGAATTTGTAGATTAATTCCAATACTGCTGCGGTCGTTCATCGTATAGGATTTATATGTTTTTGGAACAAAACCATCATTCCATTGATAGGTTGCAAACGCGCTTACAACCGGGAAATAACCACTTTTAGAGGCTTTTAGAGAACCCTGGGCGCTTTCAACTTTTTTTCTGGATGCTAAATAATCTTTTCGTTGTTCGAGTGCATTCTCATATGCGTCGTCAAACTCAACCTTCAACAATTCTGCATTTGGATCAAACGGAAGTTCGACTAAGGTGATTTCAGTGCGCACGTCGATGCCAATCAAACTATTCAAACTGGCTTTTGACGTATTTAAGTTGTTCTTGGCCTTGTTGACTGATAACTTATCAGACCCAACTTGAACTCGCTGTTTGTACACATCGGATAATATCTGAGCGCCAAGTTTATTACGTTCCTCAAGTCTCTTAAGTTGTTCTTCGCTTCTCTTAAGATTCTCTTCACTGATCTTCAAAAGCTGCTGATTTTTCAAAACATTTACATAGGATTGGTATATCTGAAGAGTTACCTCTTGTTTTGCTTGTTCAAAATCGTATCGTGCAGACTTTTCGTCTGTTTTTGCTTGCGATATATCTACAAATTTCTTAAAACCGTCGAACAAGACGTAATTAGCCGTTACATTATATGAATAACTCTCAGAGCTATTTTTGACTCCTGAGGTTGTAAAAAAAGGACTGGACTGGTCTGACAAGGAATATCTGCCATTCAGGTCCACCGTAGGCAATGCGTTGCCCCACGTTTTTGGTAAAACGTTTGCAACAGTAGCGTTGTAAGAGTTTTGCGCCGTGATGACCTGAATATTATTTTGCATGGCAATTTTAACCGCTTCATCAATATCAATTGCCCTTTTTTCCTGAGCGCTTATCGTGGTTGACGCCGACAAAATCATCACCAATAATGTCCATTTTTTCATAATTATCTCCTCATAAGTTCAATATGATTTTTTAAACTAATTCTATATTCGTAATTCAATAAACTTTGTTTCATTTTTTTTACTAATCTACAAAATATATTTTAAATTGCCAACCGCTCCCCCGTGCATTCAACAAATATTAGACAGATAAAGGCAGCAAAAGTTTCAAAAAAAAACTCCATGAAGACAACTTCATGGAGTTTAATTCAAATGTCAGGATGACCAAAGTTACTCGAGTTTACCCTCCCATACTTGTGCCTAGCGCCGTAAAGCCGACACTGAGTAAAACCCATATTAGCCACAATCCGATAACCAAAGCAGCGGATTTGCCTCTGGAAAACTTATATAACATCGAAAGACCTATGATGAGTATGGCCAATTGCCAAAA
>JAEUSJ010000048.1:0-9135 GCA_016788215.1 bacterium | reverse complement strand
ATTTTTCCCTCCAATATGAAGGGCCAGGCCTCCCAATAAATAAAACGCCAGAACGACAATGAATCCTACGCCGATTCCTACGGCCCAGAATTTTTTCATCATGGAAATTGCCTGATCCGCGCTTTCCTGCTTTTGACTATCAGGAATTTGGGTGTTCTTCATGATGGATTCTTTTGTTGCAACGGCCTGTTCGGCTTGTATGACCTCTTTTAGCAAAATGCTCGTTGTAATAAACATCAAAAAAAAGAAAATCAAAGGGGTCACCCAATCGGGTTTTGTTATCAGAGCCTCGAACGTTTTAGAGGGCGTTACGAACAAATTAATAACTCTGTTGAAAACATTCATCTCAGCTACGGGTTCTGTTTGGTTTGATTCCATCCTCGTACTCCTCAATTAGTTTTTTATTACTCACATGTTTGCATCACATGGTTCTTTTGATTGACAAGTTAATTTAGGGTTTTAGTATGATTTTTCCAAATTGAATTCCATCTTTCATACGTTGGAATGCATGTGCAAAGTCCTTCAACAAGAAAACTTTATCAATAACCGGTTTGATCTCATGCGACCGGAAGAATGCGATCATATTTTTAAAATCGTCACTTGTTCCCATAGTAGAACCTTGAAGTGTAATTTGTTTCCAGAACATTTTTCTTAAATCGAGCGACTCGGGGTTTCCTGCCGTCGCACCGAAATTGACAATCCGGCCACCCGGCTTTATGAGTGCCAATAAATCCCCAAAGCCTTTGCCGCCCGCGCTATCAATTATAAGATCAATACCGCCGTAAGTCTCTGCCGCCGCCGTTAGTTTTTTGAAGGAGTCTTCATCGTTATAATTGCTTCCAAATGCTATTCCTGCCTTTACCGCGCGTTGAATTTTTTCTTCATGACCGGATGTGACCATTACTTTTGCTCCGGAAGCTAAAGCCATCAGCATGGCCAGTGTGGCGACTCCTCCGCCAATTCCTGTTATGAGAACAACCTCATTTTTTTGCAGCTTTCCCTGCACAAACAGTGCGCGATATGCGGTCAATCCTCCCAATGGCAGCGCAGCAGCTTCGTCGTCAGTTAAATATCCTGGCTTTTCAAAAATATTGCTTACCGGAACGATCACGTACTCCGCCAAAGTCCCATTGTCCGGCATACCCAAAATTCTAAAGTCTTTGCCCTGTGCCCGTGAATTATCGCCCCAACTTAAGCTCGGATGAATGACGACCTGTTGGCCAATAAAACCTTCATCCTTTGGATCGCCAACACTTACAACTTCCCCGGCGCCGTCCGAACCTAAAATGACCGGAACTTTTATTTTGGCGTAAAGCCCCTGTACGATCCACCAGTCCCTGTGATTGAGAGCTGCGGCTTTGAGGCACACCACGGCTTCGCCGGATTTAACAATGGGAAACCCAACATCTTCGTACGACAATTTCTCGAGGTTGCCAATATCTCGCAGAACTACCGCTTTCATTGTCTTCATAAACCTTACCAACCTATATTTTTCATACTTAGCGTGTTTTCGCCACCTCTATGTTGTCACGGCTTCCTTCGAACAATAAGCTTCGTAAGCCGCTGTTAGCTTTCTTGCAACATCTGAAGCGGTATGACCTTCAATCTCGAACCTTTGCAGCGCCCACAAGAGTTTCCCGTCTTTAAATAGCAGAACCGAGGGGGATGAAGGAGGAATTTCCGGTATCATGCTACGAACTTTGGCAACGGCTTCAATATCCTGCCCGGCGAATACAGTCATCAGATGATCCGGAAGCACTAAATTATTTAATGACAAAGCAACTCCCGGGCGCGCCATTCCCGCGGCACATCCGCAAACTGAATTAACAACAACTAAAGTCGTACCTTTTTTGTTGTTGATGCCTTCCTCGACCTCGGCAGCATTTTTCAGTTCCTTAAACCCGATTCGCGTCAAGTCCTGTCGCATCGGTGATACTAGTCTTTCGTCGTATGGCATGATTTGTCTCCTTTATGTTTAAAATGATTGCAAAGGCAATGAGTTGTCGCTTAAAAATTCTAACTTTAAAAAAGTCGTTGTCTCAAATTGTTGCAACTAAAATATAATGAGACAGACCGACCGTGAATATCAAGTGAATTGAGAATTGCAAGCTTATGTTTTACAATATATTACATAATCATAAATGTTGGCAGACAATTTGTATTAAAATAAAATATCTTCAAAAAAAATTTTATCCATCCATTAACAAAGGAGGAGTTCAAATGCAATCAAAGGAAAGAATCGCCGATTCGAGGAAAACTAAAAGTGCCCCGCTTTTTATGGATTTGGAAAGCCGCATTTTACGTTTTGGTTTGGACTGCGAGCCGACTTCCGCGAATGTGGTTGCAAAACGTCTACACATGAAAGAAAATCCGAAAAATATCGGCATGATAAAGGCCATAATGGAAAAACTGATCCGAGAGAAGAAAGTCTACAAACTTGGCAGCCGTTATGCGATCGACCGCGGCGGCGGCATGAACCTGATGAAATCGTTCTGCATCAAATTGTCAAATGAGAATTATAAGATCAACAATTACGTATTTGAAAATATCAGTTCTCATATATAAGCCGGGAAATGGGTTTCCTCACGGGCGTTCCGGTACCCGCCGGAACGCCTTTTATTTTCAGTTTCCTCTTTTTATTTCTTTCCTGAAAATTTTACCGCCTCCGGGAAATATTGTATGGCTTCCTGTATAGCCGGATCTGCCTTAAGACGCACCTGCGCCGATTCATTCAAACTCCAGATATAACGCGCCACTTCCGACTTTACCACATTTTTCATATCCTCTCTGTCTTTCTCAATAGCCTTCTCATCGGCAAGAACATCTTTCTGATTTCCTAACCGAATTAATGACTGAAAATCGGGTTCGGAAATTTCATACGATTTCAGAAAATTAGGGTAATTTTCTTTGTACTGCACACGCAAGGCCGGGCCATTGGATTCTAAAAACTTATTGACGTATTCGCGGAAAACGCCTTTGCTCCATAGCTTCGCATAATAAACGCTAAATGTATCATTGCCCACATGGTAGTCGGGAACGATTCCGCCGCCGCCGAAGACCTTACGTCCCATCGACGTGAAATAAATCTTTGAAGAATCCGTTTGCAGAGTATCATTTAAATGTGCTTCCTTATAATAATCTTCCTGTGATTTACCATTATACGAACGCTGAATCAGCCTGCCGCTCGGAGTATAATATCGCGCCGTGGTGATGCGTACAGCAGATCCGTCATTCAAATCGTATTGCGACTGTACCAGCCCTTTACCGAAGGTTCTTTCACCAACAACGATTGCCCGATCCAGATCCTGCAAAGCCCCGGAGACAATTTCTGAGGCCGAAGCGGAATAACGATTGACCAAGACGATCAGCGGAAATTTACGGTAGGAACTTTTTGATGTCGAGATGTATTCTCTCGACGAATTGGAAATACGCCCTTTGGTATAAACGATCATTTTTCCACCAGGCAAAAATTTATCTACGATCATTTCCGCTTGCTCTAAGTATCCTCCGCCATTATTTCTCAGATCCAACACCAACTGCTTCATGCCTCTGATCTCAAGTTCCTGTATGGCGAGTTCGATCTCATCGGACGATGTTTCGGCAAATTTATTCAACCGAATATATCCGGTTTGTTCATCCCACATGAATTTAGCATCCACAGTGAAGATCGGTATTTTATCGCGAACAATGTCAAACTCCAACAATTCATTTACGCCTGTGCGTTCAATGCTCACGTGTACCGTTGTTCCTTTCGGTCCTTTGAGCCTTTTGAATACATCTTCGTTCGTAATGCCTTTGGCTGTTGAGCGATCGATCATGACGATCTTATCCCCGGCAAGAATTCCGGCGCGATCCGACGGCGTTCCGGGAATGGGCGACACCACGGTCAGGATTCCATTCACGATTTCAAATGAAATTCCTATGCCTTCAAAATTACCTTGAAATTCCTCTTTGACCTGCCTCATTTCTTTCGGCGGGATGTATACCGAATGTGGATCGAGACTTTTCAGCGCTCCGATGATAGCGTCATCCACCAGTTTGTTACCGTCGACCTCTTCAACATAAGTCTTCTCGATCATGTCGAGAACGCCCCTGAGTTTACCTGAATTTTCGTTGGAAAGCTTCGCAGACTGAGTAAAGCCGGTAATTACAGCAATGATCACCACGGTTAACAGCGCCGGCAATATTATTTTTTTTATCATACGACCTCCATTATATCACTCTACTTTTGAGTAGTTATTTCGTTTTGACTCGCGTCTCGGTAAATTTCTTGGCCTGGGGAAAATACGTTACAGCTTGTTTCAGCGCTGGATCGTTCTGAAAACGTATCTGCGAAGCCTCAAAACTGCTCCATATATAACGCGCAATCTCGGCTTTCACCAAATTCTTCATTAAATCTTTATCTGTATCGACGGATTTTTGCTCAATCTGAATACCTTTTTGAACACCTAGATTCACCATTTCCTGAATGTCCAATTCCGTCAGGTCAAAGGATTTTCCGAACTGCATAAAATTTGATTTATATTGATCCCGTAATGCCGGGCCGTTTTTCTCAAGATAATTATTTGTAAAATCCCTGAAAACGCCCTTACCCCAGAGCTTGATATAATAAGCTGTCACGGTGTCATTGTCCGTAATGAAATAATCCGGAACGATACCGCCGCCGCCGAAAACTTTGCGTCCCATCGACGTACTAAACACTTTTGACGTGTCCGTATGAAGCGTATCGTTGAGCCGGGCTTCGCCATAATAATCTTCCAGCGACTTATTATCATAGGGTCTCTGTATAAGGCGACCGCTGGGCGTATAGTAACGCGCTATCGTGATACGCACCGCCGAGCCGTCATTCAGATCGAATTGATTTTGCACCAATCCTTTCCCAAAACTACGCTCGCCTACGACTACACCCCTGTCCAGATCTTGTATCGCGCCCGCAACAATTTCCGATGCCGAAGCCGAGCCGCGGTTGATCAGTACCACGACCGGGTAACTTCGATACGATTTTTTGTCGCTTGAATAAAATTCCTGCGTAGAACCCGGAATTCGCCCTTTCATATACACGATCATCTTGCCTCCGGGCAAAAATTTATCCACGATCATCTTTGCTTCTTCCAAAATACCGCCGCCGTTGTTTCGCATGTCCAGTACAAGTTGCTTCATCCCTTTACCTTCCAATTCCTTCAAAGCCTGCTCGATCTCATCCGACGTAGTTTCGGCAAACCGTACAAAACGTATATATCCCGTGTTTTCATCCAGCATAAATTTTGCGTCAACACTGTAAACCGGAATTTTATCACGAATAATGTCAAATTCGAGTAATCCTTCGATGCCCGTCCTCTGAATGCTGATATGAACCAACGTTCCCTTTGGCCCGCGTAATTTTGAAACCGCCTCGTCCGTTGTTATACCCTTGGTCGAAACGGAATTAATCAACATAACCTTGTCGCCGCCCTGAATGCCGATCTTTTCGGACGGGCTGCCGGGAATCGGAGTCACAATCGTTAACTGGCCATTGATTACATCTATCTGACTTCCAATACCTTCAAAGTTTCCTTTGAACTCTTCTTTAACTTGCTTCAATTCTTTCGGAGGAATGTAAACGGAATGCGGATCCAGGCTTTTTAGCGCACCGATAATGGCGTCATCAACCAACTTTTCGCCGTCAACTTCTTCAACGTACGTCTTTGATATAAGATCTAAAACCGTATTCAGCTTGACGATATTTTTGTAGGCATTCTGTGCAGTATTAGAAAAACCAGTTACGGCGAGAACGACAACAAAAAGTGCGAGCATGGATATCCAGATTTTTTTCTTCATACAAATTCTCCGATTTATATATTAATGTTCTATTTTTCTTGATAGAGTAAGCATTATGTTTACGCGCCACACCTCGTTAGGTTTCAACGAAATCTTCCAGTGCGGGAATAAACAGGACTGTTGATATACGCGCTCGAATCCCTCTTCGGACAGAGAAATAGTTTCTACGGGATACCGCCAAAACGTTGCGGGCTGTTCCATTTTTAAATTAACATCCACGCCTAGCCAATGATCCGCCATACCGAGTTCTGAAACGTTCTCGTTCACCCCTTTGCTTGCTAATTGTCTGTCGGCCAACGTTTGTCCTGTTACATAATAATAACGATCCTCTGCCTTACCGGCTAACAAAGTCAAATTCAATTCCGGCCCGAATAACGATTCTATAATTTTATCGCCGATATTTCGGAGTTCATATGATATTTGAATTTGCGTGGCGCCCGGGATAAGTGAAAAAGTTTTATGAAGCAGCAGTTTAATCTGATCAACATGTCCTTCGCGACTAAAAACATATTGTATTTTTTTTTCATCAGAATTATTTTTCCCGCTAAAAGAGTTTTCTATAAAGTCGCCCGATTCGCTAAATTGGCCTTTGTAGAAATGTTCAAATTCGGTATCCAAAGGTATAAAATGATCAAGAAAGCTCTGTCGAGTAAACGAATCATACAACAAAAACTCATGTAAATTTTTTTCTTTCGAAAGAACAAGATCGTGAATGCTGGCTATCTCATTACCGTTCTTTTTGACCTCTGAAGTTGCTCTATCGGTATTGAATTCTGTTAATTTTTTATGGTAGCCTTCTTCGCGTCGCGTCATCGTATCGCCGAGATTAATCGGCACGTCTTTGTAAGACAATTCAAATAACCCTGCGCCATTCTCAAGGTTAAAATACAAATCAAGCTGCTTGGTCTCTATCAGAATTTCCTCGCGCCCGTCCGCATCGTAATCGTTTTCTTCAATTTGGTACCATTTTTCATTATCGCCGTTCTCTACCGTGTCCAGCAATTGTTCGCATAATAACATTTCGCGGTACATGGCATAACGGATATTATTGAGATAAATTCCGCCGAAAACTCCGTGCCAGTATGGACAGTTGCATTGCGACGCCCAGAGATGGTCTTGCGCTTTTTCCAGCAAACGGGCTTTTTCTTCAGCCGCGCTTTGGTCTTCGGATGTTACGACGGCTTTCAGCATCTGAATACGGTTACTCAGCCTGAGCATCTTTTTGTGCATTCGATTGGCTTCGGGATATTTTACAGAAAAATTTCTCCAAAATCCGCCCCGCACAAAAATACCGTACTCATCAAATAAGTTTTTTTCTTTTAAGGTTTTTTCAAACTGTTCGTAGGACAGGTAACTTTTTACGGGCAATGCCCAGTGCTGCATTTCACTGTAAGATGAAGCCGGAATATAGACTCGTCCGGAAGGTTTCACCAAACTCTGAGATTCAGAAAAATGCAGCATCCTAATCCACTCTCTGTTTTTCTCCAGAAGTTTAAAAAACTTCTCAAGCCAGCCGTTTTCATATACATGCCGGTATGTCTGAGGCCAGATACCGAATTTTTCTCCATCGTCGGCGAAAACGGCGATCCGTTCACCTTCTTCGGTCGCCATGTCTCTTAAATACTCTATCGTTATTTCGGGATCCTGGAACGGTATCGTGTACCGCAATGTCTTGCTGATGGGGAACACATTCAACTTAAGTCCCTCTTCCTCTGTGACAAAATAGCCGGTAAGGTCCTCTTCTTCTAATCCGGTGTATTTAAAATGCGTATCATCCAGAACGACGTACCGCATCCCCGCCTGATGAATAGGTTTAGGCAAATGCGGTTCCCAAATTCTCTCTGCCATCCACATGCCCTGGGGCTTGGCGCCGAACTTTTCCTCACAATAAGACGAGAGTTTCTTGATCTGTCCCAGTTTATCATGATCCGGTATCACAGACAGGATGGGTTCATAAAATCCGCCCCCGATAATTTCGATTTGTCCACTCTCTGTCATCGCACGAAGCCGCGGTATAAATTCAGGATAAGTACGGTCTATCCAGTCCAATAATATACCGGTAAAATGCATGTTAATTTTGATCGACGGAAATTTATCCAGCATATCCAAAAACGGTTTATACGCCTTTTGATAAGCTTCGTCAAAGACGAAATCAAAATTTCCGACCGGCTGATGATTATGCAGCCCGAAAATGAAGTTTATTTTTTTCAAATCCTACGCTCGCGTGGTTTATTCAACAATGGCTTTAACAAAATCATGTGAATTAAATTCTTCCAGATCGTCTATCCCCTCTCCGATACCAATAAATAGAACGGGAATTTTCAGTTCTTGCTGGATTGCCAGTACAACGCCGCCTTTTGCTGTTCCGTCCAGTTTGGTAAGAATGAGCCCGGTTATCTGCGCTGCCTGCGAAAATTGTTTTGCCTGCTGAATGGCATTCTGTCCCGTGGTCCCGTCCAAAACGAGTAACGTTTCGTGCGGCGCATCGGGTATCTGTTTTTCGATAACACGGCGAATTTTTTTAAGTTCCTCCATCAAATTGACCTTGGTATGCAGCCGCCCCGCTGTATCCACCAATACGATGTCATATCCACGGACTTTGGCTGATGTCAGTGCGTCAAAAACGACCGCCGCAGGATCTGCGCCTTCCGCCTGACGAACGATTTCCACAGCAGAACGGCGCGCCCATATTTCGAGCTGCCCGCCGGCAGCCGCCCTGAAAGTATCTCCGGCCACCAGCAAAACCTTGCTCCCGGCCTTTGCAAAACGATTGGCAAGTTTACCGATGGTCGTCGTCTTGCCGGTTCCATTCACTCCAACAATCAGTATGACAAACGGCTTATGCTGATGTATCTTCGCCGCCATCGGAACTTGGTTCTGCGTGACAATCATTTTCTCTATCTCATCCTCAAGCAGGGTGTAGATGATCTGCGTATCGCTTAGTTTTTCCTTTTTTATTCGCTGCCGGAGTTTCTCTAGAATTTTGTGCGATGTCAAAACGCCGATATCGGCTGTAATTAATATCTCTTCAATCTGTTCAAGTAAAGATTCATCAATTACAGTTTGGCCCTGCAATACTGACGAAAGTCTCCCAAAAAGATTGTCCCGCGTTTTTGCTAACCGTTGTTTCAGTGTTTCAATAATAGACATGTTCCGGGCTGATTTAAAATTTACGAAAATAGTAATAAAGGTGAACTGCAGCGACTCCGATCGAGTCGGCAAAGAAGTCCAATGCGGACGCATACCTTCCTCGAACAAAGCTCTGATGAATTTCATCAGATGCTGCATACATCAAGCAAAAAACTAAACTCCATACGA
>JAEUSJ010000489.1 GCA_016788215.1 bacterium | reverse complement strand
CGGGTCCGCGATATCGCTCATTTGGAAATTTTGTTCGGTCAAAACCTTTTCCATCTGCGTTCGCTCGACAACTTTTAAGGAGCTGATTTTTGCTAAACCGTTGGTGATCTGTTCGGATAAGCCGCTGGAAAACCAATCTTCCTCAGGGTTTTTCGTTATATTTTCGAACGGCAAGACGGCAATCACGGTCTTTTTGGGTTTGGTTTCTTCTTGAGCAAAGATCGAACCGCATAGTAGAAATAACAGACACACATTCATTTTCATAAGAATTCCTTTTTCTTTAACTATATTTGTTCCCGCAGATGACGCAAATTTGCGCAGATAAAAAACATCTGCGTGTATTTGTGAAATTTGCCAGAGTCGAATTCATAGTTTTCTTTTCCGGTTTATCAAAAAACCTAGGCACTAATTTTTTTCGCAGAAGCCGCTAATCTACGCGGATAATAAACATCTGCGTGCATCTGCGAAATCTGCGGGAGACGAATTCCCAGTTTTTCTCTAAAGACTAGCAGCATTTTCTTAAAACACCTGCAGCACCAGGCACTTCAAATATTCAGTTTCACGCATCGAAAGTAAAACCGGATGATCCTTAGCCTGCGTTCGATTCTCAAGTAATATCGCATTTTTTCCTGCGCCATACAACCCTTGAAAAACAACGTTGCGAAACGTCTCCGGATCGATCACGTGTGAACAACTGCACGTATATAAAATTCCGTCATCCGTCAACGCTTTTGC
>JAEUSJ010000488.1 GCA_016788215.1 bacterium | reverse complement strand
TCCTCTGCCGGTTGAATTATCAAGCTTCGTTTCAACCGTTTCAAACAACAATGTTACATTAAAATGGACAACAGCTTCAGAGCTGAACAATACAGGTTTTGATATAGAAAGAAGCGTAAACGGAACATGGACAAAAATCGGATATGCAGCAGGTAACGGAACGTCAACAGTTTCAAACAGCTATTCATTTACTGACAGAAATTTAGCTTCAGGAAGTTACAGCTACAGATTAAAACAGATAGATTTCAACGGAAACTTTGAGTATTTCAATTTAAGCAGTGAAGTTAACATCGGAATTCCTGCTCAGTTTGAATTATCACAGAATTATCCGAATCCTTTTAATCCTTCGACAACAATAAACTATAATCTTCCGAAGGACGGAAAAGTAAGTATAAGAGTTTTTGATATGTCAGGTAAAGAAGTTGCAGTGCTTGTGAACGAAGCAAAGACTGCGGGATATTATTCGATAAACTTCAATGCTTCAGCTTTATCAAGCGGAGTTTATTATTATTCAATCAACGCGGATAATTTTACTTCGACAAAGAAAATGATGCTGGTAAAATAAAGATCAGATTATTTTATAATATTAAATCCCTGCCTGTTAATTCCGGCAGGGATTTTTTTTCGGAAAAAAACATCTGCTGAATTTCAATGCTGCATTAAAAAGTTCTGTTAATGGTTAAAGTAAAAGAGTTTAAAGTCTGATGAGTGCTTGTCCTGCCGATTAAATCTCCTG
>JAEUSJ010000487.1 GCA_016788215.1 bacterium | reverse complement strand
GAATTATCAAATTACAGAATAATTAAAGATGACCAAGTAGAATATCTAAAAGATTTAAAAGTAATTAACGAAAACAGGTATGTGATTGTTACTGACACGGACACGTTAAACAAAAGAATTGCCGGAGTATCTGTTTTAGATTCAATTGGAAATGTTCTTCACAGAAAAATATTCGCAGTTACGGATTACTCTATTTTTTTTTCTATCTTACCTTTTAATAACGGGGACGTTGGTTTTACGGGGACAGTTGAAACACATTTAGATCGAAGAAGAGATGTTATTGTTGTAAGGTCAGACAGTAATTTGTATGTAAAGCCTGTAGGTATTTTACCAAACAGTAATATTGTTATTCAAAATTTTAAATTGTATCAGAACTATCCGAATCCTTTTAATCCGACCACAAAAATTACAATAGAATTTCCAACTAGATCTAATATTAACCAAAATTTGAATATAGAAATAAAAATATTCGATATTTCAGGTAAGGAATTAAAATCTTTTGAAAATAATTATTTCAATAATAGCTCTACTGTTATAATATTTGATGGAAACAATCTACCATCGGGGTTATACTTTTATAGCCTTTTTATAAAAAATAAGATTTATGATACTAAAAAAATGATTTTAATTCATTAACTATTAAGATTCACGAAAGGAAAATTATTAAAAACCTAATTACACAATGGTGTTTCGTTATATTATTTTTTACTATTACACCTCGTTTGTATTCAAATTCGAATTCTCTA
>JAEUSJ010000486.1 GCA_016788215.1 bacterium | reverse complement strand
GTTTCAAATGTTTTCGCAAAACGCGAAATGTAGGTTTTGACATTGAGTATCCCGAAAACGGGCAGATGAAGTTTTCGTTCATCCCAGAATCTCTTACCCGCCGGTGTTTTAACAAATGCGCGAACTCCAAAATATAGAATCGCCAAGGCGGGAATGACAATCATCCAATATTCCGTGATAGCCGTGTTAATTCCAATCAATATCCGCGTCGGTAGCGGCAATTCCACTTTCATTTTTTGAAAGATGCTGACGAATTTCGGTACAACGGCTAGAATCAATACGACGAAGGCAACGGATATTCCGCAAAGAACGATAATGGGATATCGTGTTGCTTTTTTAATATTGGTTCTGATCTCAAGGTCATGAGCCAAAAAGGAAACCAAGCGTTCCAAGACTTCCTCCAATACTCCGCCCGCTTCGCCGACACGAATCATGTCAACGTAAAGATCGGAAAAAGCACCTGAATGTGGACGCAATGCATCGCACAGAGGCTTTCCGCTTTGAATATCGGCCGAGACCTGTTTCAAAATTTCTTTCATCGTTTCCGAACCGGCTTGCTCTTCCAACGCCGCGAGGCACGACACCAAGGGGACGCCCGCTTTGAAAAGCGTCGCAAATTGTTTTGTAAAAACGATGACTTCTTTAGGATCTACCTTTTTCTTCTTCAACTTGCCGGAAAAAAGCCCCGCTTTCTTTTCTGTGATCTGCAAAGGCAGATAATTCAACCTGTCAAGGTGTTCTGTTACGAATCC
>JAEUSJ010000485.1 GCA_016788215.1 bacterium | reverse complement strand
ACAATAGCTTCAAATCGGGGCAGGTCTCGGAGTAGCCCCGACCCGGCCCCGCGCATCGCTACGTCTTTTACCCAGCAGCCGCAATTGATGTCGATGAAATCCGGCCGCATTTTTTCTGCAACCGCAGCAGCGCCTTCCATAGATGTTTCCACGCCTCCAAAAAGCTGTATAGCAACCGGCCGCTCCTCTTCCGCAACGGCAATTTTTCTCAACGCTTTCGCAGCATCCCGTATGAGCGCCTCGCTGCTGGTAAATTCCGTATACAAAAGATCGGCGCCGAGTTTCTTGCAGATGACACGAAAGGAAATATCCGTTACATCTTCCATAGGCGCCAACGCTAAAGGCTTTACAATTTCAATATGTCCGATTTGCATGGTATCGGACGGTACAAAAATTTGCCAACAATTGCAACCTTTTCGCAATCGTCCATGTCCTGGAACATGATTGCTCAGCATCAAAATATTTCTAAACCGTGATGTATTTAACAGATTTATTGTCCACTGATCTAATCTATCTTTGACTCCAATTACAGTTATTTCTTTTTCGATGCCTCTCATAGTAGGGAAAAAATCCATTTGGTATGGTCATTTTCAGCAATCTCTGCATGGTGAATATCTTAAACAATAATTAATAAATTATTGTTAAATAGAGATTTAAATGTCAATCATACCCAACATGTAAAATGGCTCAAATTGTGCATTATTCTTATGAGACATGATATGTTGCGGATCAAATAAAGGAGAAAAAGATGATTC
>JAEUSJ010000484.1 GCA_016788215.1 bacterium | reverse complement strand
CGCGGAACGGGCGTGATCTATCATAATTTTCACGATTATCAGCCTTATAAAGGCGACATACCGGGACGCAGCAATGGAGTTATGATCTCCATGGAAAATACAGAAACGTCCGCGTTTGCTTTATGGAATTTGCAGGAGCGCGGTATGTTGCTTGTTGGCCCTACCATAGCCGTCTATGAAGGTATGATCATTGGTGAGCATTCCCGAGACAACGATATTGTAGTGAATGTTGGAAAAGGAAAAAAATTAACCAACATGCGCGCATCTGGAACCGATGATGCCGTTCGACTCGATACGATACATCCGCTGAGTCTTGAAGATTATATTGAATTCATCAATGACGATGAATTGGTCGAGATAACGCCTTTAAATTTACGTTTGAGGAAAAAACTGCTTAAAGAGACTGACCGTCGCAGAGACGAAAGAAGAAAAAGGGATTAAGAAAATCAGAGTATGTTCAACGATTTGTCACTAAAAATCGAAAGCGTCTTTCGCAAACTTGGAGGGCGCAGTTCGATCAACGAGAAGAATATTTCCGATGCGTTGCGTGAAATTCGTGTTGCGCTTCTGGAAGCGGACGTTAATTTCAAAGTTGTCAAAGAATTTATAGATCAGGCGACCACGAAAGCATTAGGGCAGGACGTTCTTCACAGCGTTAGTCCCGGCGAGCAATTTGTCAAAATTATCCATGACGAATTGGTAGCCATGCTGGGCGGTGAAAATGCGCCGATCCGGCATGCCGGTATGCCTCCGACGGT
>JAEUSJ010000483.1 GCA_016788215.1 bacterium | reverse complement strand
GTTGCTATCGCACCCTTCTAAACGTACATTCAAACATTGTCTTCTTGGGAGAGAAAGACGGTTCTCGTGTTTACATCTATTCCTCTATCGAAAAAGCATTATCAACTTTGGATCGGACAATTCGGTCAGGTCTCATTAGAGACTGTTTGTGATTTTCCCGGAAGCCTAAAAAAGGATAATTTTGCTTTCCAGTCGTAACGAGAAAATAAAAAAATTCTTCTCATTTTCACTCAGGGGAGTTTAATATGGCGCAGATCGGTCAAAAGGAAAAACGATTCACGTATATGCTGATTACCCTGTTTGTAGTTCTTAGCGCTGGAATTATCGCCGGCAGTATTTTATTTTATCGGTACCAACGGGATATTCTGACACTTAATCAAACTCGCGAATTATTATCGATTGCGGAACTGAAAGCCCGGCAAATTTCAGATTTTAGAAAAGAGCGGTATTCTGAGGCTAATTTTTTATTGGGCAATCACTCTTTTATGGCCGCGGTGAAAACTTATCATTCGAATCCCCAATCAAACGTTAACAAAGACTTTCTTGAAGATTGGCTATTGCCCATTCAAAAGAATCATAATTATGAAAACATCTGCATTATCGATACAAATGGGAATATTTTTTATTCCATAGGCAATGACAATTCGGTCGATTATAAACACCGTAAAGATGTCTTTACTATCTTGAAAGAAAATAAGATCCGTTTTGGCGACTTACATTTGCATGAAAAAGACAGCTCCATTCGTTTAGAAATTTTCGTAC
>JAEUSJ010000482.1 GCA_016788215.1 bacterium | reverse complement strand
ATGAAGGCGTGGTCGCTGGCGGCGTGGCAGGCATTGCAGCCCACCAACAAGGCCTCGTAGCCAGCCTTGAAATCAGCCAGCTGCCGTTCGGTCATCTGTTCCTCCAAGGCATGCACTGCAGGAAGGCCATATTGGCGGAGCAAGGCGCTCAGGTCCTTGCCCTCATCGATCACCCTCTCCTCTTCCAGCGCTTCCATGGTTTCCTCCAGCTCCTCCAGGTAGAACGCCGCCAAAGGCAGGTTGCCGGCCTCCGCAGCGAACCACAACTTGTGCGCGTAACGATGGATGTGGTTCATGTATTCGGCCACCTCCACATGCTCCTCGTTCTTCACGCTTTCCGAGGCGGTGGTCGGTCTTTCGGCGGCCAGCGCAGTCAGTCGCTCGGTACGTACGAACAACAAGGCCACAACAAGGACGAGGAAGACCAGAACAGCAGGCACCAACCAACGCATGGGATGTAATGGGACCGGCGGCGCCTGTCGTCCTCGTGGGCATTACTGGATTCGAACCAGTGACCCCTACCCTGTCAAGGTAGTGCTCTGAACCAGCTGAGCTAAATGCCCGGAATACTTTCCCGCCCTGGAGCGAGGGGCGCAAAAGTAGGAATGTGCCGCGAACAGGTCGCGAATGTCATGGGCGCGAGCGAAGCCACACCTTTGGGCACGTGCGGTACCTCCTGCTCACTGTCCATTTGACCTCCTTCCTGAGCTGGTCGCACGTGTTCGCCCAGACGGATAGCACAGGTGCGATCGGCTTGCGCACCTTCACC
>JAEUSJ010000481.1 GCA_016788215.1 bacterium | reverse complement strand
GAATACACATATACATTAGTATAAAATTTTACTTAGATACCGCTATCTCGCTCTTCCCCGCAACCCCCTTTACGATCAGCCAGACCGCAAGAACGAGCTCAAATACCAGCATCGGCATCCAGACGAACCAATTCGCCGAAACGACTCTTGCCAACTGCATCGGAAGAAAACCTACCAGCAGAACGGACGCCAGAATACCAAGCCAGGCAAGCGCTTGAGGAATCATCCGTCCGCGAAGAAACAGATACGAAAAAACCGTGCTTCCCACGGCGAAAAAGAGCGCGCTGACGGTGGAACTGCCCACCGGCATCAGCAGATACGAACCGATCGCATGTACGCTCGCGGCGTCCGGGATTTTCTCTCCGGCGGTTGCAAGCCACAAAAGCGCCAGCGTTTTCGGCAGATTGGCCGCGCCGATCACGCCTTCTCCCACGCGGCAGGCCAAACCGAATATCGCCAAATCGTGCTCCTCTTCCCGCGTGATCGCGTACAACGACACGGCGAGTATCAGGGCGAAAAAAAAGCAAAGCAGATCGAGGATGATCGCGCCGCCGACCGCGGACGTGTGCGCGGCAATATTCGCCAACTTCGCGGCGGTTCCCTCGCCGGCGGTGGCCTGGCCATGGAGTATCATCTGGGTAATACCGGCCGCAATGTAGAAGATAAACGTGAAGCCGGCGATTCTTGCATACGTCGTGCTGGTCATATTTTTTTCTCCTGCTTTGTTTAATGTGCTTATCGGGTTTACTCACATACGTCATGGTGAGCGGAGTCGAACCAT
>JAEUSJ010000480.1 GCA_016788215.1 bacterium | reverse complement strand
AATCCCGAGAATATCAATAAAATGGTCGATAAAAAGGCTGAAAGTTGTTATGCCTGCCACTCGGAAGATCAGCCGCTGGAACAAATCTCGATTACTGAACGAACCAGGATATTTAAAATCCATCAGGACTCTAACCGGGTTCTTGGCATAATTACCCCGATTTACAATGAACAATCCTGCTGGCAGTCGGAATGTCATGCGCATCCGGAAAATCAAAAAGTTCTTGGGGTTTTGGATGTTTCCATCTCTCTTGCGGAGATTGATAAAGCCATAATCACCAGAGAATGGGAGATTGTGATATTTGCGTTTATAGCCATCATTTCGCTTGGATTATTAATTGCTCTTTTTGTGCGGCGCTGGGTTTCGAATCCCGTGCGCGAGCTGCTCAATGCAACCCAACAAGTAGGACAGGGTAATTTGAATTGTACGATTAAATATCTGGGCGACAATGAAATAGGGATGCTCGGCGAATCATTCAATAATATGACAAAGAAACTATCCGAAGCTAGATTACAGCTTTTTCAATCTGATAAAATGGCTTCGCTCGGCCGATTAGCAGCGGGTGTGGCGCATGAAATTAATAACCCGCTTACGGGCGTTTTGACTTACAGCAGTTTTTTGCTCAAAAGGACAAAAGATAATCCGGAATTCCAAGAAGATTTGAAAGTGATAGTGAGAGAAACATTGCGCAGCAGAGAAATTGTAAAAAGCTTGCTGGATTTCGCCCGCCAGTCCGTACCAAAGAAGGGCGTTGCCGACATCAATGCGATAATTGATAAAGCTATTAC
>JAEUSJ010000047.1:2369-18711 GCA_016788215.1 bacterium | reverse complement strand
GATTCTTCGCTGGTGGAAGGCGGCAAAGCGCTCGGTATTTATTTAGGACGTTTTGAAAATCTGCGAAAACTGGTGGAACAATTCGATAAGAGCGAACAATTTAAGTCCGTTCCGGACGGTTCGCATTCGGTTTACGAAGTATATCGTACCAAATCATCTCCGCAATCCGGTTCCGAATCCGTTGCTATATTTGCGCGCGATGTCGAGACTTCCATGCAGGTTTGGAGCAGTGAACAAGGTTATCCTGGAGGAGAATGGTATCTTGATTTTCATAAAAAGCACCACCAAAGCGGCCATCGGTATTGGCGGGTCACCAGCCTGCAGGCGGATCTCGGACTCAAAACACCTTATCAGCCTGAAAAAATTGAAGCGGCGCTCAATGAAGACGCCGATCATTTTGTTACGTCGATCCGATCGGCACTGCAAAAATTCAAAGATACCCACGGCTATGAAGGAACTCTTACGGCGCCGTTTGACTCGGAGCTTTTCGGACACTGGTGGTTTGAAGGCCCGGCATTTTTGAAAAAAGTTTTTGAAAGACTTAGCGAGAATGAAGATGTTAAGGTGATGCATTGCGCTCAGTCCGTCAGCGAACATCCTCCGGAAAAGATTATATCTATGCCGGAAGGTTCCTGGGGCGCCGGCGGCAATCATTACGTTTGGATGAATAACGAAGTCGCCTGGATATGGCCTTACATTTATGACGCTGAACTCGATATGCGCGCTACGGTGAAACAATGGAATCACTCGTCCGATCCCGAGTGGACTGCGATCCTGAAGCAAATGGCGCGCGAATTGTTATTACTGCAATCCTCCGATTGGCCATTTTTGATCAGCACGCAATCCGCCACCGATTATTCGACGGAACGGTTTTTGGCGCATCACGACTGCTTCGAACGCCTTTCAGCTCTCGCGATGAAAAGGGCAGAAGGAAATTCTTTGGCCGAGGAGGAGAAAAACTGGCTTGCTACGATTCAGTCTGAAGATTATTTGTTTGATGAAGAATTGATAGATGTAAGCTGGTTTCTGAAAGATTGATTAGATGCAGTGGAGACCGCTGCACTTTTAACATTAATTCAAATTTCTTGAATTTTCGACGGATATAAATTATTTTAGTATATTATCAACTAAACATAGAGGAGATATGTATGAAACGTTTTACTGCTGTGACTTTGATTGCTCTTATGAGTTTGCTCGTTATTTCATCAAGCTCATTTGCGCAGATCGGGTTAAAATTTGGCCCTCGCGTAGGAACAGAAACCAAAAACGGAGATCTTTTTGCCGGCGCTCAGGTTGAAGCAAGTATTCTAATGATCACGTTAGTTCCTAATGTTGAATACGTTTTTGTGAAAGATGCGAAGCAATACAATATCAATCTGGACGGACAATACACTGTTTTCGGCGTCGGTGTTGCAAAACTTTTTGCGGGCGCCGGATATTCGATGAGCATTGTCGACCCTGATAAAGTCGGGCTCGTGGATCCGAAATCGGATACTTTTAATGGTTATAACGTTCAATTCGGCGGGAAAGCAGGTCTCGGTGGGTTTGAGGTGTTTGCGCTAGCCAAATATATGAGAATTGACGGAAAAGGTAACCAAGCGTTAGTCGCCGGTATGAATTTCGGTTTCTGATGATTCTTTGAATCCATCTTAGCAATCAAACGAGATCAATGTCATTGGTCTCGTTTTTATTTATTTATTGAAATTCTCTCTGCGGTAGAATTCTTTTTCGAATAAAGGAGACATCATGGCATCTAAGTTTAAAGGCGTAGATTATATTGAAATAGATTCGTTATTATCAGAAGAAGAAAAAATGACGCGCGATACCGTGCGGGAATTTGTTGATTCAAAGATCCTGCCCGTGATCGAGGAACATAACCGAAACTGTACATTCCCGATGGATTTGGTCGGACAGATGGCGGAGCTTGGCGTCTTCGGCGCGAACTTGCCCGAACAATACGGCTGCGCAGGTATGAATAATGTTGCGTATGGTCTCATCATGCAGGAACTCGAGCGCGGCGACAGCGGCGTTCGCAGTTTCGCGTCCGTACAAGGCGCTTTGGTGATGTATCCCATCTTTGCTTACGGAACAGAGAAACAAAAACAGTATTGGCTGCCGCAGCTGGCGGCCGGCGAAAAGATCGGCTGTTTTGGTTTAACGGAACCTGACAACGGCTCCGATCCCGGAGGCATGAAAACACGCGCCGTCAAAGACGGTAAAAACTACATACTCAACGGCGCTAAAATGTGGATCACCAACGGCACCATTGCCGACGTGTCGGTCGTGTGGGCTAAGTTGGACGGTGAAATTCGCGGATTTCTAGTAGAAAAAGGTACGCCGGGGTTTTCAGCGCCTGAGATGAAAGGAAAATTTTCATTACGCGCATCCGTCACGAGCGAACTCGTCATGCAGGACGTGCGAATTCCTGAAGAAAATATTTTACCGAACGCCTCCGGCATCAAAGCGCCGCTGGGCTGCCTGACGCAGGCCCGCTACGGTATTGCATGGGGTGCGCTGGGAGCCGCTATGGCATGTTATGATGCGTCACTGAATTATTCTTTAAATCGAATTCAGTTTGATAAACCGATTGCCGGCTTTCAGTTGATTCAGGAAAAGTTAGCGTACATGATCACCGAAATAACAAAGGGACAATTATTGGTTCTGCAGTTAGGACGGCTCAAAGACAAAGGAACCATGAAGTTCAAGCAGGTCTCCATGTCCAAACGCAACAACGTTTACATTGCGCTTGAAATCGCAAGAATGGCGCGCGACATTCATGGGGCCAATGGCATTCTGGATGAGTACCCTGTAATTCGCCACATGATGAATCTTGAATCGGTCAAGACGTATGAAGGCACGCATGATATTCACACCCTGATCATCGGAGAAAGCGTCACAGGAATTCCCGCCTACAAATAAGCAACTTTTGAAGACGTAGAAACGTAGTATGATGGCCGCACGAAAGCACTAAAAAGTTTGGGGTTGTCCACTAACAGGAAATTAAAATAAAAATATTTTACATCTTTCGTGCTTTCTTGTATCAATAAACACTCTGCGGTTTTCTATGAAAATGTGCCCCACCTGTACTACACACAATGTCGACGATGCCGCAAAATGCGAGCGCTGCGGCTACGTATTCCCCGTCCCGAAACGCACCTACAATTATCCCAAAGATATTATCACACATTCAGAAGATCATTCGCCATCGATGCGCGCAAAGGCGGCCATGATCCTTGGCGTTACCGGAATGATAAGTGTATTTTTTGTTGTTTTTTGCGCGCCTATCCCGGGGGTCATTGCTATCTTGCTGGGTAACCGTGAATTGAAAGCATTAAAGAAGGCGCCTTATTCATCCCAAGGCGAAACGTATGCCAATATCGGCGTGTGGGGCGGATGGATTTCGACTACCATAGGATTATTAATGATCGGCCTGGGCACTACGGTGACTTTTTGGTTTTATAATTGGTTCAAAGAAACTTTTATATATTAGAAATTATCCGGACAGCTCAGCTAAAATAATTTTTTCCGGCCGATAGGGCTAATTTAGGCGGCTAAAATATTTCTGCGCGATTACCATAACAGCCGCGAAAATACTGAAATTTAATACGATTCGTTTTTACCGGGAAACGATCCGTTCTTAACATCCGTGTGATAATTTTTGAACGCCTTACGCATGGCCTTTGCCAATTCCGCATAACGCCTGACAAAACGCGGATGAAATTTTTCATACAACCCCAGCATATCGTGCGTAACCAATATCTGCCCGTCGCAATGACCGCCGGCGCCGATGCCGATCGTCGGTATCGAGATCGCTTTTGAAATTTTCATAGATAATGCGGCGGGAATTTTCTCAAGTACGAGCGCAAATATGCCTGCTTTCTCTAACGCTTTCGCATCCTTCAGAATCTTGTCCGCCTCAGCCTTACTGGTCCCGCGGGTGCGATACGTGCCGAATTTGTGTATAGATTGCGGAGTCAGGCCTAAGTGCCCCATGACGGGAATTCCAATTTCAACAAGCCGCTTGATCGTTGGAAGGAATTCAATGCCGCCTTCCAATTTGATAGCCTCTGCATGGCTCTCTTTCATGAATCGGCCGGCATTACGAATGGCCTCTTCGACGCTGACATGATAACTCATGAATGGCATATCCGCGACCACCAACGCGCGTTTGACGGATTTTGTAACCACTCTGACGTGATACAACATCTCCTCCATGGTCATAGGAAGTGTGGTTTCATTGCCTGCAAAAACAGTGCTGGCAGAATCTCCGACTAAAATAATATCAATCGACGATTCATCTAATAAACTCGCCACAATATGGTCGTAGGCCGTTAAAGCAGAAATTTTCTCGCCGGCTCGTTTCATTTTCCGCAGCTGTTCTGTTGTAATCTTTGTTGCTTCAGAATGGGTTGACATGTAGATCCTTAAAAAATTACGTGCATATCCGGTTGACTCACCAATGGAAAAAATAGGTTCAGCCTGAGCGTAGTCGAAGGCTGATTTTACTATACTTTGTCATGGTTCGACAGTCCTGAGCCATGGCGAAGAGCTCCCCATAGTATGTGAGTAAAGCGGATAAGTACAAAAAATGAAAAGCGAAGTTTATCTTCGCTTTTGAATACTTAAAAAAGTTTTTTCTTTTTATAGAGCCATTTCAGGTTTGTACTTCATTATCTTATCAATAATACCGCCGCCGATCACTTCATCGTCATTGTAAAAAACAACCGATTGGCCCGGCGTTATTGCATGCTGCGGAAGATCAAATACTACCTGAGTTTCTCCAGTTTCATTTTCAGATAAAATTCCCGGGTGCCCTTGGTCATTATAACGGATCTTTGCGGTAACGGGCATTTCGCCGTCTATTCTATCGTGGCGTATCAAATTTACATCTTTCGCCGTCAACCCCTCTGCCAGCAGATCGCCTTTGGCGCCAACATATATGATATTGTCTTTCGAACTGATCTCAGTCACGTAGACGGGTGCATTCATTGCAACTCCGACCCCGCGGCGCTGTCCGATCGTGTAAAATGGGTAACCGTCATGTTCTCCCACAACCTGCCCCTGCTGCGTCATAATCTTCCCGTGAGCTAATTTATCCTCAAGCCCATTTATTTTTTCTTTTAAAAAACGGTTATAATTATTATCCGTAATGAAACAAATTTCCTGGCTCTCTTTTTTCTGTGCGGTACGCAATCCCGTTCTGACTGCATAATCCCGAACTTCATCTTTGGTCATTTCGCCAATGGGAAAAAGAGTCATGGCCAGCGCTTTTTGACGAATGCCCCACAGCGCATACGATTGGTCTTTTTTCAAATTATAACTTTTACGAAGAGTATATTGACCCGTGGCTTCGTCGATTACGGATCGCGCATAGTGGCCGGTTGCAACATAATCAGCGCCGAGATGTTTTGCCTTCGTCAAAAACGTTCCCCATTTAATATGCTTATTACACATTACGCACGGGTTCGGCGTACGGCCTTCGAGGTATTCATTAACAAAATTATCTATAACCGATTTACCGAATTCGTCACTTAGATCCCACACGTAATGCGGGGCACCGATCTGTTCGCAAACGACCCTCGCATCATGTACCGTATCGATGGAGCAACAACCGCTTTCACGATTGACGCCGCCGATGTCGTCGTAATTCCATAACTTCATGGTAACGCCGATAATATCAAAACCCTGTTCTTTCAGCAGTGCTGCAGAGACTGAACTATCCACCCCGCCGCTCATAGCGACGACGACGGTTTTTTTATTTTTAATCAATATTTCCATAGGTCATTCTATAATATGCTATATCAGTTTGAGTGGTCAACGTCCTTGCGTGTCATGCAAGAATCTTTTTAACCCATAAGAGAAAACTTTAATACAACATTCCGTTTTCAGGTTATACCTTGAGAGTTTACTTTCGCCTGGGAATTCCTTCCTAAATTCAAAAAAGATTCTTTCAGACCTTATGTTTAAAAGGTAAGCGTTTCTTTAGTAGATTGCATCTCAAACAAGGAGGCTTACCATGAATACCGTGAGACGATCTTTAGATTTTCATGGCCAAGATATTTTTGTGGCCATGGATACCCATAAGAAAAATTGGAAGACATGCATCTTGACAAAGCAAATGGAACATAAGATATTTACACAGCCGCCGCAACCGGATAAACTGGTGCATTATTTAAAAAATAATTTCCCGGGGGCGCGTTATCATTGCGTGTACGAAGCCGGCTTCGCAGGATTCTGGATTCAACAAGCCCTCACTCAACAGGGAGTGGATTGCATCGTCGTCAATCCGGCTGACGTTCCTCATACCAATAAAGAACGTGTGCATAAAAATGATCGCATTGATGCCCGAAAGTTAGCGAATGCTTTGCGCAGCGGTGTAATCAAAGGAATTTACGTGCCCCAAGCTCAGGAATTAGAAGACCGGACCCTGGTGCGTATGCGCCAATTGTTTGTCAAAAAGCAGACACGCTCGAAGAATCAGATCAAAGCGCTGCTCTACTTTCATGGCATTGACCAACCGGAAGATATCTGTGAACGCTACTGGTCGAAACGCTATTTGGAATTCTTACACTCTGTAACGTTCTCCCATCATACGGCCAAGTTGGCCTTAGAGGCTTTGCTCAATGAATTAGAACATCATCGCCAAAGTATCGCACAACTCACCCAACAGATTCGTACGCTGGCTTCCCAAGAACCGTATCAGCAACGGGTTGGTTATCTAATAACCATTCCTGGCATTAGCACCCTAAGCGCTATGATCTTTCTTACCGAATTAGTGGATATCCACCGCTTTCGCCATTTAGATCATTTAGCCAGTTATGTCGGTTTGGTGCCTTCGGAACATTCCAGCGGAGCGCACGAACACGTAGGCCCCATCACACGCCGTCGCAATCCGGAACTTCGTGCTCTGCTTGTTCAATGCACTTGGTCGGCCGTACGTAGAGATCCGGCGTTAATGTTAGCTTTTCAAGAGTTATCAAAACGCATGTCAAAGAACAAAGCGATTATCCGTATTGCCCGTAAATTACTGGCGCGAATTCGCTATGTATTACGAAATGAAAAACCATACGTTACGGGCGTCGTCGAATAATAAACTTTTTTGGTAATGACCTTGCAAATACATCGGTGACCACAGCGCTTTTGTCATTCTGCGGTTTCAGAACATTGGAATCCGCTCACTTACAGACTGCGGGTCACTCTATTATAAATTAACAAAGATAATGCGACGATAAGCTGTTCGCTGATAAAAGGATATTGCAATAGGTTCATTTGCCAAATCAACATAACAAAACTGCCAAACAAAGGTGTTGCCTTTTAACATAAAAGAATGACATGACAGCACACGCTCAAAGAGCGAACTTCAAAGAATTCATTCGATCAGAAATTCATGTGAAAACCAAGTTGAAAATTATCAAATCTTTTTCTTAGCCCTAAATGGTTCGGAAACCTAAGAAACTGATACTTAAGATCAAGCCCGTAAGCGCTTTGGCCGGGTTTTCCGAAATCGGCGCCAAATCCTAAAGATGCCGTTGGAGCAAACTGGCTTGACCTAAAATCAAATTTGGTAACGCTGTCCAATCTCGATCTGCTGATATCGCCGTCAAAATACCAGCCCTTAACCACACCTGCGGAAAACATAACAAATGGACGCAGTGTATTGGAAATACTTTCGCCAAGAATTCTTCTTTTGACGCTGAATTGTAATGGCAACATCAGGATGGTTTCTGAATTAATGGTCTCGATATAACCTGTATAAGGGTTAATAGCCTGCTGTTCGTCTTTTCCCCTGACCCAAAACATGTCAAGCGACGTACTGAAAAAAGTATATTTTGCCGGTTTTATGCTGTACATGGTACCCAACACAAATCCCGTAGAAGAGATCTGAACGTTGAAACCCCAGCCGCCATGAATTCGCTGCTCCCCCGATTCGTAATTTTGCTCATAATAGGGATCTGAATCCGGCTCAGCCTGAGCCCACATCGGCTGTACGGCACACAGCAATAATAAAACGCCAAATATAATGTATCTTTTCATTATCAACACCTTCTTAAAGGTTTATGAATGTTCTATTTTTTTTATGATTTTTACTTCCGTGCCCTGATCGCTTACCTGAAATTGAACATCGTCCATAATGGACTTTAAAATAAAAATACCGCGCCCGCTTTCCTTTAATAAATTTTCCGGGTCAAGCGGGTTCCCAATAGCCGTTGGATCAAACCCTTTTCCCTGATCCTTAATATATACGCACACCTCGTTGTTGTCAAAATAAAAACTGATGGTAACTTTCTTTTCAAAGTCAAATTTATTACCGTGCATGATCGCATTATTCGTTAGCTCCGTGATTGCAATGGCGAGATTATCTCTGTCATCGTCCGGAATTTCATGCTGCAGGGTAACCTTTTCCGTTATTTCTTCGACCTCGCTCAATTTCTCGAGTAAGCTCGGGATCACCAGTTGATAATCGGGAGAACGCTGCTGATCTTTTGGTATATGGTTCACGGATAAATTCTTATTTTGTTCCATATAACCTGTCTCCCGCATCGCCTAAACCCGGTACAATGTATCCGAGGTCATTTAGCTTTCGATCCACACTAGCCGTATAGATCATAACGTCGGGATGATCCGTTTGCATTTTTTTTATTCCTTCCGGAGCCGAGACAAGTGAAAGACATTTTAATTTTTTAGCATTTCTTTTTTTGAGTAATGCAATAGCCGCTGAGGAACTTCCGCCGGTTGCAAGCATAGGATCCAGCATTATGACGATCGCCTCAGGCATGACCGGTGGAAATTTCGCATAATATTCGACCGGTTGCAGCGTTTTTTCATCGCGGTAAAGGCCGATATGTCCTACTTTTGCATTGGGAATAAGGTCCAACGCGCCGTCCAGCATACCTAAGCCCGCGCGTAATACAGGTACTAATACAACATAATCTTTTAGTACTTTGGAGGTTGTTTTTTCCAGAGGCGTTTCGACCTCAATGTCTTTGGTCACGAGATCCTCGGTAATTTCAAATAGCATCAACGCCGTGATCTCGCTCAGAAGTTTACGAAATTCGCGCGTACTTGTATTCTTGTCGCGCAAATAGGTCAACTTTTGCTGAACGAGCGGGTGCGATATCACTTTAACATTTGCGAATGTGTGCATAACTAATTCCGGTATGACATATATTCTTTTTTGTTAATCCATTCGTTTATCGTGGCTTGAAGATGCTCAGAAAGCCGCATGCGTTTAAACATCGGTTCAAATATGGGAAAACGCGCTTTAAGGCCGTACCCTTTTTTAATTATCATACGTTCTATTTCGGTCAACTTCGGAAAAGCGCTCCTCCAGTCTATTCCGTCGGTTCCCTCATAGACATGACCGATATCATCAACGCCGTTTACATTTTCATCCAGCCATGGACAGGGAGATTGTATCGGTACGCTTACTGCAACATTGGGCATCATCTTTTTGCAATATTTGATCAAGAGCTGCAGTTCTGCAGCCGACACATCGGAAGTCTGGAAATGTCCATCCGAAAATACGCATTGAAAAACCACCGATTGAATGTGCTGATGTTTTTCATGTAATTCTTCAATGGCGCCTATGGTGGCAAAACCGTCGTCAATACTTTCACCGGCGCCTAACAAAATGCCGGTTGTAACCGGAATCTGAAGCAATCCCGCATCGGAGATACATTCCATTCTCTCGTCAATACTTTTGTCCTTTTGAATGGTCGCCACAAAGTCGGTATTGATATTTTCCAAAAACAAGTTCATCGAAGCCATATACGGGGCCAGCGTCTCCAGTTGCGCGTAAGTCATAGGGCCTATATCGAGCGACGGCAAGAGCCCGTTCTCCAGTATGAGATGGCATATGTCGCGCACGTATTCCGTATACGATGCATAACCTTGTTTATTCAATTGTTCGGATATTTCCGGAAGTTCTTCAAGAGCCTGCCCCGCAGTTACCGTCACTTCACAAATTCCGGATACAGAATGCTTCTGAAGTTCAGTTTCTATTTCGTCGAAGGTGAGAAGCGTGCCGTCATTCTGTTTGAACGTGCAATAATTGCAGTGTACTCCGCACGAACGCGTCAACGGCAATAGAAGACTATGCGAATACGTCAGAACCGGTTTCTCCATCGTCACTCAGAATCTCTTTATTTATACAGTATTGACTGGAACATGTTTTAAAGGAATAATCAAGTGAATAGCCGTGCCGGTATTAGTTCCCTCGCTTTCAGCCCAAACTTTCCCGCTATGTTCCTCCATCGTTCCCCGCACGATAGTCAAACCGAGCCCGCTTCCGCCCCCCATAAATTTGTGTTTACTTGTTCGATGTTGGTCTGCATCGCCCAGCTGATAGAATTTTTCAAATATTTTTTCAAGTTCCGCTTTAGGAATGCCGATCCCGTTATCTTTACAAATTAAATGCGCAGCGCCGTTTTCAACCGAACCGTTAAATTCTATCAGAGCGCCATCCTGTGAATATTTCATAGCATTACTGAGCAGATTAATTACAACCTGATACATACGATTGCTATCCGCCTCAATGTCAATGGCAGGAATGTTATTGACCACCTTCTGTTTCCGTTCGTTAACAAAAATTTTCAGCGCATCAGCGCCTTCATTTACAAGATCATGGAGATTAAACGTGGTGATATTAAGTTTTAGTTTATGCGAATCAATGCGAAGTACGGACAATACATCCTCGATAAGATCGATCAGGCGCGTGGTGCCTTTGTACGCATTTTCCACAATTTCTTTTTGATCTTTTTGAAATTCTCCCATAGCGCCTGACATGAGCAATTCCAAATTACCAGAAATGATAGACGCGGGTGTGCGCAGTTCGTGGCTCGATATGACCATAAAACGTGTCTTAAGTTCATCCAGCCTTTTTAATTCTTTGTAACTGTTTTCAAGCGCTTCATTTTTTATTTTTAATTCTTCGAGAAGACTGAAATTTTGTTTGGTTGTTTCATAATGCTCAACGGCGCGCTTGACCGTCATGACTATCTCCTCACGGCTCCACGGCTTGGTCACATAACGGTAAACATGTCCCATGTTGATCGCATCAACCAGCGCGTTGATATCCGTGTATCCCGTCAGAAGGATCCGTATGGTATACGGATATTTCTCGCGGGCTTTTTGCAGCAATTCTACGCCGGTCATTTCCGGCATGCGCTGATCGCTCACGATCACGGCAAATTCCTGCACTTCAAGCATTTTGAGCGCTTCTTGCGCGCTGTTGGCCGTATGGACATTGTACTCACGGCGAAATGTTCGTTTAAGCAGGTCAAGGTTGTCAATTTCATCGTCAACGACCAGGATGTCTTGCATAGGCTTCTGTGCGTCCACCGGAGCCGTTGATACAGTCGCTTCCGTCACGTTTGTTTCCTTTTACCATTATTGTAAAAAATCTGATGTCTCATACTCCGGTCTGAAATTTTTACCATTGAACCCTCCAACAAAAATAAACCGTATTGAAGTTGGGATCATAAGCTATATCCATTTTATCTTTGAATTTGTACAGATGCGCATCCACATAAGCGTCAACCATACCGAGTAAATGCGAAATAGCGAAGTACCATCCGTATACATTTCGATCGTTCAGCGCACCGTCCAGTCGCGCGGTTAAATTATTATACCGGCTTTGTAATATTTGCTTCTGCTCCGTTGTCAGGAAAGGATCGGTTTTGATCTGACGGTCAATTTGTTTCCGCTGATGCTCAATGCGGTTTACTTTTTTGTTCTTACCCAGGTAAACACTTATCAGCGATACATCGGCGATCATAAAAACCGGCGCTTTCCATCTGCTGTCATTATACCATTGTCCCCACCCCGGAATCAAAAAGGATCTGCCTACGGCGCCCCAGGGCGAGCGAAACAACGTGTCAATGGCAAACGCGCGATTTTGCGACATCCCTATTCCTTTAACCGCCGACGTCGTGTCGCCAAGAAGCATGATCCCTGAAGGATTTGTGTCTCTTGTGCTGTCAGAATCAACTTGCGCATGTATTTCAAAGAGCAAACCGGAACTGCAAATACAAAGCGTCGCAACACTAAAACTTATTTTCAAAAAACTATTCAGGTTATGATTAATCATGCATCAAAACCCGTAAATGAGCGGATACAGAATCGGCAAGCGCGGTCAAATGATAACCGCCTTCAAGAACCGAGACCAGCCGGCCGTCACAGTACCGCGTTGCATAGTTTTTAACTACATGTGTCATATCGGCAAAGCCTTCGGTACTGACATCCATCTGAGCCAACGGGTCTTCACGGTGCGCATCAAATCCGGCAGAAATTAATATCAAATCAGGCCGAAAAGAACTGAGGGAGGCCTGAACTTCATTTTGAAAAATGTGCAAATACTCATGGTCACCGTATCCGGCCGGAACAGGAATATTATACGTGAATCCTTTTCCAGAACCTTTCCCTCTTTCCTCTTTTCTACCGGTGCCTGGATACAATGGAAATTGATGTATGCTGAAATAAAATACCGTGTCATCTTCGTAAAAAATTTCCTGAGTCCCGTTTCCGTGGTGAACATCCCAATCCAGAATAAAAATTTTTTTTAAGCCGTGGACTTCTTGCGCGTATCGCGCCCCTACTGCAACATTATTCAGCAAACAAAAACCCATTGCCTTGTCCGATTCCGCATGATGCCCCGGCGGGCGTACTGCGCAAAAAATGTTGCTGCACTTTCCACTCATTACTCCGTCGATACCCGCCATCACACCGCCGCATGCCGTCAACGCCGCATCGAATGAAACCGGATTTATAAAAGTATCAGCATCCAAATACCGCGTTTCCCGAGAAGCCGCTTCTTTTATTTTTTCAATGTGGCCGCTTGTATGACAACGCGCCAAAGATTTCTCTTCCGCCTTACGCGCCGCTATGGGGATCAAATCTTCAGATAATTTGTTTCTCTGTATCTCATCAAGAATCTTGCGGAGCCTTTCAGGACACTCAGGATGGCTGCCTGTTTCGTCCCGGTGCAGCAGGTAAATGGGATCCGTTACGAAACCGGTACTCACGCGCATTCGCTTTCTTAAGATTCATGAAAACTTTTTACAGCTTCATCAATTGTTCCGTAGGTCTTAAATATTTTGAGAAGCTGCGTAATGATAAGCAGGCTCTCAACCTTTTCTGCCACCGACGATAGTTTAAGATCGCCGTCAGCATTCCTTATGGACGTCATACTTGACATGAGCGCGCCTAAACCGGAACTGTTCATCCACTTTACGCCGCCAAGATCCAACACGATGCGTTTTACGCCAACCTGTACTAATTCCTTTACGCGGTCATGAATTTCTGCGGTTTCCGATCCGCCCATCAGTTTTCCTTTGATAGCAAGAACATAAACGTCTCCGTGTACTTCTTCTTTGTAGCTCATAACTCCTCACCCTTTCTCTTGGTTAAACATCATGTTTTTTAAAACTCGTTATGATAGTTTCATTTTAAGTAACATCAAAACACCCATGGTAAGAATCAGCAAGCCAACCATGAATACCGCCCAGATCAAAGCTTCATCCCTTTTGATCGAACTTTTGGCTTCCATGATAAATGAGGGATGCTTAAATAACTGCTCCACATCGTATTTCCAGCGCGCTTGGCTTTGGTCAAACTCTCCGGAATTAACACTGATCATACGTCCGGGCAATGTCGTGACAAAATCAAACTGCGTATCGGCCAATAATACTTTTGCCGCAGCTTCGTCATTTCTCAGATCCGATTTTTTTACTTCCTCCATTACAAAGGCCGTAAAAAATTCTTCGCGATACTGGAATTCATCTTCCACTCTGCGAATGCCGATAGAACTGATGCCGTCTGAAAAAATATTTTCATTCTTCATCGATGCTCCTGCCGTCTTCGACCCGATAAGGTAAAAACTGCTGTCGGTCGCTTTTTCATAAACGTCATACCCATTCTCGACCAAGAACTCCTTTTTAAATCGAATCGTCTCTTTAATATCCGGATTAAGGCCTAATTCTATTCTGCGCGCAATAGATCCATCTTCATACACGATCGTACGAACCAGCGCCTTATAGCCGGACAACGACGTTTCATCTGCCGGTTGTAAAAGAACAGAAAATAGCAGGAACATGAGAACGCTGTTCACTATGATCAATATCCTTCTTCAAAATGAGTGATTTTAATATAAACTTATTAAAACAATAAATCAATTTCAAATAACGCGTCTATAAACCTTAGAAATAATTTGACATTTTTTGGCTTTTGGCCTATATTGCCCCAATCAAAAATTGAAAGTGTGTTTGAATGTCCGTAACTATCGACGAAGTAAAAAAGATAGCGACGTTAGCCAATTTAGAATTCAACGAAAACGAGCTTGAAAAATATACGCATCAGTTGAACACTATTTTGGAATACGTTGATCAATTAAATAAAATCGACACTTCGTCAGTGGAAGCTACTTGTCATCCAATTCAGTACCCCGATGTATTTAGAAACGATGACATAAAGGAAAGCCTTCCAATCGACAAAGTCCTTCAAAATGCTCCGGAGAAAACCTGGCAGTATTTCGTGGTACCCAAAGTTGTTGGGTCGTAAAACCAAAGGAGACACAATCTGTGTCTCCTTTTTTTTGTAAAGTGTTAAAATTTAACCCCACATATTCATGAAGAGCGTCAGAAAACCAAAAAGAAAAACAAAATATATTTTCGTGACCGGCGGCGTGATATCTTCATTGGGTAAAGGGATTGCTGCGGCCAGTTTGGGTATGCTCTTGAAAGCCCGCGGATTTACGGTCACGATACAGAAATTTGACCCCTACATTAACGTCGATCCCGGGACGATGAGCCCTTATCAGCACGGGGAAGTTTTTGTGACCGACGACGGAGCTGAAACGGATCTGGATCTCGGACATTATGAACGTTTTATTGACGTCAACATGACCACGCGTAACAGCCACACTACCGGCAAAGTTTACAAAACAGTCATTGACCGCGAGCGCAAAGGAGATTACCTCGGCGCTACCGTTCAGGTCATTCCGCATATTACGGACGAGATCAAAAGCCGCATTTGCAGCCTTTCCGATGAAGGATATGATATTATCATTACCGAGATCGGCGGAACGGTCGGTGACATTGAAAGCCTGCCGTTTTTGGAAGCCATCCGCCAATTTTGTCTTGATGGACGTCAGCGGGATACGATCAATATTCACGTCACGCTGGTTCCTTTTATCAAAGCGGCGGACGAACTCAAAACAAAACCGACGCAGCATAGTGTGATGAAGTTGCGGGAAATCGGTATCCAGCCGGATATTTTGTTATGCCGTTCCGAAAAGAATTTATCGCGCGAACTCCGGGCGAAAATCGGACTATTCTGTAATGTCAATACCGACGCGGTCATTGAAGCGTCGGATGTGGCGTCTATTTACGAAGTTCCTTTGATCATGCATCAGAACGGATTGGATTCTCTCGTTCTTAAGAAACTGAATTTACGCGGAAAAGATGTTTCCATTGCGGCCTGGACCCATCTCGTTAACAAGGTTTACCATCCTGACAATCATGTTCGGATCGCCATTTGCGGAAAATACACCGGATTGCCGGACGCTTACAAAAGTATTCTTGAATCGTTTATTCATGCCGGCGTTGAGAATAACGCTAAAGTGGATGTGCAGTGGATCGATTCTGTCTGGCTTGAAGACGGCGACCCTGCAAAAATTTTCGATGGAGTAGACGGTATACTTGTTCCCGGCGGGTTTGGCGAACGGGGAATAGAGGGTATGATCAAAGGCGTTCAATTCGCAAGGGAACATAAAATTCCATTTTTTGGAATTTGCCTCGGCATGCAATGCGCCAGTATTGAGTTTGCCCGTAACGTGTGCAAGTTTCCCGGCGCCAACAGCAGTGAATTCTCGAAACGCACAAAATTTGCCGTTATCGATCTTATGGAATCGCAAAAACATCTGAAGGAAATGGGTGCGACGATGCGTCTCGGCGCTTACCCGTGTGTATTGAAGAAGAATACAAAAGCATTTGCGGCCTATCAATCCGATCTGATCAGCGAACGCCATCGTCACCGGTATGAATTTAATAATCATTTTTTTGAACCCTTTGAATCGAACGGTTTGATTTTTTCAGGATTGTCACCGGACGGCAAACTGGTCGAAATCATCGAGGTCAAAGATCATCCGTGGTTTGTCGGCGTACAGTTTCACCCGGAACTCAAATCACGCGCAATTAAAGCGCATCCTTTATTTAGAGAATTCGTCAAAGCGGCGTTGACTCATCAAAGATCCAACAACGATCAATCCAATGGACATACCAATACCGGAAAATTCCATCCTAAGAAACTGGTAGTAGCGTAGTAACCATCCTTCAGTTTTTATGGA
>JAEUSJ010000047.1:0-2270 GCA_016788215.1 bacterium | reverse complement strand
AATGGACATACCAATACCGGAAAATTCCATCCTAAGAAACTGGTAGTAGCGTAGTAACCATCCTTCAGTTTTTATGGCAAGTACAACCGACTTTCTAGTTATCGGAACCGGCATTGCCGGCTATTCATCTGCATTGAAATGCGCTCGTGCCGGAACTGTCGCGATCATTACAAAAAAAAGCAACAGTGAAAGTAATACGAACTATGCTCAGGGCGGTATCGCATCGGTTATAGCTCCCAACGATTCGTTTGAAATGCATGTGCAGGATACCCTCAAAGCCGGCGCCGGATTATGTCGGCGCGATGCAGTAGAGCTTATCGTCAAGAATGGGCCAACGGCGATAAATGAACTAACCGAGATCGGCGTACAATTTACCAAAACGGAAGGCCGATTGGATCTCGGCAGAGAAGGCGGCCATTCACAACACCGTATCGTTCATGCGCAAGACCTTACCGGACGTGAGATCGAACGCGCGCTGATCGAGGCAGTAAAATCAAATTCCAATATTCAGGTTTTTGAAAATCATATTGCACTTGAAGTTATTACGGAACATCATCTCCGGAAAAAAAATATTGAGCAGGCTAACGTTCATTGTTTTGGCGCATATGCGCTGGATATACATGAAAATATCGTTAAGAAATTTTTATCCAGGATAACAATTCTTGCATCGGGCGGGTGCGGACAGGTATATAAGCATACGACCAATCCAAAAATTGCGACCGGCGACGGAATTGCCATGGCGTATCGCGCCGGCGCACGTGTCGGAAATCTGGAGTTCATGCAATTCCACCCCACGTCGCTCTACCACCCGGAAGCGCAGTCCTTTCTCATCAGTGAAGCCGTTCGCGGATACGGCGCCTATCTGATCAATGCGGCCGGCGAACGTTTTATGGAACGTTATTCACCCCAAAAGGAATTAGCGCCTCGCGATATTGTTGCGCGCGCCATTGACGCTGAAATGAAAAAGCGCGGTGAGGCTTGTGTGTTTCTTGATCTGCGTCATTTAGACGCTCCTAAAACGATAGAACATTTCCCGCATATTTACAAAAATTGTTTGAAATTCAAAATTGATATTACGAAGGAGCCGGTTCCCGTAGTTCCCGCGGCTCATTATATGTGCGGCGGCGTTCAAACCAATCTGCACGGCCAAACGGACATTCATCGGTTGTACGCCTGCGGCGAAGTTGCGCTGACCGGCGTTCATGGCGCCAATCGACTGGCGAGTAATTCTCTTTTGGAAGCGGTCGTTTTTGCAAACCAAGTATACGAGCATGCGAGCAAGTTATTGATTTCTGAAAAACTGGAAATTCCCGATTTCCCCGAGTGGGATGAAAGCGGTACTTTTAGTTCCGAAGAATGGATATTGATCGAGCACAATCGTGAAGAGATACAACAGATCATGTGGGATTATGTGGGAATTGTCCGTTCAAATCTGCGATTGGAGCGAGCGGAACGTCGAATCCAGCTGATTAGCGATGAGATCGAGAATTTTTATAAGGGAACTAAAGTTACTGAGGCGCTGATTGAATTGCGAAATCTTGCCAAATTAGCAAAACTGATCATTCGATGCGCAAAGTTACGCCGCGAGAGCCGCGGTCTTCATTATACCACCGATTATGTTGAAACAAACGATGCGCAGTGGTTAATGGATACAGTCATCAGAACGTTTTGAAAAAGAAAAACCCCGTATCTGTAGTAAACGGGGTTGTTAATTTATGAGTCTAGCGGCCTTACTTACTGCCTATAACGCCCATCTTATCATGCCGTTCTTTTGCCTTTTCATCCCACTGCGGTATGACTTCTTTGATGAACTTTGCTTTTTCATCGTTTAGCTTTTTCAAATCAAGCCCGATATAAGCTTGTGCTTTTTCTTTGCTGGACAGGTCCGGCATTGGAACCGGCAGCTTGACATTATGTTTCAGCAAAATTTCTGCCAATAGAATACGCGCGCCTTGCGCTTTTTCAATTCCGTCGCCGATCACACGTGCAGTTTCAAGCGGCGCATGAAAAGAACCGCCGTGGCTGGCCGCCGTATAATCCCAGCGCCATTGCGCCTGGCGGATAAGCTGCAATATCGGTTTCATTTCGTTTTCTGTGGCTCCGTTATCCCACGCCGTTTTCGCCTCGATATGCGCTTTCACCAGCGCTTCTTCCAAACGGCCGCGAATGTCGATCACTTTATCCTGCCGGTCGTACACATTCTTTTTTAATGTCTCTTCGCTTTCACGGTGACAGACCTGGCACGCATTGGCCATATTATTTAAAGGGCT
>JAEUSJ010000479.1 GCA_016788215.1 bacterium | reverse complement strand
AATATTCAAGAAGTGTACGATGACCGGTGATGCTCATCAACAGTTGCATGTCTTTTTGGTCCGTATTATTAAAGACGTCAATGTACTAAAGGAAGACGATTTAAAAGCATCTGACGCTGCGTTTCAGTCAATGCAAAAAAACTTAGCCACCTATACTGATTATTTTGAATAAGGACAGATTACTTATGAGTCGTACCATTATTATAAGAATCACGGCGGCGGTTGCCCTCCTCTTTGGTATAGCAACTATAAAAGAAGGCGGGGCGGTTTTATTTTTTGATGGAGAGGCAAGATTGGCTGCCGGAAACTATGTTCCATTTGTTCTTTGGTCTAACTTCTTCGCAGGCTTTTTTTACATCTTGTCCGGCGTTGGGCTTTGGTTTCTTAGAAGTTGGGGCGCCAGATTAGCGTTAATAATTTTCATGTTAACCGTATCACTGTTTGTGATGTTCGGTATTTATGTGTGGTCGGGAGGGTTATTTGAGAATCGGACTATTGTGGCTATGACTATCAGAACGGCGGTGTGGGCCATTATAGGATTAGCAGGGTATTACTTAGTTCCTCTGAAACAAACCACACCGGGGAAATAATGCCGGCTATTGTTGTAAAAAATCTGACAAAAAAATACGGAGGCGTTATTGCCGTCAATGCTTTGACTTTTTCTGTGGAAAAAGGAGAGCTTTTCGGCTTCATCGGGCCCGACGGAGCCGGAAAAACGTCGTTGTTTAGAATTCTGACCACTCTTCTTTGACCCGACGCCGGCGAAGCGTCTGTGAACAATTTAGATGT
>JAEUSJ010000478.1 GCA_016788215.1 bacterium | reverse complement strand
GAACAGGCACGACGGTGACTCCCTGAGTGCGCGCTTCACGAACTAATTTAAACGCCGGATCAGAGATCGTCGGCGTTCCCGAATCGGAAACGACCGCAACGGATTTCCCCGATTGGAGTAAGGCAATCACTTCAGGTATTTTTCTGATTTCGTTATGTTCAAAAAAACTCGTGAGCTGGTTTTTGATTTGATAATGATCAAGCAACTTACGAGTTTGGCGTGTATCTTCACAGGCAATGAGATCGACTTCTTTTAGGATACGCAGCGCACGCAGCGTCATATCTTCAAGATTGCCTATGGGCGTCGATACGATGTATAAAGTTCCGCTCACTTTATTCTTTTCGCCGTTAAAATAATATCTTCCTGCAGTGATGTAAAATCAGAGCGCGGTATCGAGTTTTGCGCGATGATCAATGTCTGGAATCCGTTGAAAAATGATTTATTTTTTCGAAAAGCTTCCCGTAATAGGCGTTTGTAATAATTCCGAGTGACTGCATTGCCGATCTTTTTTCCGCACATAAAACCGATCTGCATAGGTACCAATTTCGTTTCTTCGATCGGCAGATACAGAAAATAAACAAATTGGCCGGAAATTTTTTTTCCGGATTGAAATAACCGTTCTATCTCATCGCGTCGGTGAATGATCATTTTTTTGGGCAAAGTCTCGGATGTCATCTTCAACTCACTTATTACGAAATAATCCGTCAAATTATTATGTGCTTATCGGGTTTACTCACATACGTCATGGTGAGCCCTTCGGCAGGGCTCAGGACAGGCTTGTCGAACCATG
>JAEUSJ010000477.1 GCA_016788215.1 bacterium | reverse complement strand
AAGGACCAACCGCTGCGGTATTGCCAGGCCAGATTAAATTGCCATCCGGGATTCAGGCGATAGTACGCATCTATATTAAGCGTGTGCCGCTGATCCCACGGCCGGGACTGCACGCCGGTTCGTGCAGTCATATTTCCTGAAAAAGTCACATCGGTAACATCGTCAGCGGCTTTCGATAACACATAACTTAGCCACCATGAAAACTTTTCACCGGAATCGTATTTCAGATAGAACTCCAACCCCTTGGCCGTTGCTTTATTCACCGTTAGTCTGACCAAATCGTCTCTGGACTCAGGATAAAATTCGTCGATATCGGCGCCTAACGTAGTGTAAGTGATCGGAACGCGGCTGATCTTTTTCAGATACGCTTCGGTGCGAAAATAAAGCCCGTTATCAAATTGGTGATCTACGCCGAACACAAAATGTTCTGCTTTCTGAGCTCGTAGCGATGAGGTTTCTTCAAATTGAATTCTCAGTTCGTCCGGAGCTTGTGTCTGATAATAATATCCCCATCCGCCTCTCAGCGAAGTTTTTCGCGTTAGCGAATAAAGCGCGTTAACTCGCGGGCTCCATAAATTTTCCTGCGTGTAGGACGCGTAGTCATACCGAATACCGGTTTCCAGCGTCAAAGGCGGCAAGACGCGGAATCGGGTTGATAAATAAAATGCGAACTGACTTCCGGACAATTTCTTCTGAGCGTTAAACAACACGCTCCGGTTTAGAATCGTGTCGCCGGGGGACAGGAGTTCGTTTTGGATATTCTTTGAATAGTCGTAATCTACATGCGATCG
>JAEUSJ010000476.1 GCA_016788215.1 bacterium | reverse complement strand
TGTAATACAGATTTTAATTGAACAACATAATGCCCCTGAATATTTTGAATTCTGAAACTTCCGGAAATATCGCCGCTGATTCCGATTGAATCCAGATCAAGATTCGCCGTTCCTGCATTGTAGAAATTGACTAAAAGGACAGCGGAGTCCGATGCAACCGAAGTGGGTAACGAAGCTACTGCGGTATCTCTCGTTACAATGGCCGTCTGTGTCAGTGTCCAAATGCCATTATTCGCTGCTGCGTAGACTAACACATTATTGCTGTTGTCGCGTAAAGTTACCAGATTAGCTACCCGAAGCTGATCAACCGGCGATTCCGTAATTTCTGCCCAATGCACATTATTAGCAAAGCTCGTTTTGTATATGCGCCGAAAACCTGAATTACTCCCATAAGTCTCTAGAAGCAAGTAATACCCATCCTCACCGGTAAAGAGATTTTGGATCACTCCGCCCGTGGGAATAAGATTCAATATGGATGAACTGACATCCTCAAATTGGTATAGCTGAGGTCCGTGTTCCAGGCTTCCGAATTCCAGACGATTGCCTTGTCTCCAAACAAGAATGTTATTTCTGAGATCAGGGTTACGATCTATTACGAAATTCTGAATTGTATTGCTTGCATCCGTATAAACCTCTCTCCAAGTCGAACTCTGTCCATAAGGCATGTAGTAAATCTTATCATCCGTCGATGCAAAAATTCGTGTGAACTGACGTATTTGATCGTAATACGCTGCAACGTGTTTTACCTTATGGCCAATAAATGGCGTCATATCAAGGGTCTGCCAGGACTTTCCAAAAT
>JAEUSJ010000475.1 GCA_016788215.1 bacterium | reverse complement strand
TGGTTTCAGGCAACTTGTATAAGGTTCTTAATCTCAATCGCGCAAGGATGCAGGGGATCGAATTTAATTTCAATCTATACTGCAAACACTATTATACGGCATCCTTTGGTTATACCTATCTGGACGCGAGGGATATCTCCAAGAATGCGGGACAAAGCGATATTGGGTACGCAAACGGCAATCACGATCTTCCGTATAAGGTTAAACACTCTTTTAATTTTAATTCCGATGCGTTTTATGGTAATATTGCGTGGAATGTGAACGGCCGATTTAACAGTTCAATACAAGAGGTCTCGATCTATCCAGGAAGCGAGCCGGATGCCTTTTTTGCATTAAATTCAAAGTTATCTTACAAATTTCAGCATGGCCGGCTGGTTTATTTTGCGGTGAACAATATTACCAACACGCAATATGAAGAAATTGAACGCTATCGAATGCCGGGGCGAAGTTATACGATTGGAACCATTTTTGAATTCTAAATCCCCCAAAAACACCTCTAGATAAAGCGTTTTCAAGCCATTTGGCCTTTAAAAACAATTTGATTAAATGCGGATATTCGTTTATATTGCCAACGTTTATGGCGTCAAAAACGAGCATTCAGCAGGTTGACGAATTCGGTCTAATCAATTTGATCAGTCGGATTCTAAAAAAAGGTCAAAGAAACTCAAACCTGGTACTCGGTGTTGGAGACGACGCGGCGGTGTTTAAGACATCCAAGACTATGTGGAATGTTGCCACCGTCGATGCATTAGTTGAAGGTATTCATTTTGATCTTCGATATACGAATTTTAAAAAATTGGGCCG
>JAEUSJ010000474.1 GCA_016788215.1 bacterium | reverse complement strand
AGTTGATGAACTTTGGCTGGAAGGTCTTGATTCCACTGGCTCTGGCCAATGTGGTGATCACAGCGATCGTGATGGCATTAATGAATTAAACCGGTGATCATTGATGCCAAAGATACTATTTATAAACGGTTATTCATTTCTCTTTTTTTCTAATGAAGGGTTTGAAAGAATTCATGTTCACATTGCTAAAGGCGATGCAGAAGCGAAATTTTGGATGGAACCGGTTCTTGAACTAGATTATTCAGAAGGTTTTAATCCGACTGAATTGAGGTTTATAAAAACAACACTGAACGAAAACAGAGATTTTATAATTCTGAAATGGAATGAATACTTTAATCGATAAAAAAATTAAAGCAAAAAAACTAAGCTTTAATGACGAGTATTTAATAGTGGAATTAGAGGACGCAAGAATTCTTCAAATTCCTTTGATATGGTATCCGCGTCTTTATAACGCAACAAAAAAGCAGTTGAAACATTACAAATGGATCGGAAAAGGTTCAGGAATTGAATGGCCGGAGCTTGATGAGCATCTTTCGGTGCATGGTTTTTTGCAAGGCTATCATTGATTTACTTATTTTTAAATTAAGGAAATAAATATGGCTGTTTCGGTGAAGAACGTAACGGTGCCGCGCGGCAAGAACTGGATTGACAATACGTATGTTATTCCTGTGATCAAAGGATTGATCATCACGCTGAGGCATATGTTCAAGAAGCCTATTGTTTTAAATTATCCTGAAAACAAAAAAGTGCTGCCGCCGAATTACCGCGGCTTGCACATGCTGACCCGGGACGAGCAGGGCAGAGA
>JAEUSJ010000473.1 GCA_016788215.1 bacterium | reverse complement strand
GATCTGTCGGAGGACAAGGATAAACAAACAAAAGTCGGCAACCTGATTGGCGCCGATTATATCATTACTGGAGATATTTCAGAGAATGGTAAGTTAATTCGGATTGATGTCGCCATTACTAAGATTTCTAATGGCCAAGTAGTCGGAGAAAAGGCCATAGCTCCATCGAAAGAACAAGCCGGCGTCATGGCAAAGATGCTCGCGCAGAATATTGTATTTCAGCTTACGGGTGAAGGCCGCAGGATGGAGAAAGTCAAATTGCGCGGTGCGCCGGCCGGATCGCTGCTCGTTACCAGCGTCGCACTTGGTGCAGCGGCCGTCGTATCGTTTAGCAATAAAAAGAAATACGACAAAGATTACCGCGACGCCACAAGCCTCAAGAAAATTAATGATACGTATACAAAAGCAAACAACTGGAATAAAGTCGCCTACGCCGCCGCCGGTGTAACGGCCATTGCGGTCGGGGCCTATGTCATGGCGCTGATAAAGAACAAGAATTCACAACTTGAAGTTCTCGCCGATGATAACACCGGAACGTCGTCGCAGTGGTCTCTGCAGCCCATGCTGGATACGAACGCCCGGAAAGTTTCAGCCGGAATTAACCTGTCGATTCAATTTTAAGGAACGAATACATGAAAAAATATCTGTTGCTGATATTCTTTATTACTACGATAGGATGCGCGGATCTTCCGCGGGACAATACATTGGATCCAAAAAACCCGGACGCCGAAGCCGATCAGACTGCCGTTGTTGAAAACTTCATTATGCACTATACGAACGTCGATTCGATTCCAAATGTTGTCCAGTATTCGCAAGAGGC
>JAEUSJ010000472.1 GCA_016788215.1 bacterium | reverse complement strand
TGACATTTTCTTCGACAAGCCATCCACCCGCTTTTTCAAACCAAAGAGGATTGGTGAAATGGTGAATGACATACATGACTTTCACCCCACGTTCGTTCAATTTGGAGAAAAAACTTTGATATTCATCGATCACTGCTTCGTCAAAAGCCTTATAGGGGGCATCTTGCAATCGAGCCCAGTCTACACTACAGCGATACACATTGCCAAGCCGGCAAATGTACTCCAAGTCTTCTTCTCTTCGCCTTTCGTGGTCGGTAGTGCGGTCTAGCAGATAACCGTCGCGCGCGCGCACACCTTTCCAGTTGTGATCGCCGGCGGTTTCTACCTGCGTAGCGGCCGTAGAAGTGCCCCAAAAGAAGTAATCCGGAAATTGCAACAGCATGACCCTGTTATTTGCTGGTCAAAATAGGGGTTTCTGCGCAAACCGGTCATAAAATGGGGCATGGTATTTTTTTACAAATTATTCCACCCAATCAGCTATGAAAAGATTGGTGTCGCGCCCTCCCTTGTTATTGCGGTTAGAAGCAAATACGAGCTTTTTGCCGTTGGGCGAAAACATAGGGAATGCATCAAATACCGTATCAAAAGTGATTTGCTCCAACCCCGTGCCGTCGATGTTTACTGCAAATAAGTTGAATTGCCGCCCGCTTTTGCTGTGGTGGTTTGTAGAAAAGATGATTTTTTTACCGGAAGGATGGAAAAATGGCGCCCAATTAGCTCCCCCCAAGCTGGTGATCTGCTTTATGTCGCTACCATCGGCGTTGCAGGTGTATATCTCCATCAGGGTGGGCTGAACAAGTCCCTGAGACAAAAGATCTTTG
>JAEUSJ010000471.1 GCA_016788215.1 bacterium | reverse complement strand
GGCGCCCTGGGGCGGCTCCGAAGGGGCGCGGGGGCCCGCGTCGCGAGGCTCCGGGTGGCGGCCGCGCAGGGGGCCGCGCAGGCGGTCGCGCGGGCGGCGAGGGCGGCCGTTCGGGAGGCACGGGCGGCGGTCGTTCGGGCGGTCGCTCGGGGGGCGCGGGCGGCGGTCGTTCGGGCGGCGGCGCGCGCGACAACGCCAACGCCGGAGCGCGCGATTCTCGCGGCCGTTCAGGGCCTTCGCGCGGTCAGCGTGGGGGCTCCGGCGGTCGCGGTCGCGGGGGCTGACGATTTTCTTTGACGTGGTGGGCGCGTACGGATACAACACGCCCACCTCAGCGACGCGGGGTGGAGCAGCCTGGTAGCTCGTCGGGCTCATAACCCGAAGGTCGTAGGTTCAAATCCTGCCCCCGCAACCAACACACAACGTCACCCTCCCTTCACCGGGGGGGTGGCGTTTTGTCTTTGGGGCGCCTTCGGCCTGCGCAGGGCCCAGGCTTGACGCGCTCGGCTGCGAGGTCGTACCCGTTCGCCGGTGAAACGCACGGTGTCGGTTGCGCTGCTCGTCGCTGGCGTTGTCTCGGCGGCGACGGTCACGGCGTCAGGGCAAACACGACCCGAGGCGGGTACGATCTGTGTGCCGCCGGTCAGGCGCGCGCCCTTCGGCCCCGGCGATGCGCCGCCTCACGCAGCCTTGCCTGAGGGCATGTACGTCTTTCGCGTCGATGACGGCGAAGCGCTCGTCGTGCGACGCGACCGAACGGCGCGGCTGCGCGGCGTGCCCGCAGGGCGCCACACGGTGTCGCTGTGGATCAGGCGTCGGCGGGTG
>JAEUSJ010000470.1 GCA_016788215.1 bacterium | reverse complement strand
ATATTGAAAAACTTAATTGGATCAATACGCAGCATATACGACGTAAATCCGATGAAGAAATATTCAACATGCTGAAGTCGGATCTTGAGAAATCCGGTTATTCCGATTTTCCAAAACAATATGTCATGAGCGCCATCGGTCTTATGAAGGAACGAATTAATTTCATTCACGAATTACTTTCTTTTTCGTCGTATTTCTTTAGGGACCCGGATACGTTCGATCCCGATGGTATCAGGAAACGCATGTTACCGCCCGCTAAAGAATATCTTTCTAATCTGGCGGATCGTCTTGAAAAATTAGAGTCTTTTCAACATGACGAAATTGAAAAGGTATTCCGTGTATATGCTGAAGAAAATCAGATAAAAGCCAGTGAACTTATCCATCCTGCCCGTTTAGCTATTTCAGGAGTGACATTGGGGCCAGGACTATTTGACTTGATATCGGTAATCGGTAAAGAGACCGTTGTTCGCCGGATGCGTTACGTTGTGTCCCATTTTGATCAGATCACCAAACTCCCGGCATAGTCATTAAAGGAATTTAATTTCGGCTTAAACCTGTAAATTCGTTAAATTAACGACACCGCTATGACTTCCTTAGACACACCCATTCACAAGCCTCAAACTGACACATCATCGGCGGCAGTTTCTTCTTCTCCGCAAGCACATCATGATAACAAGATTGCCATGCGATGGTCCCTTGGCATAGGCTTATCGATGTTTTTTATGAAAATGTATGCATTCTATATTACGCAGTCCGCGGCTATCTTATCGGACGCCGCCGAGTCCGTTGTACACGTCCTTGCGGTTTCATTTGCAGCATACAGCCT
>JAEUSJ010000046.1:5195-19422 GCA_016788215.1 bacterium | reverse complement strand
TTAGGCCGCCACGATCTCCTAGTGAGGCGTAAGAAGAAATATGCCAAGACGACCGACTCTTTTCATCGGTATCGGATCCATGATAATTTAATCAAAGAACTGGCTGTGGATCGTGTACATCAAGTCTGGGTTTCAGATATTACCTATATCCGTTTGATAGGCGGGTTCTGTTATCTGGCATTAGTGACCGATTTGTATTCCCGCAAAATAGTCGGATACGATCTGTCGTTGAGCCTTTCATTGGATGGCGCCTTACGCGCTTTACAAATGGCTTTAAAAACCCACTCACCCGAAGGCTTGATTCATCACTCCGACCGAGGCGTGCAATACTGCGCCGATGACTACATTGCATTACTTCAAAAGAACGGCGCGAAGATCAGTATGGGTGAAGCGGGCAATCCGTATGACAATGCCGTGGCCGAGCGTCTCAACGGCATTCTCAAAGATGAATTTTTCTTAGATGCCACATTTGTTGATTTTGCGCAAGCACTCAAAGCGGTCAAAGAAGCTATTGATACCTATAACAACTTGAGGCCGCACATGAGTCTGAATTACCGAACGCCGGCTGAAGTGTGCATGGCCGCCTAATCATAAAAAATTGACAAAGAACAGAGTGATGCACTTATTCACATTATTCACAAAAAGAAAAATTACGACGACTACTAAATTGTCAACTTTTTCCAGGACGAGACAATATTATAAAACACTTAAACATTTTCTGTTTTTTGTTTAGTGTTATTCATTGAAATTAAGTTGTTCAATGAGTTGAGTGGCTGCAAATATTACACATATTGTCCCGCGGCAAATCCCGATGCCCACGCCCATTGGAAATTATGCCCTCCAAGATGGCCGGTAACATCTACCGCTTCACCAATATAATAGAGACCCGGAATTTTTTTTGATTCCATTGTTTTGGAGGATATCTCATCGGTATCAATACCGCCGACCGTCACTTCGGCTTTATCGTATCCTTCCGTTCCGGCCGGTAAAACTTTCCAATGGTGAACCGTCTCTGCAATTTTTTTCATATCTTTGTCAACGTATTGATAAATAGGCTTTACCTCAAAAAAAACTTCGCAAAATTTCTCAATAAACCTTTTAGAAAAAAACTGCGCAAGAAAATTATCCAGTTTCATCCTGCTCTGAGCATGAGTTTTCAGAATATTATATAAATCGCCGTTCGGCAGCAAGTTAATTTCGACACTATCGCCTGCTTCCCAATAGGAAGAAATTTGTAATATAGCCGGTCCACTCAATCCGCGATGGGTAAAAAGAATGTTTTCACGGAAGGAAACGCCTTTACATACAACCTCAGCGTCAATCGAGACTCCGCTTAAAGTGCCGAATAGTGATAAGAATTTCTGATCGCAGACCAGCGGAACAAGCCCCGGTTTAATCGGAGTAACGGCGAGCTTAAATTGTTTTGCAATGCGGTACGCGATATCCGTTGCGCCCATTTTTGGAATGGATAATCCACCCGTCGCGACTACAAGGGAATCGCAAGAGAATAAACCGCGTTCGGTGTGAATTAGAAATTCTTTTTCTTTCTGAATTCGCGAGGCGCCGCAGTTTATTACAATTTCTACTCCCGCCGCAGTACATTCTTTCTTAAGTAAATCAACAATTTCACGTGCGCTCCTATCGAAGAATAATTGCCCCAACTTTTTTTCGTGGTAACTAATGCCGTGTTTTTCAATCAGTCGAATGAAGTCAGCGGGCGTGAACCGCGCCAGCGCGGATTTGCAAAAATGTTCGTTTTGAGACAAAAAATTCTTTGGGTTAGAATAGAGATTGGTAAAATTACACCGCCCGCCGCCGGAGATTAGAATTTTATTCCCGATCTTTTCGGCATGTTCCAATAGCGCGACGCGGCGCCCGCGTTTTCCCGCTTCGATCGCACACATCAGTCCCGCCGCGCCGGCGCCTATAATGATCACGTCCTTTTTTATGATTGCCATGGCAGAAGCGTATTGATAAAATAACTCGAATGAGATACATTGACGTATATTCAATATGTCCTTTTTTTTGATTGGAATCTATGAAGATTTTTTGCTTTGCGTTTCTTCTCATGTTTCTGTCCGGCTGCAGTTCTATAAACACAACCTTGATGGAAGATCTTCCTCCGAAAAAACCGGGAGTATTCAGGGTGGCTTTCGGTTCATGTAACAAACACAATCGCCAGCAGCCTTTGTGGAAATATATCATCCAGAGTAATTCTGACGTTTGGGTTTGGCTCGGCGACGTGATCTATGCCGACACAAAGAACATGAAACGAATGACGCGAAAATATCAGCTGCAGAAAGCCAACCCCGAATATCAAAAACTTGTCGAGACCATACCCGTCATAGGAATTTGGGATGATCATGATTACGGGAAAAACGGCGCCAACAGAACTTATTCACAAAAAAGAGAAAGTCAGCGTTTGTTTCTGGATTTTCTGAATGAACCGGCCGACAGCCCGCGCCGCGCTCAGGAAGGCATTTATGCTTCTTATCTTTTTGGAACTGAAAAAAATCAAATCAAAATTATCCTGCTTGACGAACGTTATTTCCGCGAGCGGAAGGGTGAAAATTCGGATATCCTGGGGGAAGCTCAGTGGCTGTGGCTGGAGAAGGAACTCACCGGGAGCCCGGCGGAAATTCACCTTATCGGTTCCTCCACGCAGATCGTGGGGCGCGATCATTTCCATGACAAGTGGGCTGACTTTCCAAAATCTGAAAAACGTTTGTTTGAACTGATAAAAAAAACACGAGTTAAAAACGTCGTCATACTCGCCGGCGACCGGCATTTCAGCGAAATCTCAAAATTTCAGGATGCGCCGACCGGTTATCCTTTGTATGAAATTACATCCAGCGGCTTGACGCACAACAAAACCGGTTTCTGGCAGAATCTGTTCCGTCTGGAACAAAACCGTTATCGTATCAGCGGGCCCTTGTATGAGCTTAATTACGGAATCGTCGATATTGATCTCGTTGGCCAATTAATTACTTTATACATCTGCGATCAAACTGGAAAAGTTCGATTAAAACAAGAAATCCATCTGGAGGAAATTCAGCCTCATTAGTAACGATTTATGAAAGTCAACATGAACCAAATAGAAATCAAAAACGCCCAAGAGAATGACATCCCTCTTATTCTAACTTTCATAAAAGAATTGGCGTTTTACGAAAAACTTGCGCACGTGGTTGTGGCAACCGAAGAACATCTGCGGGAACATTTATTCGGCACAAACCCAAAGGCGGAAGTAGTTCTCGCATACTATGAACAGGTACCGGTCGGATTCGCGCTATTCTTTCATAATTTTTCTACGTTTGTCGGCCGGCCCGGTATTTATCTGGAAGATCTGTTTGTTCGAGAAACTATGCGCGGCAAAGGTATTGGTAAAGCTTTGCTTGCCCATCTTGCACATGTGGCCATTGAGCGAAATTGCGGACGATTTGAGTGGGCGGTCTTAGATTGGAATTCACCCGCAATCGAATTTTATAAAAGCTTGGGTGCTGTTCCTGTAGACGATTGGACTATATTCCGCGTTTCCGGGGACGCACTGCAGCATCTGGCCCGGAAAAAATAGTAATGGAAAGGCAATATATCATGGCTTCACGTTGGACGTTATCCGGAAAAAAGGCGCTCATCACCGGCGCAACCAAAGGGATTGGAAAAGCGATCGCCGAAGAATTTCTGAGCCTCGGCGCAGAGATCACGATTGTAGCACGCACATCCTCAGAAATGAACGAAATTCTGAAGGATTGGAAAGATAAGGGTTTTACGGCCAGCGGTATTACCGCTGACGTCAGCCGCGACAGCGATAGAAAAATGATGTTTAACGCTTTGGAAACGAAATGGCAACAATTTGACATTTTGGTCAACAACGTGGGTACGAATATTCGAAGGAAAGCTACAGAATATTCTTCTGAAGAGTATGACCAAATTCTCAATACCAATATGCGTTCGGCATTTGACCTATGCATGTTATCTTACCCATATCTGAAGAAATCCGGTTCCGGGTGTATCGTCAATATTTCCTCTGTTGGCGGTTTGACTGCGCTGAAAACAGGCGCTATTTACGCAATGACCAAAGCCGCCCTGATTCAACTTTCTAAAAACCTGGCCCTCGAATGGGCGGCTGATAACATTCGAGTTAATTCCATCGCTCCGTGGTATATCCGAACGCCTTTAGCCGAAACGGTTCTGCAAAATCAAGACTATTTGAAATCCGTATTATCCCGCACACCTTTGAACCGGATCGGCGAACCGAATGAAGTCGCATCGGCAGCCGCTTTTTTCTGCATGCCGGCCGGGTCTTATATCACAGGGCAATGCCTTGCCGTGGATGGAGGATTCAGTATTTTTGGTTTTTAAGATTCTTTTCTGCTATTTGACGCATGAATTCCCCTCAATTCATTTGAATTCTAAAACACATTCACCGCCCCCAAAACCAAAAAAATCCTTGATATATAACGATTTATAAACTATATTTTTGTTTAAATTGAGTCTTTATAACTGAAATTTTGTCAGTGGAAAACTTATGGCACAATTACGGTCAGTTGCGGGTAAACTCATAGTTTTTAGCGCGCCTTCCGGAACAGGGAAAACGGCGATCAAGAACGAACTAGTTAAAAAGGACCCGACGCTCGTTTTTTCCATTTCTGCGACCACACGGGAGAAACGGGAGGACGAACATGACGGTAAAGATTATTATTTCATCAGTGAAGAGGAATTCAAAGATCATATTGAACACAATGATTTTATTGAATACGACCATCATTTCGGAAATTATTACGGCACCTTGCGAATGGCGGTGGAACCGGATCTAAAGGTCGGTTGTAATGTGATCATGGACATTGACGTCAACGGCGCGCTCACCGTAAAGAAAAATTTTCCGGATCAATCGGTCTTGATTTTTATTAAACCGCCTTCCATGGAAGAACTTAAGAAACGACTCATGGCGCGAGGAACTGAAAATGACGAAAACCTGAAGGTGCGTCTTGCACGGGTTGCTGAAGAAATGGATAAAGCGCATCATTTTGATCATGTCGTGATCAACGATACCATTGAACGCGCAGCAAACGAGATATTAGACATTATTCGTAAGTAAAGGAATGAACCAGACTCCGATACAGGCCGAGAATTTAAGAAATTTTGTATTGGCCAATGACGAAACTGAGATTGAAAACAACCTTGATGAAATAGGCGATACCATCGGGCTAATTGGGCGTTCAGCTTCGATTAAATCGGTTGTCCGAGACATTTGTAAAATTGCCCCATCCGATGTTGCCGTTCTCATCATCGGTGAAAGCGGCACCGGCAAAGATATATCGGCGAAAGCCATCCATCAGCTCAGCCACCGCCGAAATCGCCCTCTCGTTATAGTCAATAGCGGCGCAATCGCAGAGGGTATTCTCGAGAGCGAACTTTTCGGACATGAACGCGGCGCTTTTACGGGCGCGGTGTCGGAACGTAAAGGATATTTTGAAACGGCTAACGGCGGAACCGTTTTTTTAGATGAGATCGGCGATATGCCGCTTGTGACACAGGTGAAACTCCTGCGTGTACTGGAATCGGGCGAATTTATTAAGGTTGGCGGCTCGGTTGTCAAAAAGTCAGATGTGCGTGTGATCGCGGCAACTAACCGCAATCTGGAACAAATGGTTCGGCGTGGCGAGTTTCGTAAAGACCTGTACTACCGGCTTAAGGCAATTACGTTGAACATCGCCCCATTGCGCGCGCGTCGGGAAGATATTCCGATACTTGTGGAAAAATTCATTCGGTCCTTCAGTATGCAGACGCACGGTTCTTTTAAAGGATTTTCGCCAGAAGCCATGGATATCATTACCCAGTACCGCTGGCCGGGAAACGTGAGAGAATTAAAAAATTTTGTAGAAAGTTTGATCACGCTGAAAAGAGGTGACATCGTTACGCCGTTGGATGTGACCAATAATCTTCAGAATTTCAGAGATATTGATACGATCAACGAAGACGAACCGGATAATGCGCGCTTGCCGGTTGCCATGCATTTGACGCCTGAGCAGGCGGAACGTGAATTATTATATCGGACCTTGCTGTCGCTCAAACAGGACATTACGGATATTAAGCACTTTCTGGCGGCAAAACTTGGCGGTTCTGCGTCCGGGTTATCAAGCCACGCATCGTCGCCTATGATCTTTGACAAAAAAATTTCTGAAAGCAAAGTGGTCGAACCGGAAATTTATAATGTGGATGAATCGTCCGAACGTGAAACCATGGACGTCGGAGAGGCAGAGAAGGAACTGATCATTAAAGCGTTGAAAAGATATGATAGCAAAAGAAGCGCCGCGGCCAAAGCGCTCGGACTATCCGAACGAACGTTGTATCGTAAGATCAAAGAATATAACTTGGACTTATGATGAACCCGATCCAAAATAAAAACGAGTTTAATGCGCCAGCCGTGGTTCACTCATCCCTGACGCCGCAAGTTCTCATCGGTAAAATTAGTCTTCTCGTGCTGCTCTTATTTACAGTGGGCTGCACCTATTCGTTCAGCGGCGCCAATCTAGGAGGTATTAAAACGGTGGCCGTTCCGGTTTTTGATAACATTACGTCCGAGCCCGGTATCCGCGAACGCGTGACAAACGAACTCGTCCGCGCCATTCTCGATGATAATAATTTCAAGATCGCCGACCTGAAATTGGCGGACGCTGTTATTGCGGGCAAGATTACTAAAATTGATGACGTTCCTTTTACATTCGAGGGCAGCGGCAATACTTTCTCGACAACGGATTATAAAATAACGATAACTACCACCATACGCTTTGAAAACAAGAAAGAAAAGAAAACACTTTGGGAGGAATCGGTCACAGGGTGGGGACGTTATACTCTGCAAGGCGATAAGCGGCGCAATGACGGTATCGATGAGGCGGTCAAAATGATAACCCAAAACGTTTTAAATAAAGTTGTTTCAGATTGGTAAAACCAAACCGGGAGATATTCAAAAACCCTAAACCCTATTAAACCCAAGGACCCTTATGCTTCTCTCGTTCGACGGCGGATTGCTTTTATTCTACGCCTATCTTTTTTGTATGTTTGTATTGTTTCTTTTCAGTACGCATAATTTTGTGATGATCTATTATTTTCTAAAGCATCGTCATAAAAATAATCTCGGAAAATTTGATCTGAAAAAAATTCCAACACAGAGCTGGCCGCGCGTGACGGTCCAGCTTCCAATTTTCAATGAACAAAATGTTGCAGAACGCCTGATTCTGTCAACAAGTAAACTAAGTTGGCCAAAAGATAGGTTAGAAATTCAGGTTTTGGACGACTCGACGGATGACACGCTTAAACTAACTTCAGCGGTTGTAGACAGATTATCAAAAGAAGGGTTTTGTATTAGGCTGTTCCACCGAACAAACCGCACAGGATATAAGGCCGGCGCTCTCCGAGAAGCTTTGGAAAGTGCAAGCGGCGAATACGTTGCCATTTTTGATGCCGATTTTATTCCTGATAAAGATTTTCTGAAAAATACAATTCCCTATTTTGCCAATCCTAAGATCGGCATGGTACAAACGCGTTGGGGTCACTTGAATGAAGACTATTCAATCCTTACGCAAACACAGTCAATCGGGCTGAACGGCCACTTTGTTATTCAGCAGCTTGCCAGGAATCGCGCCGGATTCCTTATTAATTTCAACGGGACGGGCGGAGTATGGAAAAAAGACTGTATCCATGATGCGGGAAATTGGCACGACGATACGCTGACCGAAGATCTCGATCTCAGTTATCGCGCTCAACTTAAAGGATGGAATTTTGTATTTTTGAATGACGTCGTTTCTCCTGGTGAATTGCCGGCAGAGATCAACGCATTGAAATCGCAGCAATTTCGTTGGACCAAAGGTTCCGTCGAAACGGCAAAAAAACTAGTTCCTAAGATTCTCAAATCCGAGTTGTCGTTATGGGTAAAAATACAATCGTTGTTTCACCTAACTGCCAATTTTTCGTACATATTTGTAGTGGCGTCTTGTCTGCTTAATTCATCGGTTCTATTTCTGCATAATGAAAACGGGCGGTTTAATATCATGCTGGATATCATGATGGTATTTGTTCTAACGATCATTGGTTTATTTATTTTCTACTTCTATTCTGAAAAAATGATTAACCCGAATTGGAAAAAACGCATGTTGCTGTTTCCAATATTCATGATGGGCAGCATCGGGTTGTCGCTCAGCAACGCCAAAGCAGTTCTGGAAGGATTTTTTAATATCAAATCGGCATTTATCCGTACGCCGAAACTGGGGTTTTTGCATCGCGATCCGAACAAACAGCATCATACGAAATACGTTATAAAAATCGACAAACTGGTTTTTCTGGAAATACTAATGATTTTTTACGTTGTTTGGTCGTCGTACGTCGGTATTCATAACTATATGACGGCTAAATCTAATTTTATCGGGATGATCTTTTTTAACTTCTGGACGTTAATCGGATTTTCGATGGTCACGTTTCTTTCTCTAAAACACGTATACCAAAGCCGCAACTAACTTGATGGGTCGTTTATGGCAAGAGAAAATAAAGCTACCGTAGCCGCTGTGATCAGCAACCAGGAAATTCTGGCCGAGATCAATCTGATTTCACAGATTCAGCAGATAGAAACGCGCTTCGCCACAGAGCCTGATAGCATAAGGTTTGCACAACTCGCCGATGCCTATCTCGGAATCGGTGATTTTGAACATGCAATAAAACTCTGCGAACAGGGCCTGGTAAAACATCCGCAATACGATACCGGTACATTGGTGCTGGCGAAATCGCATTATCTAAGCGGCAATAAGAAAAAAGCGCGCGAAGTGCTGCAAGATTTTCTCATCACGCATCCGGCAAGTTTATCAGGACATAAATTACTTGGCGACTTGTCACTAGAAGAGGACGACGTTGCAGGTACTGTTTCCCATTACCGAATCGCATTGCGATTTGATCCGATTAACAGACAGATCATACAGACGCTTGTCGATTTGAAAGATAAATATCAGAAGATTAAAGAATCAAAACCCTCCGATGACGAAGAGGAAGAAGTTGTCAAAACGGTCGCTAAGAAAGCAGAACCAACCGTTCCTCCCGATACACAGGTGAAGAAAACTTCACCCGTCAGTGAGGAGAAGCCTGCTGTAAAACCAGCGCCGGATAAGGAAGACAACAAACTAGATTCTTTCATCGAAGATGCGATTCAACCGATGGAAGATCAGGTTGAATTTAAGCCCATTGAAGTTAAACCTGCAAAGACGGAACCGGTTATTGCCAAAACTCAGGAAAAACCGAAAGCCGAAGAAAAACCAAGCGAATTCTCTCCTGCGTACACTGACAATAACGGCATCATGTATTTTTATGATGACGATGAAGTGTCATTTGAACAATACAAAAAACGCCTTGATTTACAAAAAGCCGGAAAGGCGCTCATTCTTGAACGGGCTTTGCTTGATCAGAAATTGTCCGAAAAAAGTATAAAAACTAAAGCTCAAAAAGCGGAAGATGCCTTCGCTGCGCAGACTGAATCTGCAATTGACATGGAGATTACACCTAAAGGGTTTGAATTCGAAGCTAAAATAGAGAAACCGAAGAAAATCGCCACTTTTGAGGAACATATAGATGCGTCGATGGCAAAAGAGGAAGAAGATCTCCTTACGGCTGCAGAACAGGAAGCCGCGCTTTCAGAGATCGAAATGTCTTATAAAGATTATCTCGACATCCTGACTAATGAAGAAGATTTGTTAGAGGCTTTGTTTCAAGAGGAACATGAAGCGGGTATCGAAGAGGAAAAAGAGGACAAAGCAGGGCGTATTCTCGCAACCGCTGAGGGTAGCAAGGAACCTTTACGTTCGACTACTGAAGCCGATCAGCCGATTCCGTATTTGGATTATGTCCAGGGTCTCGAAAGTGAGTCGGATATTACTGAAGCAAGTTTCACAACTCAATCTACAGTTGCAGAAAACGAAGAAACGATCGGATTTAGCGAATTTTCATCCTATCTCGATGATTCGGACGAAACAATTGATTATGCATCTTATACTATGCTGCTTGAGGTTGAAGGTATCTCGGCAAAAACATTATGGACTGATGTTTCTGCGACGGTAGAGTCAGCTGTAAGCTACAACGACTATATGGTGTCTGCGCCTGCGGCTGAAAAAGCAGATGCGGTATTCAAAACACTTGATGAAGATAAGAAACAGGAAAAAGCCAAGGAAGTACCGGCTGCGGATGCGGTAGTCGAAGCAACCGTCACTGAAACTAAAACGGCTGTAGAATCCATTGTGAAGGCGGAAGTCGTTAAGACAATAGAAGAATCAAAAACTGTCCTACGGCCTGAGATCAAAGAAGAAATAACGGAAGATACTGATGATTACCAGGAAGAGGAATTTGAAACAGAAATTAATCCTCAGGATGCAACGCCTGAATTGGTAGAAAAACTTGCGGCACGAGGACAATACGGATCGGCGTATAAAGTATGTAAAATGCTTAAAGTAAAAAATCCTACCGACGCTAAAGTGGATCGAAAAATTTTGGAACTTAAACGTCTTTACGTTTGGAGCAGTCAGATGGTAGGATAGAAATTAGCCTGCATTTTTATTGAAACTCTGCTTCGATCTTATTATTTTACTCCGCGATTTTGAAATGCCCCACGCATACCGGAAAAACTGCTGATATGCGGTTTCTACGACACATAATAGAAGGAGACATTGGACATGAATTTCCCTGAAGATCTACTTTACAGTACCAGCCACGAATGGATCAAACTCAACGGCGATGAAGCGACCATCGGCATTACCGAATATGCACAGTCTGAACTGGGCGACATTATTTTTGTTGAAACTCCCGAAGTTGGGCGAAAGATCCAGCCGGGTCAGCCTTTTGGATCCATCGAAGCCGTGAAAACGGTCAGTGACCTGTACGGGCCGCTCACCGGTGAAGTAACCGCCGTGAATAGTAAGCTCACCGATACCCCTGAAGTCATTAATTCCGATCCGTACGGCGAAGGATGGATCATTAAGATGAAGGTGACTGACGATTCTGCAAAAACAAAATTGTTATCGGTTCAAAAGTACAAAGAAACTACCGCGCACTAAAAAAAAGCGAAATATCTCCGCGAGCACAACGGCAATGGCAAAAAAAAAACCATCCCTGAAGTCTACCGTTTCAAAAACTTCCACGCATAACAATCCGGCTGGACGGAAACGTATTTCTAAGAAAGACCTTCCTAAAAAAGAAGCCGGCCAGGTCGGTTTTCTGTTAGAAACATTAATTCAAAGTTCACCCGACGCACTTTTGATCGTTGGTCCCGACGGAAAAGTCATCCGATATAATAATAAATTTACAGCGCTCCTCACCGTAAATTCCGGTGTGGCACTAATATCCGAAAAAGACATTATTGCTCAATTAAAAAACTATGTGCCGTCATACCTGCTTCAAAAGATTGAATCCGAAAATGGTCCGAATTTTTCATGTATGGAAGACGTTGAATTTAGTCATCCGGATGTCAAATACATTCAATGCCAGATCCAACCAATGCAGGATGCATCCGGAAACTACGCTGGGAAATTATGGGTGATTCGAGACAGAACCGATCTGGTTCAGAATCAAAAATCGGTAGAACACGCCTCGCGCGATATAGAAAAGCGAAAGTTCGATTTTGAAAAAAAGAGCCAGGATTTAGGAAAAGCTTACCGTGAGGTTGAAGAACTTAATAAAAGCGTAACGGAAGCCAATCGTCTCAAGTCCGAATTCTTGTCCAACATGAGCCATGAATTACGTACGCCTCTGAACTCCATCCTGGCTCTCTCAAGTATTTTACTGGCGCGAATGGACGGCGATCTCAATGAGGAACAGGAAAAACAACTGAAGATCATTGAAAAAAGCGGAAAGAATTTATTACGTTTGATCAATGATATTTTAGATCTTTCCAAGATCGACTCCGGACGAATGGATATTTTTAATTCCGAATACGCCGTGCACGATTTCGCCGAATCGCTGCGCATGACCATCATGCCGATGCTGAAAGAGACCGATCTCGAATTCAAGATCGATGTACAAGAAGGTATCGATATCCATAGTTCGGATGAAAATAAACTTAAACAAATATTACTAAATCTTATTTCAAACGCTATTAAGTTCACCCATAAAGGCAGCGTTACCCTTCTCGTTAAGCGTACCAAGTTTGACGATGTGCTTGAATACTCAGTCACCGATACGGGGATAGGGATCGAACCTTCAAATTTTGAAACGATTTTTGATCCGTTCAGACAACTCGACGGGTCGGCCACACGTAAGTACGGCGGAACGGGATTAGGTTTGGCTGTAACAAAAAAACTGGTGGATCTGCTTGGCGGCAAGATCTGGGTAGAAAGTGAGCCGGGCAAAGGTTCGGCATTTAAATTCATACTTCCGGCTAAATTGCGCGGTACAACTTCATCCGTATTGTCTGATACCGAAATCGCTGGAATGATTTCAAAAGAAAAAAAACCAACTGAGTTTTCTGATGAGAAAGAATTTCAACTTGATCCGAACAAAAAGACCATTATGGTTGTTGATGATGATAATGAGTTTTTGTATGTCATGAAAAAATATATAAGCGAAGGTAACTATCAAATAATACCCGTTCAAGACGGCGAGGCGGCCGTCAGAACGGCTATCAAATACAATCCTGATGTTATTACTTTGGATATCATGATGCCGAAAAAAGACGGGTGGGAAATTCTGCAGGAATTAAAGCGTACACCCCAAACCAAAGACACCCCCGTTGCGATCATATCCATGATCGACAATAAGAAACTTGGCTACAGCCTCGGCACGGCGGATTATATTGTTAAACCCGTGATTCAGGACATGCTGTTAAAAAGGCTGAACAAATTAAGTGAAGAACGTGGCCTGAAAAAAATCCTGATCGTTGACGACGATCTGTCGCAGGCTGAACTGGTTGAAGAAATTCTCGAAAGCGATGATTTTGTTTCTGAAGTTGCTACCAGCGGTGAAATGGCAATTCAATTAGCCAAACGAAAACCCTATGATTTGGTGATCCTGGATCTGCTGATGCCGCAAATTGACGGCTTTGCCGTTCTCAAAAATTTACAAAACGACCCCCTCACGGAAAAAATGCCGGTTCTAATCCTGACCGGGAAATTATTGACGCAGGAAGATCAAAAAAAATTGACGGGCCGTCATTATTACGTGTTCCAAAAAAGTATGTTCTCAAGGGAAAAACTTTTGGAACAGATTCATGTGATTCTGCAAAAGGATACCCAGCGTATTTAGGATGAGCAATCAATACAAAATTCTAATCGTAGACGATAATGAGCATAACCGCTATTCGCTGCAAAAAACTCTCCAAAGACCTGATTATCAGTTTATTGAAGCCCATGATGGCCCATCCGCTATCCAGTTGGTCCAATCGATTAAACCGGACTTAATTCTTCTTGATGTTCGTCTTCCGGGTATTGATGGTTTTCAAATTTGCGAATCCCTTCGTCAGTTTGAAAAACATGTTCCGATAGTTTTTGTCACTGCCAACCTTAAAGAATTCGTTGATCAAGTACATGGATTTGAAAAAGGCGGCGACGATTATATTATCCAGCCGTATGATCCGAAAGAATTGATCATAAAAATAAAAGTCTTACTACGTAATAAGAGACTCTACGACGAATTGCTCGAAGAAGTTCAGAAATTAGATAAAATGAAGTCGGACTTAAATTCATCCAATGAGCAATTGAAAGAAGTGAATTCGCAGTTGGCAGAAAAAAACGACTTTCTCGTATCTCTTACTATTACTGATCCGCTCACCTCATTATACAACCGGAAATATTTCCATCAACGAATCGAAAAGGAAATAAGCGCGGTAAAGCGTTATAAACACGATTCGAGCGCGGCCATCTTAGATATCGACCATTATAAAAAAGTTAATGAGCATTTCAGCCGGCAACAAGGTGACGTCGTTCTGAAGGAACTGTCCAGTATATTGGTCAACAGCGTACGTAATTCGGATGTGGTCACCCGTTTTGACGGAGGTAAGTTTGCAATAATCTTCACCCACACTCCGGAAGAGAATGCGCTCACAAAGGCACGAATGATTCATGAGTCTATTATGGCTTACCCTTTTCCCGTATACGAAGATCTTATTTCGGAAGATGTTTGGAATTCTTTGTCGACTAAGTCAATTCAACTGACGGCAAGTATTGCCGTCGCCGGATTATCGCGCGACTGGATCAAGAATGAAGCC
>JAEUSJ010000046.1:0-5096 GCA_016788215.1 bacterium | reverse complement strand
GGAACAGGTTTTTTGTTTCACAGAACTGCTTCCCGCAAACTATCGATATTCTAAAAACGCGCGCGAATCCTATCGGAATTAAGATTGTCGTAGGCGATCACACAAAGTTTGATTTCACGAAAAATTTCTTCGGAGCGCTTGTTCAATATCCCGACTGCGATGGCGAGATATATGACTACAAAGATTTTTGCAGTAAGATACATGATCAAGGCGGATATGTTGCAGTGGCCGCAGACCTTCTCAGTCTTGCGCTTCTGACGCCGCCGGGTGAATGGGGCGCCGACGTCGTTGTCGGATCTTCGCAGCGTTTTGGAATTCCGATGGGTTACGGCGGTCCTCATGCGGGGTATTTTTCAACTAAAGATGAGTTCAAGCGAAAGATCCCAGGACGCATCATCGGCGTAACCATTGATTCGCACGGAAAACGCGCTTTGCGTATGGCATTACAGACACGTGAGCAGCATATCCGCCGAGAAAAAGCCACGAGCAATATTTGTACTGCGCAGGTCCTATTGGCCAACATGGCCGGAATGTATGCCGTATATCACGGTCCTAAGGGTATTAAAAATATTGCATCCCGCGTCAGTCAATTAGCAGCCGTTTTGGATAAGGGTCTGGAAGAACTTGGATTCAAACAGCTCAATCAAAACTATTTTGATACGATTAAGATTCTCATTGAAGATGCCGCACTGTTTAAAAGAGTTAAAAAAGCGGCTTTAGCCATTCAAGTTAATTTAAGATACATCGACAAACAAACGGTGGGTATTTCTGTGGACGAAACGACGTCCGCGTTCGATATTACGAGGGTCATCAATCTATTTGCAAGAGCAAAGGGCGTCCAGACGGCTTCAGCGAATATGACTGTTCAGAATTCTCTGCCACAGACTCTCATGAGAACGAGTGTTTATTTACAGCATCCCGTCTTCAATTCTCATCATTCGGAAGCGGAAATGCTGCGCTATATCAAGTCCCTTGAAAACAAAGATCTGTCCCTCGCTAATTCTATGATTCCGCTGGGCTCATGTACGATGAAACTGAATGCCACGACCGAAATGATACCCGTAAGTTGGCCGGAATTTGCAGCGCTTCATCCTTTTACGCCGGTTAATCAGACTGCAGGTTATCAACAAATATTTCTTGAACTTGAAAATTATCTTAATGAAATCACGGGTTTTGCAGCAACCTCGCTTCAGCCGAATGCGGGCGCCCAGGGCGAGTATACCGGACTAATGGTTATTAGGGCTTATTTAAAAAGCATAAAGCAATCTCACCGCAATATCGCATTGATCCCGTCATCTGCACATGGAACTAATCCTGCAAGCGCCGTTATGGCAGGCATGCAGGTTGTCGTAGTCAAATGCGACGACCATGGAAATATTGATGTAAATGACCTGAAAGAAAAGGCGGAACAGCTTAAAGAAAACCTGGCAGCATTAATGGTAACGTATCCGTCAACGCATGGCGTGTTCGAAGAAAGTATTTATGAAATGTGTACGATCGTTCATCAGAACGGCGGCCAGGTATATATGGACGGCGCCAATATGAATGCGCAAGTTGGATTGACCAACCCGGCAATGATCGGCGCAGACGTATGCCATTTGAATTTACATAAAACATTTTGTATTCCGCACGGCGGCGGCGGTCCAGGTATGGGACCTATTTGTGTTGCGAGCCATCTTGCCCCGTTCCTTCCCGGACACACCGTGGTAAAGACGGGCGGCAGGCATGCTATCACAGCTGTCTCTGCAGCTCCGTGGGGCAGCGCCAGTATTTTGTTAATTTCCTATATCTACATTCGGATGATGGGCGCTGGCGGACTGACGAAGGCAACAAAGTACGCGATCCTCAATGCAAACTATATCAAATCCAGATTGCGAGGCTATTATGAGGCTTTGTACTCCGGTAAGAACGGCCGAAGTGCGCACGAAATGATTCTTGATACGCGCCTTTTTAAATCTACGGCAAATGTCGAAGTGATCGATATTGCAAAACGACTGATGGATTATGGTTTTCACGCGCCAACGGTATCATTCCCCGTTCCGGGAACCTTGATGGTAGAGCCTACGGAAAGCGAACCTAAGCCTGAACTTGATCGATTCTGCGATGCGTTGATATCGATTCGTAAAGAAATTGAAGAAATCGAAAAGGGGGAGTCCGACAAGGAAAATAATGTCTTGAAAAATGCGCCCCATACAATTGAAACGCTCGTGGCAGATGACTGGAACTATCCCTATTCACGCGAAAAAGCGGCATATCCATTACCTTTCTTGAGAGCCGCTAAATTCTGGCCAAGCGTCGGGCGAGTCAACGATGCGCATGGCGACCGGAACCTTATCTGTAGCTGCCCGCCGGTCGAAAGTTATAAGTAAGAAAACTGTTGCGTCGTTCGTTTAAATGCTTTATATTTGCAGCCCTATTGAGAATAAGATATTGTTTATAAAAAATATAAGGAGAGTCTTTCATGCCCGTAAAAGCATTTCCATTTGATAAACTGGATGATAAGATCGAAAACGTATACGAAGCAGTGATCATTGCCGCTCGGCGCGCACGACAGATCAATGACGAACAAATGATACAGGTTCGCACTCTTATGGAAGGCGAGGATGCTGAGGATGACGAGACGCCGCGCATTAATCGCGAAGACATTCTCGATCTTGAAAAATTACCTAAACCTGTCGCAACAGCACTAAAAGAAATGCTGGATCAAAAACTCGAACACGAGTATTTGGATAAAGAGGAAAAATAGATCTCTGTTCTCCGCAGAATTTTATTCTAATTCCAAATAACGAACTTTATCCAAAAAAGTCTGTTATTTGGAATTTCTTATTTTACCCGTAGGAAAATGTTATGCAAGCAGGCAATCCGAAATATGCCGGAAAGAAAATTTTGATTGGGATGACCGGAGGAATTGCTTGCTACAAAATTTGTGAGTTAGTACGTTCTTTAAAAAGAAATGGCGCTGATGTCCGTGTCATCATGACACATCATGCGAAGGAATTTATTTCTCCGCTTACTCTAGAAACTCTTTCTGGCCATAAAGTTACAACGGAGACCTTCCCTGCCGATGATTCTCCACAAACGGAAATGACCGGCACTCACCATATTGATATAGCAAATTGGCCTGATATTTTTCTTATTGCGCCGGCCGGCGGAAATATCGTTGGCAAGATCGCCAACGGAATAGCGGATGAGATTCTGTCTACCGTCGTTATGGCCTGTCCTAAACCGATTTTGTTAGCGCTGGCAATGAATGACAAAATGTACCTTAACCCCGTCGTTCAGAAAAATATCCAAACTTTGCGTGAATTTAACTATGGCATTATTGATCCTGCAACGGGCTTTTTGGCTGAAGGTTATGAAGGGGTTGGTCGTTTGGCGGATATAGAAGTTATCCTTTGGAAGGTAGAAAAAATACTTTTTGGAAACAGCTCGCTGGTTAATAAAAAAATCTTAGTGACAGCGGGGCCAACCCATGAATCCCTTGATCCCGTACGATTTCTGACAAATCATTCTTCCGGCAGAATGGGATACGCTGTGGCAAAAGAAGCCGCTCTGCAGGGAGCCAGCGTAACTCTTATTTCAGGTCCTACTCATTTGCCGGCGCCGCAGGATGTACGTTTAGTTTCGACTACTTCTGCTGAAGATATGGCCCGTGCGGTTGATCACAATATTTCTGATCACGATGTGCTGATCATGACGGCTGCGGTGGCCGATTTTACCCCGTGCAGTCAGGAAGATCAAAAAATAAAAAAGTCCGAAGAATGGGTGCTCAAGCTCAAAAAGACAACAGATATTCTGTCAGGCGTTGCAAATAAAAAGGGAAATAAGATCGTCGTTGGATTTGCTCTTGAAACTGAAAATGAAATCCAAAATGCGCAAAAAAAATTGAAAGCCAAGAATTTAGATTTTATTGTTCTCAACAATCCCAAGGACAGCGGTGCCGGATTTAATACGGAAACGAATAAGGTCACAATCATAGATCCGAATCATGTTGAAAACCTGCCGTTGATATCCAAAGAGGATGTTGCAAAGATTATTCTAAATCGAATAAAAAAAATATTATAACAGGAGTTCTCATGTCAGATACGGTCAGAGTCCGCTACGCACCGAGCCCAACGGGATTTCTACATATTGGAGGACTGCGCACCGCTTTGTATAATTATCTTTTTGCAAAGCACCATGGCGGAAAGTTTATACTGCGAGTGGAGGACACTGACCGCGCGCGTTTTGTGGAAGGTGCGGTCGAAGACTTTGTTCATATGCTTAATTGGGCTGGGATAGAGGTGGATGAAGGCCCGGGGAAGGATGGACCATACGGCCCCTACTATCAATCTCAACGACTTGATTTATATGCCAGCCATGCCCAAAAACTTGTGGACGAAGGCCACGCCTACTATTGTTTCTGTACCTCAGACCGCCTGGATCAAATGCGTAAGTTCCAGGAAAAATCCAAAATGCCGCCCAAGTATGACCGAACGTGCCTGCGTTTATCTTCTGAAGCGGTTAAGAAAAATCTGGATGATCAGGTCCCGTTCGTTTTACGAATGAAAGTTCCGCACGATTCGACGGTCCAATTTACAGATCTTATCCGAGGTGAAGTTGAGTTTGCCGGTTCTAATATAGACGATCAGGTTTTAGTCAAGTCGGACGGATACCCCACGTACCATCTCGCCAATGTCATCGATGATCATTACATGAAGATCACGCACGTTATACGCGGCGAAGAATGGGTTTCCAGTACACCTAAACATATTCTGCTGTACCGGTATTTCGGTTGGGACATTCCTCAATTTGCACATTTGCCTTTATTACTCAACTCCGATCGAAGTAAAATGAGCAAACGCCAGGGTGATGTTGAAGCTCGCGCCTACCCGCCCAAGGGTTATTTGACAGAAGCTGTGGTCAATTTTATATCTCTTCTGGGATGGAACCCGGGCGACGAACGTGAAATATTCACAATGGATGAACTGATCAGGGAATTCTCAATCGAGCGCATCCACAAAGCAGGCGCTATTTTTAATATTGAAAAACTTAATTGGATCAATACGCAGCATATACGACGTAAATCCGATGAAGAAATATTCAACATGCTGAAG
>JAEUSJ010000469.1 GCA_016788215.1 bacterium | reverse complement strand
TTCATTTTCACGCGCGATGGAAACCGTTTGAAATACGCAGCTTCCGTGACCGGGCGCAGAAGTTCATTCATCCTGCGATAGGCCGCCATTTGATAATCGATCGTTTCGCGGTAAATGGCGAGCGCCTCGTCCTTGAGCGGCGGAATCAAAAAACTGCCTTCTTTGATCTCGACGTAACGCTGGCTTACTTGTTCGGAATTATAATACGGATGGCTGTGAAGGAAACTCCAGATGAATTGGCGGGAAATATTCGCCAGCTCAAACTGAAAGTACGCGTGCGAAAAAACCGTATGATGTCCGGCCTGGTACACGCTCTGCGCAAGCGGAAAATGTTTGTCCGTGATCTGTTCGTCCCGCACAATTCCTTTGGAGGAGTAACAGGTGCGCGCCGTGGCGATCGCATTCTGAAAAGGCGTACTGAACGACTTCGACAAAACAACGTGCGGCGCTTCGGAGAGAAAAGTGTTCAAAGTATGTAACTAATAGTGAGGTTGAGTAACTAATTTTAATGAAGAACACTAAACAAAAAACACAAAATATCTATGTTTTGTTTGACAACTTATTTTTGCGGGCGGTTTCTATACTCTTCACGAAAATTGAAATCAATTCTTTCAGGCAAATTTTCATCTTATGAATAAAGTCATCCCGTGATTCCGCAACCTGCGCTTCACCGTAATTAAACGCGGGCGAAGTTCCTGAACGAATTAATTGTCCTGCCATATGATTTCCTGTACGGGTATTAGGCAGCATTTCAATAAGATTAATAATCATAAGAGCAAATTGAATCAACCGTTCTTCCAAATCATATTTTGCCTTGCCTTCACGCAT
>JAEUSJ010000468.1 GCA_016788215.1 bacterium | reverse complement strand
GGTAATCTAGCGCCAAGTGCGGCAAGCCTGAATTTCGGTATCGTGTATGACACCGACAGCCTTTTGTTACCCGTTCGTATATGGGCTACGGGCAATCCTGTGATTATAACGAGCACATCCGTAGCGACGGCGCATTATACATTTATAGGCAGTTCATTACCCGATACGCTTTATACAGGCGATACGATTACATTCACGGTCAAATTCAAACCATCCGCTGTCGGAAGTCTGACCGATACACTTAAGTTTAACAACGGTTCAACGGTTAACCCCTTTAAGATCATCTTATCCGGCACAGGCAAGACCAACACCGCCCCGAATGGATTTAATGTGAAGGCCTTGGTAAGTACGCTGATAAATACCCGCAGGCCGACGCTGACATGGGAAGGCAGAGGAGATGTGGACGGCGATTCGGTGAAGTATAAACTGGAAGTGTCGAAGAATGCGAATATGTCAAGTCCACAGTTCACACAAAGCAACATCACGGACACAACGTTCACGCTGACGTCCGATCTGGATATTGTGGCGCTGTATTACTTTAGAGTAACAGCTACCGATACCCGTGGCGGAAGCACGTTAAGCAATACCGGGTTCTTCCGAACGGATGCCCAGGCGCCGACGGCGGCAATAGGGGCACTTACGCTGAAGGTGGTTCCGATCAAGAAGTATCTGCAGGTGTATGTTGCGACCAGCGAGAAGCTGAAGACGGATACGGTTAGGTTTGTTTTGAATAACGTGGTGGATAATTCCCATACACTTTCGGCGGTAGGCAATAACGTGTATTCCACGGAGTATGAGTTGACGGTCACGGGCACCTTGGATGTCAGAGT
>JAEUSJ010000467.1 GCA_016788215.1 bacterium | reverse complement strand
ACGCTTGGCGCGGCTTATGATAAACTTGTTGGATGAATACATTCCGATAATTGAAGGCTCCGAGTTAAATGACGATCCACTACAGCCCATTTCACGGTTTGGTGTTGATAAAATAAAAGAATACGGTGATGAAACGCCCATAACATGGCTGCACCGCAGCGAGCGCTACTCCGAGAAACTCGCTACTCCGGACGTTTCCATTGCAGATTTGATTGGTGATGTAGATCCAATAAAAGCTGCAACGCTAAAACTTCCTTATTCAGATGAACGCGTTCTCCACTTTGGACTAATCCCCCGATCGAACCGGTGCATCTTCGTGATCAATGAACTACCCGATCTGCAGGCCCGCATTCAGGTCGCGCTGTTTAACATTCTTCAGGAAGGAGATATCCAGATCAGAGGTTTTAAAATACGTTTACCACTGGATATCCAATTTGTCTTCACCGCCAATCCGGAAGATTATACCAATCGCGGGAGCATTGTTACTCCGCTAAAAGATCGCATTGATAGCCAGATTATCACACACTATCCGAAAACAATTGAAATTGGGAAGCGCATCACCAAACAAGAATCGAGATTAAAAGAAGATCAGCGAAAGCTTGTTTCTGTCAATGAGATGGCCCATGACCTGATTGAACAGATTGCGATCGAAGCAAGAAAAAGCGAATACGTGGATGCGAAGAGTGGTGTGTCAGCCCGCTTAACAATTTCAGCGTTGGAGAATCTGGTGGCCGCTGCTGAGCGCAGAAGCATCATCAACGGTGAAAAGAATGCAAAAATAAGAATTGCAGATTTTATTGGTGTTGTTCCCGCCATAACCGGTAAAGTTGAA
>JAEUSJ010000466.1 GCA_016788215.1 bacterium | reverse complement strand
CTTTAGCGGTAGGGTAACACCTCTTCCCATTCCGAACAGAGCAGTTAAGCCTGCCAGCGCTAATGATACTATGTGGGCAACTGCATGGAAAAGTAGGACGTCGCCGGGATTTATTTTTGGGCCCCAATAAATTCTTATTGGGGCCTTTTTTTTAAAGCCCTGAGAAATTCAGGCGGGCAGTTGATGCCCATATTAAAAGACTTAATTTATCTCTTTACTTATATTCTAATCAGAAGGAAGCGTATCATGAATTCAAACAAACTCTATGTCGGCAATCTTTCGTATAATACGGATGACCAGGCATTAAGCGATTTATTCTCACAGGCCGGCACGGTCACATCCGCGAAGGTCATTATGGACAAGATGTCCGGCCGTTCCAAAGGATTCGGATTTGTCGAAATGGGCACGGAAGAAGAGGCAACGAAGGCCATCGAAATGTTCAACAACTATTCGCTCATGGAGAGAAATCTGAAAGTTAATGTAGCTAAACCGATGGAAAAGAAATCATTCGGCGATCGCGGCGGTTCAAGCCGTTACTAAAAAATATTATCCCAACGGTAGCTTCTTGAAAGAGTAAGTTTCCCAATGGAATTTATTTTAGACCCCAATTTCGAAAGAGATTGGGGTTTTTTTGAATTTCGTATCATAAAAAAATTATAGATAATGATTTATTGCTAAATAGCACTTGATTGTAAAACAATAAATACTTATAGTGATACGCATTTCATAAAAACAGATCTGTTTTTTATCACATCCATTTCTTTCGACCCGTTCCTTATTAATAAGTCAGTTCTTTAGCCGCAAGACATCAAATTTTTTTTACTCTGAAAACA
>JAEUSJ010000465.1 GCA_016788215.1 bacterium | reverse complement strand
AGCTTCGCTGGATCTGCTGCTGGAAGTTGGAATTGACAACATCTATCGTCATCTATTGCAAATAACCGGTATACTCGCAGACGGCCTTAGAGAAAACGGATTGAACATCGTATCGTCGCAGGATACAATGCACCGCTCAGGCATTATTTCGTTCCGCTCAACCTCCGCAGAACGCACAAAAAACATTTTTGATTATTTGATCAAAAATCATATCATAAGTTCATTCCGCGAAGGCGCGATCCGTATCTCACCCCATTTTTATAATACGGAAGATGAAATGCGGGAAATTATCAGGAAAATAAACGCTTATTTAACATCATGAAATATATTATAGACGGATATAATATGATCCGAAAAATTGACGCCTTGCGGGCGCATGACGCATTAAGCCTGGAAAAAGGCCGTCAGGCGTTGATCATGAAACTGAGCGGTTTTCGACTTCAAACTAACGCCGACATCACGATCGTATTTGACGGTCAAAAAAGCTCCCTTGTATCCCACTCCGGAATCACGGTGCGTTTTTCTAATTTACCGAACAAAGCGGATGAGATGATTAAGAAACTCTTGGATCAAACAAAAAAAGCGAATGAAACAACCGTGGTAAGTTCCGACAATGAGGTTATGTGGTATGCGAAGGGCTGTGGATGCAAAGTGGAGCGGTCGGAGGATTTTTACAAAAAAATATCCGAATCAAAACAATCGGACACGGTCAAGGAACTCGAAGAAAAGGACAATCCGCAGTTGTCTTCAAAAGAAATCAAGGAATGGTTGACGCTTTTTAATTCAAAATGAAGAATTCATGGCCACATCAATTTCTATCTTCCCGGGTGTATAT
>JAEUSJ010000464.1 GCA_016788215.1 bacterium | reverse complement strand
GAGACGGAACAAAAAAACTTCGAAGATTATTTAATTGAAGAAAAACTGATGAAATTTTTGGAATCCAATTCCGTTATTGAAGAAGTGCCGGACACGTTATCGGCGCCGCAGGAAGAAAAGAAATCCGACCTTATTGTTTAAAAATTAATTCAAGGTAGAACATGAAACGTCATAAAGAGTTTGTACAAAAGGAATTTTCGAAACTGGATGATACGCAGTTTTCCAACATGAATGCCGTCGCAGCGCAGATCCCGTTCCCGTATGTGGTTGAACAAAAAGGGCAGATCGAGCGATCCTACGATATTTATTCGCGTCTTCTGATGGAACGTATTATTTTTTTAGGAACGCCGATCGACGATACGGTGTCCAATCTGATCATCGCGCAATTACTTTTTCTTGAAGCCAACGATCCGGATAAAGACATCATTATGTATATCAACAGCCCCGGCGGCAGCGTCACTTCAGGCTTGGCGATCTTCGACACGATGACTTACATTAAACCCGACGTGCAGACCACTTGTATGGGATTGGCGGCGAGCATGGGCGCGATTCTTCTCATGGCCGGCACCAAAGGCAAGCGGTATGCTTTACCGCATGCGCGGGTCATGGTACATCAGCCGATGGGCGAGACCCAAGGACAATCTTCAGATATTGAAATATATATGAATGAGATTGTGACGCTGAAACAGCACCTCAATCAGATCATTACGGAAAAAACCGGACAGAAGTTGGACCAAATCGAAAAAGATACGGATAGGAATTTCTTCATGTCGGCCGCTCAGGCCAAAGAATACGGTATTATAGATGAAATTTTAGTACGCGCGAAAAAATAAAT
>JAEUSJ010000463.1 GCA_016788215.1 bacterium | reverse complement strand
TCTGTCGATTGCTTCCGATTCATTTACCATATCTGCGCTGTCCCGCGCAGGAATTGACGATTCGAGCAAACTTCTTGGAATCAAAAATTTGAAGGTGGATCTGTATCTTGGAGGATTTTTGACCGGCCGGTATGTACATGCGATAACAATAGATTCATTGCACGCCAACCTGATCCGTACCACCGACAGCACGAATAATTATTCTACTATTCTCAGAGCATTTCAATCGCGTTCAAGTGCGGACGCAGATGCCGCCGGGCCGGAACAAAAAAACAGAATCGCACAGTTTGTTGATACCTACCTGCAAAAAAAACTTCCGTCGTTTGAGATTCGTCATATGGATGTCCTGTATCAGGATTACTCAAGTAAACGTCCTTCTATCCGCAATAACACCCGAAAGCAGGGCGAATTGAGTTTCAAAGATTTTAGTTTGACCCTACATGAAAGCCTGTTACGCGACGCCCAGTTTGAAATGCGGGGCTCCATAGTTCAATCGCCGGCGACGGTAAATCAACTGGAGATCAACGGATCGCTGAACCACTCCAAACGCCAGATCATATTTAATGCTTTGTTCGATTCGAATTTCAAAATACCTTTTATAAGATCCTTTTTTGACGGTGAAATATCTCTGAAAGGTTTTGACGCTCAGATATACAGCATCGAAGACGATGACGAGCGGAGCAATATGAAAGCCTCCGTAAATATAAATGAAATGGAAATCTTATCCGATGCGGTTTCCGAAAAAAAATTACGAAATCTCAATGTTGGTTTTGATTTAGATCTTGATTTTGGAGCGGATGAACTGGCCATTCGTCCCGCTACCAGGGTCTACCTTAATAA
>JAEUSJ010000462.1 GCA_016788215.1 bacterium | reverse complement strand
ACAGGTTGTGCCGTTCGTTCAGCGGTTGGAAAACCTGTGGGCGGAATTTCAATCGAAGCATGGAACGGTTCCTATGAAGCGTAACGAATGGAAATTATTTAGAATGAGGCCGGACAATTTCCCTACTATCCGTATCGCGGGTTTTTCAATGTTTCTGGTTCAACATCGTCACGAGGAACTATTACCCTTTTTCATGAGCAGGATCGAGCGTACCACGCCGGCTACATTCGAGGACTGCGCGTCACCGCTGACTGTGAGGTCGTTTGGACATTGGAGTGAACATTATCTGTTGGAAGACGGAGGACGGCGGCAGTTAAGCGATCTGATTGGCCGGCAGAGGGCTTTTGAGATCATGGTGAACGCGGTTTTACCCGTAGCTGCTCTATATGCAAGGAAAAAGGGTTTGGAGGACGTTCATCAGAACATCTTGCATTTATATCAAACGGCAGCTAGCTTTGAAGAAAATTCGATTGTGAATTACATGAAAAAGCAGATTAAAAAGGCAGCGAAGGGCAAACGATCCATTCAATACGTGCAGGGACTTATTCAGTTATATAAACGCTGCACGGAATATAACTGTGCGGATTGCCCGGTATTTGAAAAAAGTATGGAAGGGAAGAACTAGTAATCTGGCGTTGCGTCGCCAAGTACGCTTTATTTCATTTGGGCATAGATCCAACGGTCCAGCAGAATTTTCTTGATATAATTATTCGTTTCAAACAATTCTACGATTTCCGGAAATTCCTCCGGTTCGTCCGGATCATAAAACCTCATCCAGAAATCCGCCCGATGCGGGCCGGCGTTATAAGCGCCAAGTATGGCCGGAATGAAATTCTTATATTCTTT
>JAEUSJ010000461.1 GCA_016788215.1 bacterium | reverse complement strand
GTTCTCCCGGCAAATAAAATCCAAGCCAGGTAAAGATGGCAGCACTTAAGGCATTAGCCATGTTTCCTTGTTCGCTCATTCCGGGTACAAAACTCCATGCCGCAATATTGTGCGCAAACACCCAGGCAAAAAGGATATTTCCAATGACCATAAAAGCCATGCCTTTAATCATTACTGAATTATCCGGTTTCATGTTTGGGTCAAAGCCCATTTCTTTTCCCCAGGCCTTTCCAAATAATGGGGTGTACCATAGAAACCCCAGAATAAAATTTGCCACTACTGCAACAGCGATGGCTGTCATGTTAATCCCTAATTCCATATTCGTTTTGTTTAATTCCTACTCATTTGGCTTTTCGGTTACGCCCCGCTTTTGAAATGGTCTCCGGACCCCATTTGTCGTTACAATATTACTGAATTTCTAAATTTTAAAACTGTTTTAAAGTATTTTATTGGGTGGTTTTGCAAATTTGAAAGGAAAAAGTATTGCCGGATTACTTTTATGCGATTTTAGTTTGAGTTGTCTTTTTTTTAGTTTGTTTGCTTTTTTATGAAAGAGACATATAACAATATGCTGGTAGTAGGGATATATTTAATGCAATTCGTTTGTGCTTTCGATTTTAAAATTAATTATTTCTTCTATTCAGAATCAGAGAGAAACGATTTATAGTATTTAGCTATTGAGTTATGTCTCGGCATCAGATAAAAACTTCCAATAAACATTGTTGAACAACTAGCAAGTTAAAGCTTGTAACCCCATCCATTGGAAATTATGGGATGTGAAATTCCTCCTTCATTGTCCATGGTGGATCCAAATAGCAAGAAGGATAGTGAGAAAATTGAGGGAAG
>JAEUSJ010000460.1 GCA_016788215.1 bacterium | reverse complement strand
CTTTGATTGCCAACAGCATTTTGAGCGCTGGCGTATGGTCTATAACCTTGAACGTCCGCATGAAGCCCTCGGTGGCGAGGTTCCAGCTAGTCGTTATCAAATAAGTCAAAGAACTTTTCCGGAATCACTTCCGGCAATCGAATACAACGTCTCTGATCCAATACGAAAAGTTCAGATCAATGGAGAAATCTATTTTCATAATCGAGTATTTAAAATCGGTAAAGCTTTTCGAGGTTTGCCGGTTGCTCTCAAACCAACCCAAAGAGACGGGGTTTTTGATGTATTCTTCATGCACTTTAAAATCTCTGAAATTGACTTGAATGATAAATCCAATTAACCCATGTTTAAACAAACAACCGTTACCTATGTCCCCGAACACCTGTTACCTATCTCTCCGGTCTGTACACCTCGATGAGGAGAGGGAACGTACTATTTTCGTTTGTACGTTCCCTTCTCCTTTTCAAGGAGAAGGGATAGGGTTGAGGTTGGAATGCACCAATGATCGACGAAGCGGTCTACGAGCTCAACGCCCTGACGGCAGAGGAAATCAAGGTCGTGGAGGCGCAGGAGAAAGAACCTCACCCTGTTCCTCTCCTCAATGAAGAGAAAACGTACTATTTTCGTTTGTACGTTCCCTTCTCCTTTTCAAGGAGAAGGGACAGGGTTGAGGTTGGAATGCACCAATGATCGAAGCGGTCTGAGCTCTACGTCCTGACGGAAGATGAGCACAAGGTCGTGGAGGGGCAGGAGAATGAACCTCACCCTGTTCCTCTCCTCGATGAGGAGAGGGAACGTACTATTTTCGTTTGTACGTTCCCTTCTCCTTTTCAAGGAGAAGGGATAGGGTTGA
>JAEUSJ010000045.1:2080-19435 GCA_016788215.1 bacterium | reverse complement strand
GGTGGGTGTACCGGCGATGGTGGTGTTTTTGAATAAAGTTGATATGGTGGACGATCCGGAACTTTTGGATTTAGTGGAACTGGAAATTCGCGAACTCTTGAAGAAATATAATTTTCCCGGTGATGAAATACCGATCATCAAGGGCTCTGCTTTGCAGGCATTGAACAATTTGACCGACACGGTGAAAACGAAATGCGTAGATGAACTGATGGCGGCGGTCGACAGCTACATACCTCTGCCGAAACGCGATGTAGACAAGCCGTTTTTGATGCCGGTGGAAGACGTGTTCTCGATTCAGGGACGCGGCACCGTTGGCACAGGCCGTATTGAGCGCGGGAAGGTGAAGATCAATGAAAAAGTTGAACTCATCGGGCTCGGATTGAAGAAAGAGACGGTTGTGACCGGAATTGAAATGTTCCAGAAATTACTGGACGAAGGATTAGCCGGAGATAACGTCGGACTGCTGCTGCGCGGCATTGAGAAAGAAGAATTAGAGCGCGGTATGGTGGTAGCAGCTCCCGGTTCGATCACCCCGCACACGGATTACGAGGCGGAAGTATATGTGCTTACCAAAGATGAAGGCGGACGCCACACGCCGTTCTTCAAAGGCTACCGTCCGCAGTTTTATTTCAGAACAACGGACGTGACGGGAGTGATCAAACTGCCGGAAGGTATGGAGATGATCATGCCAGGAGATAACGTGAAGATCGGTATTGAACTGATCGCGCCTATCGCTATGGAAGACGGGCTTCGTTTTGCTATCCGTGAAGGCGGCAGAACGGTTGGAGCCGGTGTAGTTACGAAGATCCTGAAGTAAAAATAGATCGTTAAGAATTAAGTTAATAAATCAAGAGAGTAAACAACAGTGACTGGACAAGGTATCCGAATTAAACTCAAAGCCTACGATCATAATCTGATCGATAAGTCGATCGATAAAATAATTCGTACGGCGAAAAGTTCCGGGGCGATCATCAGCGGCCCTATTCCATTGCCGACCGACAAGACCATTTATACGGTGCTTCGTTCGCCGCATGTGGATAAGAAATCCCGTGAACAGTTCGAGACCCGCATTCACAAGCGTCTGATCTGCATTTTGAATGCGACGAATAAAACGGTCGAGGCATTATCGAAATTGGAATTGCCAGCGGGCGTAGATATTGAACTTAAAGTAACGGCAACATCGTAATAAGAACTCCCGATAATCGGGGATGAGATTTAAAATTTGTAGAATGTATCCGCATTAAGCGGGAACTTCTTACCAGGAGTATAGATATCATGAGCGGTATGATTGGAAGAAAAATAGGGATGAGCAATATTTTCGACGAAAGCGGAAATATCGTTCCTGTTACCCTTGTTGAAACTGTGCCGAATATTGTAACGCAGATCAAGACCAAGGAAAAAGACGGTTATGAGGCGGTACAATTGGCCGTTGGATCAAAATCGGCGAAACACACAACAAAGGCGATGCAGGGACACAGTAAGAATGCCAACCTGACCGAACGCTTCCCGAAGATTTTCAGGGAATTCAAAGATTTTAACATTTCCGAAATTCAACTCGGTGCGGAAGTGAAAATGGACATGTTCGAAGAAGGGGAAAAAGTTACGATCATCGGTATTTCCAAAGGCAAGGGATTTCAGGGCGTGGTCAAACGTCACGGTTTCAGCGGTATCAATGAAACGACGCACGGCGCGTCGGATCGTCCCCGCTCACCCGGTTCCATCGGCGGCAGTTCCGATCCTTCCCGCGTTTTCAAAGGTATGCGCATGGCCGGCCGTATGGGTACCGATCGTGTGACGATCAAAAATCTGAAAGTGGTACGGGTAGATATAGAATCAAATGTACTTTTCATCAGAGGCAGCGTTCCGGGAGCGACCAACTCCTACATTGAAATTCGTAAGAACGGCGAATAGACAAAAAAAGCTTTTTAAGAATAAAGGTATTTGAAATGAAAGTAGAAGTCAGAACAATCAAAGGCGAAGACACGGGACGAAAAGTTGATTTGCCGAAAGACATCTTCGGTATTGAGCCGAATGACCACGCGGTGTATCTCGCGGTTGTAGCGGAACGATCCAACAAGCGTCACGGCACTCACAGCACTCTCGAACGATCAACTGTATCCGGTTCGACCAAAAAACCGTGGAAACAAAAAGGTACCGGCGGAGCGCGCGCAGGTTCTGTAAAAACACCTCTTTGGCCGGGCGGAGCCATTACATTCGGGCCGCATCCGCATCTTTATAAAAAAGATGTGAATACTAAGGTTAAACGGATTGCGCGCAAATCGGCATTGACGTACAAAGCGACGGACAATAAGATCATGATCGTTGAGGATTTTCATTCGATCTGTGCGGATCTTCCGAAAACAAAAGAAGTATTCGGCGTATTGTCCAGTTTAGGATTGCAGCACGGCGTCAAAGCGGAAAGCAGCAAACCTAAAGGACGCAAGAAAAAATCCGAAGACAGCGTGGAAGAAACCGCTAAGAAATCTAAACGAATTAATAAAGTATTGATGTTGGTGGACAAAGTTCATGCAGTAAAAGATGAAAAAGATGCGCGCGCATATGAAAACTTTCGTAAATCGTGCCGTAATATTCCCGGGCTGAAGGTCAGCGTAGTAAAAGACGCGTCGACTTACGACATCATGAATGCAGACTATCTGCTGTTTCACGAAAGCGCGATCAAAACGGTTGAAACCGCATTCGGTTCACCTAACTAATCAAGTTTAAATTGTAAGAGGTTAAGATGGACAATTCGATGATCAACAAGATTTTGAGACGCCCGATCGTTACTGAAAAAATGACGATCATGAAGGATAAGAAAAAAAGAAACGGCGAACCTCTGAACCAGTACGCTTTTGAAGTCTCAAAAGATTCTAACAAAATCGAGATCAAAGCGGCGGTTGAGAAGAAATTCAATGTCAAAGTAGACAGCGTCCGCACAAGCAACGTCATGGGCAAAAGCAAAGTACGTTATACCAAAGGCGGCGTCAACTACGGCCGGAGCCGCAACTGGAAAAAAGCCGTGATCACGTTGGCTAAAGATAATAAAATCGAATTTGTCGAAGGCGCATAAACAAAATAAAATTGTCGGGAAAACAATTATCCGATAATTAAGTGGAGAATAGAGAATATGCCAGTAAAAACGTTTAGACCCTATACACCGAGCCGCCGGTACATCAGCGTTTCCGATTTCAGCGAAATCACAAAAAAAACGCCTGAGAAATCATTGCTCAAGTCAAAAAAGCGAACGGGCGGGCGCAATAACAACGGACACACCACCTCCCGTTTTATCGGAGGCGGACATAAACAGCAGTACCGCGTGATCGACTTCAAAAGAAATCGATACGGTATCGAAGCAAAAGTGGTTGGCATCGAATACGATCCAAACCGAAGCGCGCATATTGCACTGATTCAATATATCGACGGACAAAAATCTTATATTCTAGCGCCCAAAGGCTTGCAGGTCGGCGAAAAAATAATGTCTGGTGAAATGGCCGAGATTAAGTTGGGCAATGCGCTGCCGCTAAAAAACATTCCTGTCGGAACGGACGTGCACAATATAGAACTTAAACTTGGCAAAGGCGGCCAGATGGCGCGTTCCGCAGGCGCATTTGCAAATATCGTAGGTCGCGAAGAAGGTTACGTTCAGCTGAGATTACCGTCGGGCGAAATCCGGAAAGTTCTGGAAAATTGCATCGCAACCATCGGGCAAATAGGCAACCTTGAGCATGAAAACATTACGATCGGAAAAGCGGGCCGTGTTCGATGGATGGGAAAACGTCCGCATAACCGCGGCGTGGTTATGAATCCCGTTGACCATCCGCATGGAGGCGGTGAAGGCCGTTCCCCTCAGGGCAATCCGCATCCTGTGACCCCATGGGGACAACCGACCAAAGGCTATAAGACGCGTAAGCGGAATCACAGAACCAATGCAAGCATTATTAAACGCAGGAAGTAAAAATTCTTAGCATAGAGGAAGTATTATGAGTCGTTCGATAAAAAAAGGTCCTTATCTGGACGCCAATCTTGTAAAAAAAGTTGAGGCGATGAATAAGACCAGCGTTAAGAAAGTCACAAAAACCTGGGCGCGATCCTGCACCATCTCACCGGATTTTGTCGGCCATACCTTTGCGGTTCACAACGGCAATAAGTTTATTCCTGTGTACGTTACCGAAAATATGGTTGGGCATAAATTAGGCGAATTTGCATCAACACGCACGTTCCGCGGCCATTCAGGAACTAAATCGGCGGCAACTTCGACGCCGGCAGCTAAAAAGTAGAAAATTATTAAAGTTTAATATCTGGAGCAATCATGGAAGGTACTGCGTTAACAAAACATTTGAGAATCTCTCCCCGCAAAATGCGCCGGGTAGCGGAACTGGTGCGGGGCAAGGGTACGGAAGAGGCGATTACGATACTGCACTTTACGCGTAAGAATGCCGCAACGTTGATTGAAAAAACCGTTCGTTCCGCCGTGGCGAATATTATGTTTGTAAAGCCGGGAACGGACTCGCATAATCTTTATATCAAGGAAATTTTTGTCGACGGCGGACCGATGCTGAAACGAGGCCGCGCAGGATCCATGGGGCGCCGTTCCATGATTCGAAAACGAACCAGCCACATCACCGTTGTGGTGGCTGAAAAAGCATAATTTGCAATAAATTAAAAGGTATACGGAGGAAAATTTGGGACAGAAAACACATCCAGTCGGTTTACGATTAGGCATCATCAAAACATGGAATTCCAGTTGGTTTGATGAAAAGAATTTTGCCGATAAACTACAGGAAGATCTCACGTTGCGCAGTTATTTGCGTAACCGCCTTCCCAAAGATGCGCGCGTCGCAAAAATTGCCATTGAACGTCTCAAGAAAGAAGCCGAAGTCATTACCATTACGATTCACACTGCTCGTCCCGGTATTGTGATCGGGCGTAAAGGCAAAGACGTAGATCAATTGCGCGAAGAATTAAAAAAATTGACCGGTAAAGAAATTCGTTTGAATATTTCCGAAATTAAGTCGCCAGAAATGGATGCGTACCTTGTGGCAACGGATATTGCGCGCCAACTCGAAAGCCAAATCCCCTACCGTCGCGCGATGAAAAACGCAACCCGCGCCGCGATGCGTATGGGCGCCGAAGGTATCCGCGTTGCCGTGAGCGGACGTTTGGGCGGGGCCGAAATGGCTCGTGCCGACCGGTATAATGAAGGCCGAGTGCCTCTGCATACGTTGCGGGCCGATATAGATTTTGCACACGGGACCGCTAAGACGACGTACGGACAGATCGGTATTAAAGTATGGATCTGCAAAGGCGAAGTCCTTAGCCCATTTGAAACAAAGTAGCAACCTATTGTTCAGGAGACCCTAGATCATGTTAATGCCGAAAAAAGTAAAATTCAGAAGACACCATCGCGGTAAAATGAGAGGCAAAGCCACGCGCGGCAACGAAGTGAGTTTTGGTACCTACGGATTAAAATCGATGGAATGCGGATGGATCACCAGCCGCCAGATCGAAGCGGCTCGTATTGCGATGACCCGTTATATCAAACGCGGCGGCAAAATTTGGATTCGGATATTTCCTGATAAGCCGGTCACGAAGAAACCCGCCGAAACCCGTATGGGATCAGGTAAAGGTTCTCCGGAATTCTGGGTAGCCGTAATCAAACCCGGGCGCGTCATGTTTGAAATTGACGGCGTAACGGAAGAATTGGCGCGCGAGGCATTTCGTTTGGCCGCATTCAAGTTGCCCTTAAAAACCCGATTTGTATCCCGCGGAGAAATTCACGCTTAATTCGAAAGATTTGGAGAGAATAGAATATGAAACCACATGAAATAAGAGGCTTGCCCACTGAAGAAATAAAAGGCATGTTAACCGAAGCGGAAAACACGCTTTTCCAGTCCCGTTTTCAAATGGCAACAGGGCAATTGGAAAACAAGCTAAAAGTTGGCGAATCAAAAAGAGAAATCGCCATTATGAAAACTGTCTTGAAAGAAGAAGAGATAAAGTTGGAATTGGCCAAAGCCAACACCATGCTGAATGAGATCAGCAGCAAATTTCAGATCCCGGAAGTGGCCAACGTTATCAAAGGCGAAAAAATCAATTTTGATAAGGCGAAACTGCGGAAGGCCGTAAGCCGTTTGCGTATGCATCCGCGAAAGAAAGAGTTTAATACCGAATACCAGACCTTAAAAAGAATGGCTGTAAAATAATTTAAGCGATATAAACGTAAAGAATCCTGGAGAAATGGTTCATGTCCGAACAAACCGAAAATAAAACGCGCAATAATAGCCGCAAGGTTCGCGTGGGCACCGTCGTCAGCGATAAAATGCAAAAAAGCATTGTGGTGAAGATCGAGCGAAAAGTGGTACACCCGACCTATAAAAAATACGTCAAACGAACGGCAAAATTAATGGCGCACGATGAGAAGGAAGAAGCGGGCATCGGAGATCTTGTTAAGATCATGGAGACGCGTCCTTTAAGCAAGAGCAAGCGTTGGAGACTCGTTGAAATTGTTAAAAAAGCGGATTAATTGTTCCTTAATATAAAAATTGTGAGTTAAGACATGATACAAGAATATACCCGATTAACTGTTGCGGACAATTCCGGCGCAAAAAAAGTGATGTGCATCCGCGTTCTGGGCGGCACGTCAAAGCGCTACGCGCATCTGGGAGATGAAATTATTGTTTCCGTTAAAGACGCCATTCCCGGCGGCGGCGTCAAAAAAGGCGACGTGGCGCGCGCGGTAGTCGTTCGTCTGCGAAAAGAAACCCGCCGTAAAGACGGCTCCTACATTCGATTTGACGAAAATGCGGCTGTATTGATAAACAAAGATAAAGAACCGACCGGCACGCGTATTTTCGGGCCCGTTGCGCGAGAACTTCGTGAAAAGCAATTCATGAAAATTGTTTCTTTAGCTCCGGAAGTATTATAAAGTTTTAAGAAAGAACAAAAGGGAAGCTATGCATATCAAGAAAAATGACACCGTGATGGTTATTAACGGTAACCACAAAGGAAAACAGGGCAAGGTACTAAAAGTATTTCGTGATGAAGATAAAGTGATCATTGAAGGGATCAATCTTCGCAAGAAACATATCAAACCGAACCAGCAAAATCCTCAGGGCGGTATACAGGAAAAGGAACTTGCAATACATGTAAGCAAAGTCATGCTGATGCACGGCGGGAAGAGGACGCGCGTTGGACACAAGAAACTGGAAGACGGCTCGAAGGTGCGTATTGCAAAAGCCAGCGGCGAAGTTGTAAACTAATATTGAAAAGTTTTATTTTTAACGAGGAATCATAGATGGCTAAGGAAGCTAAAGAAGTCAAAGGCAAAGAGACCAAAGGCAAAGAGGTCAAAGAGCCAAAAGGCAAAGCAGGAAAAAAAGGCGGCGCGGAACATTCTTTTGGAAAAAGAGAGCCGGTGGATAAGAATTATAAGGCGCGTTTATTCGAAGACTACAAAACACGTATCATCCCTGCATTGAATAAGAAATTCAGTTACAAAAATGTGATGCAGACTCCCAAGATCGAAAAAGTAGTCATTAATATGGGGGTCGGCGCTGCGACGCAAGATTCGAAATTGCTCGATGCCGCCGTGCACGACATGATTACGATTACCGGCCAGCGACCGTCCATTCGTAAGGCAAAGAAAGCCATTTCCAATTTTAAATTACGCCAAGGTATGCCGATCGCGTGTTTTGTCACGCTGCGTCGCTCGACAATGTATGAATTCCTGGATCGGCTATTAAATGTGGCGATCCCGCGTATCCGTGATTTCAAAGGCGTACCGGATAAATCGTTTGACGGGCGCGGTAATTATACGCTGGGCGTAAAAGAACAAATTATTTTTCCGGAAATTGACGTGGATAAAATGGACCGCGTACGCGGCATGGATATTACGATTGTAACCACGGCGAAAACCGATGAGGAAGCATACGAGCTGCTCAAAGAGTTTGGTATGCCGTTCAGAAAAAAATAGTTATTCAGATAAACAGACAGATCTTAAAGGAGTTAGACTTTGGCAACAAAAGCATGGGTAGCTAAAACGAAGAAAAAGCCGAAATTTTCTACGCGAGCCGTGACGCGATGCAAGCGTTGCGGGCGCCGACGTGCGTATATGAGAAAATTCGCGATGTGCCGAATTTGTTTCAGACAATTAGCTCTCAGTGGAGAGATCCCGGGCGTGACCAAAGCGTCCTGGTAATACGAAGGCATACTTAAGTTTTGACGTTTTCATAAAGCAAGGAGTTTTTTCAATGTCAATGACGGATCCTATTGCAGATTATTTAACAAAGATTCGAAATGCCATACAGGCAAAAAAGAAAAGCGTGGACATCAAGGCGTCCAACTTAAAACGCGATATCACGCAGATACTTTTGGAGCAAGGATATATCAGGGATTATACGAATTTTGACGACGGCGTACAGGGCCTCATTCGAATTTACCTCAAATACGACGAAAAACAAAAAAGCGTGATCAAACATATTTCCAAGGTCAGCACGCCGGGTTTGAGAAAATATGCGGATGTCAAAAGTCTGCCTCGCGTCAAATCGAATCTCGGGATAGCGATTCTTTCTACGTCCAAAGGTGTTATGACGAATAAAAAGGCTAAAGTAGAAAATGTCGGCGGAGAAGTGCTCTGCTACGTTTCTTAGTAAAAAGTTTAGGAGTATAACGTGTCACGAATTGGAAGAAAGCCCATTACAATACCGGATAAGGTTACGGTTTCCGTCCGGGGTACAGAAGTAACTGTCAAAGGCCCGAAAGGCGAATTGAAACAGCAATTTCATCCTGAGACTGAGATCAAGATTGAAGGAAAAGAGGTTTTGATTACCCGAAAGAGTAATTCGAACTTTCACCGATCCCTGCACGGCTCCGTACGCGCAGTTATCGCCAACATGGTGACCGGAGTCTCGCAAGGTTTTGAAAGAAAACTCGATATCATCGGCGTAGGATACAAAGCAGAAGTGAAGGGCAAGATGATTCAATTCAATTTAGGTTTTTCTCATCCTATTTTATTCGCACCGCCAACAGGTATTGAAGTTGCCGTCGCAACACCCACCAGCGTTTTGGTGAAAGGAATTGACCGCCAGTTGGTCGGACAGGTCACAACTAAAATACGCTCTTTCAGAGAACCCGAACCCTATAAAGGCAAAGGTATTAAGTACGGCGAAGAAATAGTTCGTCGTAAGGCAGGCAAAGCGGCAGCTAAGAAGTAATTGATTAACCTTTTTAAATAAGCAGAAAAAAGTATGGCAAATAAGAACATTGAAAAAGCGGCAAAAAGATTAAGAATCAAACGGCGCGTCCGGAAAAAAATTCTCGGTAGTTCCGCGAAACCGCGCCTATCGGTTTTTCGCAGTTTAAAACACATGTATGCCCAGCTGATCGACGATCAGGCCGGCGCCACTATGGTCAGCGTGTCGAGCTTGTCGGAAGACGTCAAGAATGGTCCAAAAGATAAAGCGGGTAAGATCTCCGTCAGTAAGTTGATCGGCCTTGAATTAGCTAAAGCGGCTAAAGCCAAAGGAATCGAGACGGTTGTATTTGATCGTAACGGATATCAGTATCATGGCCGCGTCAAAGCGGTTGCAGAAGGCGCGCGCGAAGGCGGATTAAAATTCTAAAGAGTTTATTCTGAAAACTAACGAGGCATAGATGAAGAAAAGAGGATTTGTAAAAAAACAAAATCCGGAAACCCCGGGGGAAACGGATTTAAAAGAAGAGCGCGTAGTGCACATTAACCGCGTAGCCAAAGTGGTCAAAGGCGGACGACGATTCAGCTTTAATGCGATCGTGGTCGTCGGCGACGGCAAAGGGCGTGTAGGTATAGGTTTGGGTAAGGCCAACGAAGTACCCGACGCGATCGCCAAAGGTAAAGAAGACGCCAAGAAAAGTATGATCTTTGTTCCGTTAAAGGGCGGCACGCTTCCTCATGAAGTAACGGCCAAGTTCGGCGCAGGAAAAGTATTCCTGAAGCCGGCTTCCAAAGGAACCGGAATTATTGCCGGCGCGGCGGTGCGTGCGGTTTTGGAGTCAGTCGGAATTACGGACATCTTGACCAAATGTAAAGGTTCATCTAACCCGCATAACCTGGTTAAAGCAACAATTAAAGCATTAAGTGAAATAACAAATGCCCGTGAAGTGGGCGTGCTGCGCAATCTCACGGTGATGGAAGTTCTTACTAAATAATATAGGTTGTAGAAAATGAAATTATTAAAAATCACCCAGGTCAAAAGTGTCAACGGCGCTATATACGCGCACCGTTCAACGGTTCGCGCGCTGGGTTTAAGAAAGATCGGCCAGACGGTTTATCATAATGATACACCCCAAATTCGCGGAATGGTTCACAGCGTGAATTATATGGTCAGCCTTGAAGAAGTGAGCGAAAAACCAAAAGAAATCATCAAAGAGAAAAAAACCGGTTATAAAGTAGTTAAAGCAAAAAAAGCTTAATCAGTATTAGCACGTGAGGAACATAATGAATTTAAGTAATCTGAAATACGCCAAAGGTTCGAGGAAAAAAGAAAAACGTATCGGCCGCGGCGAAGGCTCTGGACACGGCGGAACATCGACCAAAGGAAATAAAGGCTCAAAATCCCGTTCAGGCGTACCGGTCAGAGCGTGGTTTGAAGGCGGCCAGATGCCTTTACAAAGACGTTTGCCGAAGTACGGATTCACGAACATATTCAGAAACCCCTATCAGATCGTAAAGATCAGCGCATTGGCCTCATTCGAAGGCAAGAAGGCGGATGCCGAAACTTTACTTTCAGCCGGCCTGATCCAGAAGAAGAATCAACCGATAAAGGTTTTAGGAAATGGTGAAATCACCAAAGCGCTGCAGGTCGAAGTTCACGCGATCAGCGACTCGGCCAAAGAAAAGATCGAAAAAGCAGGCGGTACGGTTACGGTGCTCGGTGTTAGGAAAACGGTTCTGGTGAAGAAAAAGAAATCGAAAAAATAAGCTCAGCCATTTTATTCAGCCATAGAGAGTAATCAACGATGCTTCAAACTTTTGCGAATGTCTTCAAAATACCGGAATTACGGCGCAGGGTGATGTTTACCCTCGGTATTTTGCTGATCGAACGAATTACAGCGCATATTCCGGCGCCGGGTATAAACTCCCTCGCTTTAGGACAATATTTCAAACAAGCCGAGAACACGCTTCTCAGTTTCTACGATTTGTTTGCCGGCGGAGGATTAAGCCAGGCGACGATTGCAGCCCTTGGAATTATGCCTTACATCAGCGCCTCTATTATTCTCCAGCTTTTGGGGACGACAATTCCTTATCTTCAAAAACTTCAAAAAGAAGGTGACGAAGGCCGGAAGAAAATAAACCAAATGACCCGTTACGGCACTGTTGCTCTGTCGGCTGTGCAGGCGTTGGGCGTAGCAACGTGGCTATGCAGCTTGAGCGTGGTTGTTGGCAATCAGGAAGTGAAAGTGGTTCCGGATCAAGGAGCCATGTTTTTTTTGTTAACCATGGTCACTATGACAACATGCACGATGTTCATAATGTGGCTTGGTGAACAGATTACAGAACGCGGGATTGGAAATGGTATCTCTTTGATCATCACTATTGGAATTTTGGCGAGATTCCCGTCAGCCATAATGGATGAAGTTCGTCAAATTGTGAGCGGTAATCGTAACATCATGATTGAAATTGTTCTAATTGCCATACTTTTGGTCATCGTTGCCGCAATTATTTTTATCACGCAGGGTATTCGTAAGATACCGGTTCAATATGCCCGGCGCGTGATTGGAAGAAAAGTATACGGCGGACAATCCACACATATTCCGATGCGAATCAATATTGCCGGCGTGATGCCTATCATTTTTGCGCAGTCGATCATGTTTGTTCCGAATACGATAGCAACTTTTTTCCCCGGCGCAGTATCTGATTTTGTCACACAGCATTTTTCAATAGACTCCATTTTTTACAATTTTATATTTTTGATCATCATTGTCTTCTTTACTTATTTCTATACGGCGATTGCTATGAATCCTGTGGAAGTGGCGGATAATCTGAAAAAACAAGGTGCGTTCATTCCCGGTATTCGCCCGGGTAAGAAGACTTCAGATTTTATTGATAACATTCTGACTCGCGTAACGCTGCCCAGCGCAATATTTTTGGGTTTGATCGCGATTCTGCCTTTCTTCGTCAAGAATGCTACCGACGTGTCGTACAGTTTTGCTTCATTCTTCGGAGGTACGTCGCTGTTAATCATTGTTGGCGTGGCGCTGGATACCATCCAGCAGATCGAATCGCATTTGGTCATGCGCCACTACGATGGTTTTTTGAAAACGGGAAAAATTCGCGGGCGAAGAGGTTAAACTTCGCAGGAAGTATGATTCATTTAAAGTCGGCACATGAAATCGAAAAGATCAGAGAAAGTTGCCGGATTGTTGTTGAGTGTTTAAGGCTAGCGAAAGAAATGGTCAGGCCGGGATTAAGAATTGTTGATTTAGATTTGTCCATTGAAAATTTGATTAAGTCGCACGGAGCAAAACCCGCTTTTAAAGGGTATCGCGGATTTCCAGGAAGCGCTTGTTTGTCGGTCGATGATGTGGTCGTCCACGGTATTCCAAAAAAGGATGAAGTGTTGAAAGAAGGCCAGATCATCGGTGTGGATGTCGGCGTTTACAAGAACGGGTTTTACGGAGACTCGGCCATCACGTTGCCGGTCGGTACTGTAGCGAAGGAGACTGAAAAACTCCTGAAAGTAACATGCGAATCCCTCTATAAAGGGATCGGACAAGCTGAAGTTGGAAACAGGGTCCACGATATTTCGGCAGCCGTTCAAAAGCATGTTGAATCCAACGGCTACTCGGTGGTTAGAGAATTAGTGGGGCATGGAATTGGCCGTAATTTACATGAAGACCCTCAAGTACCCAATTTTGGAATAAAAGGAACCGGGGCACGATTAAAGGCAGGTATGGTATTTTGCATAGAACCGATGGTAAATATGGGAACGTATGAGGTTTACACGAAAGCGGATAACTGGACAGTGTGCACATCGGATGGGAAACCTTCGGCTCATTTTGAGCATACGATTGCAGTGACGGATAACGGGGCTGAAATCCTGACTATGTCGGATTTATTTTAAATTAAACTTGATTTTTTGGTTATTTATGATATATTGAGCAACCATTTGATTACGATTGTTTTTACAATAACTTAGGGGTTTTTGATTGGCTAAGGAAGAGCTTATAAAAGTAGACGGGACGATTTTAGAAACCTTACCCAACGCCACGTTTAGAGTTAAATTAGAAAATGGACATGAGATTCACGCACATATTTCCGGTAAGATGAGAATGCACTTTATTCGAATTTTGCCCGGCGACAAGGTAACGGTTGAATTGTCGCCTTATGATTTATCCAAAGGTCGGATTACGTATCGTTTTAAATAGAAGATGTTAGGAGTCGGATACCATGAAAGTAAGATCATCGGTTAGAAAAATTTGTGACAAGTGCAAAATTATTCGCCGTAAAGGCGTCGTTCGCGTCATATGCGAAAATAAGAAGCACAAACAACGTCAAGGATAATTATTCATCCATAGTATTTTAAGGAGAGAACTTTGGCACGTATAGCGGGCATAGAATTACCCAAAGAAAAAAGGGCGTTTATCGCGTTAACTTATATCTACGGAATCGGTAGAACGACCGCTAAAAATATTTTGAAAAAGGCCGGCGTCAGCGAATTTACAAAGATCAAAGAATTGACCGAAGACGAAGAAAATAAAATTCGTAACGTGATCAATGCAGAAATCAAAGTAGAAGGCGCTTTGCGCAGTGAATTTGGACTTAATATCAAACGTCTGATGGATATCGGGTGCTACCGCGGGTTACGTCATCGTAAGGGCCTGCCGGTTCGCGGACAGAGAACACGGACCAATTCGAGAACGCGTAAGGGCAAACGACGCACTATCGGAGGCCTCAAGAAGGTTGAAGCGAAAAAGTAGTTTAGACTGAAAAAAATTAGAATCGTAAGGAGAAATAAATTTGGCAAAAGCAAATCCCCAGCAGCAGACAGCAACGGCGCCACGCAAAAAGAAAAAACTGGTCGAGTCGACCGGCATCGCCATGATCAAGGCGACTTTCAACAATACGATCGTTACCTTGACCAACAGTAACGGCGATGTTATCACCTGGTGCACTTCGGGTAAGATGGGTTTTCGCGGCTCTAAGAAAAGTACGCCGTTCGCGGCTCAGGTTGCTGCAGAAACTGCTGCCAAAGCGGCGATTGATATGGGCTTGAGAAAAGTAGAAGTGCGTGTTAGCGGGCCCGGCGCAGGGAGAGAATCGGCGATTCGTTCACTGCAGGCCGCAGGCCTTGAAATAACCGCGATTCGTGACTTGACTCCGATTCCACACAACGGATGCCGTCCGCCGAAAAAACGTAGAGTATAATTTTATTTTTTGAGATAGCCTAAGCAGGAGATTGTAAATGGCAAGATATACCGATGCAGTATGTAAGTTATGCCGCAGAGAAGGTGAAAAACTTTTTTTGAAGGGCACGAAATGCGTGACCGATAAATGCCCGATCGAAAAACGAAATTATCCTCCCGGCGAACACGGCGATAAACGCACCAAAGCGTCTAACTATAGCGTGCAGTTACGTGAAAAACAGAAAGTAAGACGTATCTACGGCGTGCTTGAACGGCAGTTCCGTAACTATTTTACGCGGGCAGAAAGCAAGAAAGGGGTAACGGGCGTCGTGTTGCTGCAGTTGCTTGAGAGCCGTCTCGACAACATGCTGTACAGGTTAAGTTTTGCAGGATCGCGGTCACAAGCGCGTCAGTTGGTCTTGCATCGTCATGTAGAAGTGAATGGCCGGCTCGTGACCATACCGTCCTATCAGGTGAAGCCGGGCGACGAAATTTCCATTCGTGAGCAAAGCAAGAAACTGGCGTTGATCCATAATTCACTTAAACGAGTGAAAGAAGGCTCGCAATTAACGTGGATCGATGTAGATAAGGCCAGCTTAAAGGGTAAGTTGATGATGATGCCCGAACGCGAGCAGATTCCGGTCGATGTGAAAGAACAATTGATCGTTGAGTTGTATTCCAAATAATTAAGTAAATTTTTATACTGTATAAAGTATCAATCTCTAACGAAGGAGATTCAGAGTGCAAAATTGGGCAGGACTTCAGATGCCGGAGCGCATCGAGTTAGATGAATCCAGTTATACGACGACGTATGGCCGGTTCATTATACAGCCTCTGGAGAGAGGTTTCGGCGTAACAATCGGGAACTCGATCCGTCGGGTTCTTTTGTCGTCTTTACCGGGCGCAGCGATTGCATCCATGAAAGTGGATGGCGTCTTACATGAGTTTTCAACCATTCCCGGAGTTACGGAAGACGTTTCGGAAATGATCTTAAACCTCAAAGGCGTACGATTTAAACTGCATAACAAGAAGCCGGATAAGGTGGTCGTACACTTTAAAGGCGCCGGCGAGTTTACAGCCGCGTCTATTCAGAAAGCTTCCAACGGCGCCGATTTTGAGATATTGAATCCGGATCATCATATCGCAACCATAGGCAAGGAAGCTAATTTTGACATCGAGTTGCGCATCGGCCGAGGCAAAGGCTGGGTTTCAGCCGAAGAAAATAAGTTTCCCGATATGCCGATCGGAACGATTCCGATTGATTCGATTTATAATCCGGTTCGAAACGTACGTTATTCCATCGAGAGTACCCGCGTCGGTCAGCATACGGATTTTGAAAAACTGATCCTTGAGATCACGACGGACGGAAGTATTACTCCCGACGATGCGCTTACGATCAGCGCGCGTCTGTTAAGAGACCACATTCAATTGTTTATTAATTTTGAAGTAGAAGAAGAAGGCGATAACGGAGAGATTGAGGATCAAGAAATTATCCGCATCCGTCAGTTATTGAAAATGAGCGTGGACGAATTAGAGTTGTCGGTGCGTTCGCATAACTGCCTTCGTGCCGCAGGAATCAAAACGATCGGCGATCTTGTCAGCAAAGACGAGTCGGAAATGTTGAAGTACCGGAATTTCGGCCGCAAATCACTAACGGAACTTAACAAGATTCTGGAAGAACGCGGGATGCATTTCGGTATGGACATTACCAAATATTATAACGGCGACGAATAACATTTATAACCTTTGACAGAATAATAGAGGAACGATGAGACACGGTAAAAAAGGATTTAAGCTGAGCAAAACCGCCAGCCATCGCAAAGCGTTAATCAAGAATCTTTGCAACGAGCTCTTTAGACATAAACGTATCACGACGACGATTACTAAAGCTAAAGCGGTGCAGCCGGCTGCGGAACGCCTGTTGAGCTATGCGAAGAAAGGCGATCTGGCCGCACGGAGGGTCTTATTGAGCCGTTTAGGCAATTACCGGGTACTGCTGACGCCAAAAAATGAAACGGCCGATAAAAAAACTGCAAATAAAACCGTCATTCAGGAATTAATGGAAGACATTGCACCGAAACTTAAGGAAATGGATGACGCACGTAAAACGGCGAATTCAAATTATACCGGTGGCGGATATACGCGTATTATGCGTTTAGGTAAACGCAAAGGCGATGCGGCAGAACTTGCCGTTCTTGAAATCGTCGGATACGAAAATGCGCAGATCGAAAAACAGAATGCCACGATCTCAGATAAGGAAACTAAAGAAAAACGTCGGATGACATTGGCGGAACGCATCAAAGCCAAAAAAGAAGAACTTAAAACTTCAAAGTAATTTTTAATCGTAAGGGTCTCTCAACATGCCGCGTAAGAAAAAAGAAGTTGCCGAAGAAACTGAAGTAAAAAAAACAAAAAAAGAAAAGGTAACGAAAACTCAAGAAGACCAGATTGATGAACTTTTACCTAAGATACAGTGCTTCAATGAAAATAAAAAACTGATTTGCGCTAACCTGCAGTGGGAAACTCACAAATGTACCGCAAAGGCCATCGCTCCCGGACGGCTCGCTACGGTGCGCCTCGGCAAGAAAAGACGTTGTGCGATGTATGAAGAAACGGCGTTTACTGTATAAAAATCAATTCTAAATTCTAGAATATAAGGCAATCATGAAAATGGTTGCCTTTTTTATTGATGTTTGGTTAATTACAAAAAGTATAACATTATAAATTATAATGAAGCTTCGCATCCTTGCCGCATTTTTTGCGTTCTATTTTCCGATAAACATCTTTGCACAGAAAGAAAACTCAAAACCCATAAAAGCTTTATGGGTTGTCAGAGATATCCTAAAGTCAAAGACAGATATTGAGAAAATGTTAAACGACGCGGAAGCGGCGCGTATTACCGACTTATTTGTTCAAGTAAGGGGCCGGGGCGACGCGTATTATAAGAGCGCGTTTGTTCCACTGGCGGAAGGC
>JAEUSJ010000045.1:0-1981 GCA_016788215.1 bacterium | reverse complement strand
ATTACCGACTTATTTGTTCAAGTAAGGGGCCGGGGCGACGCGTATTATAAGAGCGCGTTTGTTCCACTGGCGGAAGGTCTTGACGGAAGTTTTGATCCGCTCGAATTCGTGCTCCTGAAGTCCGATGGTCGATTCAAGATCCATGTTTGGATCAACGTCATGTATATATGGTCTGCAGATAATAATCCTGCTTCCAAAGAACATTTGCTGTTCAAACATCCTGAGTGGAGCGCCGTTTCAAAATCCGGAACGCCCATGATCGATGAAGGATTGAAAAAGCTGAAAGAAAGAAACAAAGAAGGGTATTATCTTTCGCCGGGGAATAACGAGTTTCAGGAGTATTTCTTAAAGGTCGTGGAAGAATTAGTGCATCGTTACAAGATAGACGGCGTTCATATGGATTACATACGGTATGCGGGCAAAGAGTATGACTATTCTGTAACCATGCGCTCTAAATTCATCCTAAATTATAATATCGATCCTTTAACGGCGGATTCCAACGGCAGTGTGGGCGTCCAGCAAGCAGAACAAAAAAAGTGGTTTGAAAAGTTGTGGTCTACGTTTAGACGAGGCGAACTCACAACGTTTATAAGCCGGATTCGTCACACCGTAAATTCAATTCGAGCAAATATCATACTGTCCGCCGCAGTGTGGGCGGACATGGACATGGCAACAAACGAGATGTTCCAGGACTGGCCTGCATGGATCAAGAACGGTTATATAGATCTTGCAGTTCCGATGAACTACGCGCCGGATAACGGTCTTTTTGAAATCCGGGTCAAGAACGCAAAAGACAAAGTTGGCGACAAAATGATGGCGCAAAACATTGTCATGGGCATCTCTATGTATAACCAGAATTCTGAGGCAATGAAAGAAAAAGTAGCCATTTGCAGAGCCTACGGATTGAAAGGTATTTCCTTTTTTTCGTATGAATCGGTTCGAAAAGACAGGACTTACTTCAAAAAGATGGCCGAGGTCGGACACTAAGATCTGAACAAAAAAATATTTATTTTAGTATCAGATAACATTATGTTTTATCAATATGAAAAAAATATTTGGGTTTCTTAGGCCGCCGGATGAGTGGCGCTGGCTTGTAAATATACTTTTGGGAGTTTTTGTCGGTATCGGCTGTCTAGCCGTGTATATTTCAAACGCTCCGTCGTATCTTTCCGATAAACCGGAAACGTGCATGAATTGTCATGTAATGGCCCCGCAGTTCGCAACATGGCAGCGCAGCAGTCACGCACGGGTTACGGTGTGCAACGACTGCCATGTTCCGCATGATAATTTCTTCAGAAAATATATGTTTAAAGCGCAGGACGGGCTTCGGCATTCGGCCATGTTCACTTTTCGGCTGGAGCCCCAGGTGATACACATCAAGGAAGCGGGTGTCACCGTAGTTCAGGAAAACTGTATTCGATGCCATAGTTCGCTCGTTGATAACGTTTCTGCAAAAAAAGTGACGGGTGATAATAATCAGCATGGACAAGGCCAGCTATGCTGGCAGTGCCATCGGGAGACGCCGCACGGTCGGGTCAACAGCCTTGCTTCCGTTCCGTATGCGCGGGTACCTCGCCTGAGCCCTGTAGTTCCGAAATGGATGGATCAATTTCTTACGAACAAAAATAAATGAACATGTAAAAAGTCATGAAGCGTTAGTACGCTTAAGGAGATACACATGAAAAATATGATTCAGATCGTTCAGGAAAAACCATGGCTCGGATGGGTCTTATTTCTTCTGACCGTAGTGGTTGTTTTTTTGATCGGCCTTTTCGCCAATTCCATCATGGAAAGGCGCAGCGAGGAAAAAATCATGTTTCAGGTGGCAAAACCAATTGCTGACTGGGAACCTCGAAATGAAGTTTGGGGTGCAAATTTTCCCCGCGAATACGAGACGTATATAGCTACCGCGGATACTACTTTTCGCAGCAAACATGGCGGCGGCGCTATGATCGACATGTTGAAAGAATATCCGAGTTTG
>JAEUSJ010000459.1 GCA_016788215.1 bacterium | reverse complement strand
CGATGGTGGTCAGGGCGGCGCTCTCTGAAACCAGTCCGAGACCCGACGGTCCGAGCAGTAGCCCCGTGAGAATGTAGCCCACAATGCTTGGAATTCCGATCCGCGCGCAGATCGTCACGAGCACAAATGCTGCGACAACAAGGAGAGCGCCACTTTCGAGAAAGCCGGTCGTGCCGTGCAAATCGATTACTTTCCACTTCGCTGCGAGCGATGGCCAAGGTCGACAATCAGTCTCGTGACTGCGAGCGCACCCAGGCCGTTATTTGCGAAGCCGTCATGGCGCCGCTGATTCTGCCAACTTCCCGGCCTGCCGTGAACAGGATGATGCTGCGGATCCCGTACCGGCCCGCAATCTGTTGTTCCGCCTCCGTATCGAGCTTGCCGAGGCGGACATGAGGCTCCAGTGAACGTGCGGCGGCTTCGAACTGGGGCGCCATCATCTTGCATGGCCCGCACCATTCTGCCCAGAAATCGACGAGCAAGGGCAGCTCGGCGCTGGCGTGACGGTCGAAATTAGACGCGGTAAGGATGACTGGCTTCCCCTGGAAGAGCCGTGCCCCACAACGGCCGCACTTGGGGTCGTCAGTCAGGCGATCTTCGGGAACCCGGTTGGTTGTGTTGCACTGCGGGCAGACGATGGTGGGCATTACACTTCCTCCAAACGACCTTTACCGCCGTGATTGACGCGGCGTTCTTCTTCTGATCTGCAGCGACAGGAGCTATTGTCTGCGTGCTTCCCTCTGCCGCGGCTCTGGAAGGTATTCTACGCCGCCGCCCTGACGCCGCACGGGCTGCGGATAGAGCGTCATGAGCTCCAGGATCTCGTCGGGCATGTCGGTGCTCACCGGCAGTCC
>JAEUSJ010000458.1 GCA_016788215.1 bacterium | reverse complement strand
AGATTTCAAAAAATTTATTTCGTGTGCTGCGCCACATGGACGATAAGAAAATGGAACTTATACTTATCGAATCGCTTTCTGAAATTGGTTTAGGATTGGCTGTGATGAACCGGTTAAAGAAAGCGGCAGGATTCAATATAATAAGTGCACGATAGTTACGGTGTTCGGGGCCTGACAAAAACAAGCGATGCTGCTACCAGCAGCGTAAAGAGTACATATATAACCGTAAACACTTCTTCTGCGGCATGATAGAATAATATTTTGTGGATCCAATGCTGCATGAAGCTGGTTTGGTACCCTCCGCTTGATTGGCGGAATTTATTTTCCCATTCGGTGAGCGGACAAACGACACCGAAAATCGATTCGAGCGCTACAAAACCAATGGCAACCAGGTGAATCACCCGGAACCAAAAATTCCTTATCCATTCCCATTGGAAATAGGCGCCGATCCAAATTGCCAGTAAACCGCCAATGACGAAACTTACGTATAGAAAATGAATCATGAGTATTATATCGGCCAGCATATTCCAAACTTCCAATATAATTCGATGGCAATCAATAAGATTTTTTTTGAATTCGGCTTTTAAAAGAAAGGACCGGTATGACGCGTGAAGATGCATGGCAATTACTGTGTGAATACACTAAAGGCGAAAGCTTACGCAAACACGCCCTGGCGGTAGAAACGGCTGTTCGTGCTTATGCCAAAAAATTCGGTGAGGATGAAGAAAAATGGAGCGTAACGGCATTGCTCCACGATTTTGACTACGAAATGTTCCCCGACCCTGTCGATCCCGACGGCCATCCGTACAAAGGAAATGCTATTCTTAAAGAAAAAGGCTATCCGGACGATATACGGCGCGCGAT
>JAEUSJ010000457.1 GCA_016788215.1 bacterium | reverse complement strand
AGACTGAAGGGTTCTTTTCCATCTGTGAGCCAACCCGATAAGCACATTTGCGTTTCATTCCACAGCTAAGTGGTAAGCTTCCAAATCGACCTCGGAATTCTGATCGTGATCGGCGTTGCGCACTTGTTCGTCAAACCATGTTGAATCAAGGCCATTCATTTTAGCTATACGTCTTAACCACTCTTCTTCATTGGAATGCAGAGCGTCGTGATCGCAAAGCCCCAGCCTCAAACCGTCACGGATAAACATCATGGACAGGGTATGCGATTCAAATACGGGAGGTTCATCTGCAATGTATTCGTTGTCAAGAATTTCATGGATTGCCTTTTCACAAAACTCTTCATTAAAATCAAGAGCCTTGCCAATACGCATCATCATATCTTTTTCCGGGTCGGAGATTTTTCGATCCTTGCGGATTAGAATAAGCAGCCCTCTCAAATAATTACTTCGATCAATAAGAGAAATTATCATGTTTATTTTTGATGAGTAGATACCAATTAAAACTGTGGATCAAATTTAAGTTATCAGCGCGAACATTACAAGTGATAGTGATAGCGGCTAAATTATCACATATCAAGTTCCCAATGATTATTCTTTAGCCATTGTTCTGCATTTTTGTAGTCCGGCATCATTTCCGTCACACTATTCCAGAAATGTTTTGAATGATTACGAATTTTTAGATGAGCCAGTTCATGTACAACCACATAGTCGAGTACGAACATAGGCGCCATGATAAGTCGCCAGTTGAAATTTAAGCTTCCCGACGGGCCACACGACCCCCAACGCCTCTTTGCACAACTGATCTTTACCGATTTATATTTTACTCCTGAAGATAGCGCATAAAGTTCAACTCGCTCAAAAATA
>JAEUSJ010000456.1 GCA_016788215.1 bacterium | reverse complement strand
TTGAGAACGATGACCTGTTGTTGCTCTTCCGTTAAGTGAAGGAGAGCTTCTTTCAGTTCTCCCTGCTCCAAGCCGGAATCTGTCGTACGGCCGTCATCAGGGATCGTCTCAACTGAGTCGCCCACCGATTCAGCACTTTGCCGCACTGATCGGCGACGATCAAAATCGGTCACCAAGTTCGAGGCGATTCGGAATATCCAAGCATGGAATGAACCATTTTGTTGCTGAAGCGCTCCCAGGGCTTTCAGACATGTCTCATTCGTCAGGTCTTCAGCATCTTCAATCCGATTCACTCGGTAATAAAAATAGCGATATACCTTGGGGTAAAACGTTTCGCAGAGTTTTGCCACTGATTTTGTATCCTTGGTTCTGGCTTGTTCCACAAGGTGATAAAGTTCGACTTCATCCAAGTCGTTGTCGTTAGCTTTCATTCTCTGACTTTACGTTACAGACGCACGAGGGAGAAAAATGTTATGCTTTAAGGAGGTGCAAATCACAATTATTATTACTCCTCCCCGCCCTCTCCTTCTTTCATCTTTGATAAGAGAAAGAATGTGTTTTTTACCGCTATCTTAGCGTCTTTAGGAAGTTGATTCAAAGGCGTCACTTCGACAAACCCTAAATCCGCTATCCCCGTCTTAACTTCGATCATTTCAAATGAAAATTCTTCTTCGTCTTCTTCAGGATTGTCTTCTTTCTTACTTACTTCTTTTACCCTCGCCGTTTGAACAAAAATATACTCCCTGCCGTCTGTTCTGACGATAGCATCTTGTGGTACGGCGCTCACCTTGCCTTCCCCGACATTGATCAAAGCGCTCACATACATCCCGTGAATCAAATTCAGATTATCATTGTTTTTTATTTCGGCGTG
>JAEUSJ010000455.1 GCA_016788215.1 bacterium | reverse complement strand
TCCACTTTCCAGTTTTCCGGATTACCCACATCCACGGTATCCACATGCGCGTCCAACGCAATAATATGTTTCCCGTGTCCGATACGTCCGATGATATTTCCCATCGGATCGATCGTTATTTCATCGTAGCGGCATTTTTCCATTTCCGTCTTAATACGGGCGATTACATCGGCTTCTTGTGAACTCATCGATTTGATCGCGATCAGATCCCGGAGAAACCCCGCAACTGCGCGTTCATTCTTTTTCGCTTCTTCATAGATTTTCTTTAACATGCATTAAGTCCTTCTTGTTTTGTAGTCATCGCACCTGAATTAAAATTAAATTGCCACAGGTTCACAAATTATAAAAATGATTCATCGTGAATCTGTGGCGATTACATCATCGCATTAAACTCGGTAATCAATTTATCGAACTGAGCAACTTCATCTTCAAACAACTCACGCCAATATTCCGGTTCCCATTGTTCGCGTAATTCTTCCGACGATTTGCCTTGCTGTTCAACCCAAGTGAAATACTTGAGATTATGAATGGCTTTTTTATCGTAATAGGAAAGTTCTTTATAGTAATCGATACCCTGATGCATCAAAGGAGCGGCGTGGTCTTTCGCTGCTTCGATAGGCGTATAGTTTCCCCGTTCATGCCGCAATTCATCAACGCGGGAATGATACATATCCGCGCCGTCAGTGAAAATGGTCAGGATCACATCGTTTGAATCGAATTCGAAATATTTCGCCGTCTTTATGGCTGAAAGCATATTCGAAATGCTGGAAATTCCCATTAGTTTCAGGTTTTCTAAATCCGCATCGGTTATTCCAGACGACTTCAAATAATTTTGTCCTTCTTTTTCATTGAATAGCCGAAGCACCCGCATACAATCTT
>JAEUSJ010000454.1 GCA_016788215.1 bacterium | reverse complement strand
GAAGGCTGTCAATGCCATTGTGCGAATGAATAATATTCCCTATCGCGTGTTGGGTGTATTGGCCAGTCGGGGCTCTTCATTTGGGTTTAGCCGTGACAATATTTTCATTACCGGCTATATCAATTCCAAAAAACAATTCAATTCCGGTTTCTCCTATACACTTGCCATCATGACCGATCAGGTGAATCAGGTCGAAGAAGCCATGGGCGAATCGGAAGGGGTATTTCGGGCTGTACGCAAACTCACCACAACAGAAGGAAATAATTTTGTGATCGACCGAAATGATAGTGTGGCGGAGAAAGCCATCAATAGTCTTGGCTTTCTGACCATTTCAGCCACGGTTATCGGATTGATCACGCTTATCGGGGCCGCTATCGGTCTGATGAATATTATGCTTGTATCCGTGACGGAAAGAACCAAGGAAGTTGGGTTGGTAAAGGCCATTGGTGGTAAAAGCAGTTCCGTCCGTCTTCAATTCCTGCTCGAAGCTATTTTGATCAGTCTCCTTGGAGCCTTGTTTGGTATCATATTAGGTATTTTATTGGGCAACCTTGCCGCAACGGTTTTCAACACCGGATTTGTGGTCCCTTGGCAATGGGTAGGGCTGGGTATTGCCATTTGCAGCCTTGTCGGACTCCTGGCAGGTCTCTATCCTGCACTCAAAGCCGGGAAACTCAATCCCATTGAGGCTCTCCGATACGAATAGGTGTTAGGCTGTTTTTCCCTCATAAAGAGCTGTAATTCACTGATCAAACTCAGGTTATTTTCTGACCTAAAGAATTGTTTCCTATTAAAAAATCATTAACTTGACCACCTGTTTAAAAAAAACCAATAGGTACCAATTTGTAATTAACTTTTTTCAGTAGAATTGTACCTCTTTA
>JAEUSJ010000453.1 GCA_016788215.1 bacterium | reverse complement strand
CACTGTGAAATATTTTTTCACACTGCGCAAATCCGCTCCCACAAACGGATTGGGACATTTGTATTATTCCCCCTTATCAAAGAGCCTGTCCCGAGCATTGTCGAGGGAGGGTTAGGGGGTTGTTGTATTTTTTCCCCTTGAAAAGGGGGGTGCGCGAAGCGCGGTGGGATTTCTCAAATCCGCGCACTCAATGCCAAACTTCGGCATTAAGCAACCAACTCTGCGCACGAAGGAACCGCACTTCGGAACGAAGGAACTGACCTTGCGCACGAAGCACCCGACCCGCGGAATGAAGGAACCAACATTGCGCATTAAGCACCCGCATCTGCGCACTCAATGCCAAACTTCGGCATTAAGCACCCAAACCTGCGCGGAAAGGAACGCGGTCTGCGAATTAAACCTATAAGGTTTCTCAGGACAGATTCAGTTTCCATCCTCGATGGCTGATTGATGGAACTGCTTACATAGTGCAATTGAATTTAAAAAACCTTATAGGTTTGAATTCTCTCGGGTTGATTCAGCGCCGACTGTTGCTTACATTGATACGCGGTGAATCCGGACACGGTTTATCGCAAAGGAGGCGAATATGGATCTATCTAAGCCAGAAGACCTGGAAATTCGGGGGAGGCCGCCGGCGGACGCGATACGTGTCGCGTCTTTCGGCCGTTACGATCTTTTCATTTCCAAGCAAAGAAAATGTCTCTACGTGTATCCGACGGAATACCGGGTCGGAGCCTTGCAGATGTCAAAGGAAACGCTCATGAATCTTGTTCAATTATTGGAGGAGTGACCCAAAAAAACCTGACCAAAGTCATTGACATTTCCAACCTGACACTGTACATTTCCTCTGCCAATCGTAGCTCTTTCTAATTAAATGAATATTAATTT
>JAEUSJ010000452.1 GCA_016788215.1 bacterium | reverse complement strand
CGGAACAGCCGAAAAAGTAGGTTATTACGGTTCCGTCGATATGCAGGTTACGATCCTCGACGTGTCAACCGGCCAGGTCATGCAGTCCAATCATTTTAAAGGAGCCACCAACGAGTTCCTGGAGCGATATGAATCGACTCCGGAACGAGCCGTTCAAGTGGGGCTGGATCAATGCGCGGATGAATTAAAAAAATGGCTCCGCACGGCTTTTCCCGTAGAAGGAACGGTCTATGAAATTCTGAAAAAAGATAAAAAAGGGGCTGTAATAGTCAGCATCACCTGCGGCAGGGATATCGGCGTACGGAAGGATGATAGATTCAGAGTTTATTCCGTCAAAGAAATTCCGCATCCGACGGAAGAAGGCAAAACGTTTTTCAAAACGACCGATGTGGGAATTCTTGTCGTCAAAAAGGTCGAAGCGGACGGCGTTTTTTCTACGTGTGAAGTGGACAGGGGCGGCAAAAATATTCTGGAAAAAATGAACGCAGGTGAAAAACTTCGGGTCATGTCGATGAAGAAATAGCGCCGATAAGTAGCGGCGCGTAAAATAAATTTTGTATAGGTGTAAAGCCCTGCATCGTGAATGCAGGGCTTTTTTATTATGCTTTTACCGGGTTCATCCGGCTTGATCGATAAGTTTGGACTCTTGCTTCATAACGCTGTTCGCCGATGTGCGTATGAACCAACCATCCAACTCTCATTCTGCAAGAATTTTTTTGAAGGATTGAAGACACTCTAGTTTACTCTATGAACGAAAAAGGATTCTTTCAGAATGACAATCGGGCACGCATCGTTTTGAAATAATATTGACAATTCAGTTGACCCGGCCTCAGTTCAACAACTGTAATGAATCAAATATGTAAATGTCATTCTGTAAGAAGCTTTTAT
>JAEUSJ010000451.1 GCA_016788215.1 bacterium | reverse complement strand
ATGGCTCGTCGCCAAAGTCCATTGAGGTAAAACAAATTTTCATAACTGAATTCCCACGTGATTTGGCCTTTCCAAAATTTGTTATTTACTTCGTAAATGAAGACAAAACCATTGAAGAGACATTGCAGCATGATACTATTGAAGAAGCTATGGACGATGTCAAACTATTACTCAATGTCGGTAGATCTGAATGGAAAAGTTGTGAAATCACACTGGAGTCGAGCGATTCCAGTCTCATCGATGTGGACTTTGGCGACGAATCTAGTACTACTGGATGAGTATTTTCTAGCGCAGACCGTCGGATAACATGCGGCTTACACGTCCGCTACGCGAGCGCTTATTGGAGTCCCCACGGCTACGCATTGTAGCGCTCGCTTCGCCAGTAGCTCGCTCACGGTTTGAGTATGTTCTTAATTAACTATATTTTTCCTCGCGTGCGAGCTACTGCGTGTAGCCGCCGAGCGTTATGCGATATCACTGAGACAACATTACTGGAGGTAATATTTTCATGATTAAGAGAAATGAAGTTAAATATTCGGGTAAATTTTACATACAATCAATTGTTACAATTCTTTCCGTTTTACTCGTTGTTAACATTTTTTTCCTTATTTTTGCTTTATCTTTTTTTAGCATTATCCCAATTATTGTTCAAACAAGTGTTCTCTACATGATTTACGTTAAACACAGAAATGTTGCAAATTGGATTCGTGGATGGTGTGTTCTACTCATGATTTCTGGTGGAATGAAATTACTGTCATTGGTTTTGAGAACGTTTGATTACACGTCTTTTGGAAACAAAGATGCATTTGTAGCCGATACTATGCTTGACAGTGGCTTCAGAATATCGTTATTGATCATCGGAGCAATCTACTACATTTTGGCTGATGATTACATC
>JAEUSJ010000450.1:522-902 GCA_016788215.1 bacterium | reverse complement strand
AAATTCTCAAAGGAATTAAGAACCACGGCACTTCGGTGTACGATCCTGATTTCAAAATGAAGACATTCTCTCTAGTTGCAAATGTTAAGAGCGTTCCGATGGAATTTAGCAGCAGCGGGTTCGGCGTATTTGCCTCAATGGGCTACAGATTCGGATTGGCCGTCGGGACGACAAGCAAGAAAGCTGATGCTCTTGCAGAGGCAATGAATCCGGGCGCAAAGTCAAACGGCAGAGATTCCTATCATATGAATCTGGAGTACAACCTGGGGCTGGGTCCACGATACGGATTCAGTATCGGCAAGGCCAAAGTGTTTGTTGCCGCCGGGTATGAAATCGCCAGTATATTCATGTTCGAGGAGGGCCTCAGCCTAAACACCAGC
>JAEUSJ010000450.1:0-477 GCA_016788215.1 bacterium | reverse complement strand
AAATTTGTCTACGAACCCATATACAAATTTTTCAGAAGCGGGTTGATCTTTAAGACGTACGTTGGTTTTTGAGTTGAATAGAATGCACAGATGGTCAAAAAAAACCCTGACCGGCTTTCGCTGATCAGGGTTTTTCATGAATTGGTGAATAACTTCTTAAATGAAGCGATCAATGACAGGTTTTTCCACTGCGGGTATCGAAAAATGTGACGTAGCTCAGAATTGATCCTATATTACAGGTTCTTCAGGAAGGTTATGATTTTTATGGTTAGGCTGCCAGACACAGCATAAAACAGCGACAGCGAACAACCAAAGGTGTAGCTAAACAAGTAGAACTGCTTTTCGGCTAACTCTAATTCTGGGTTTCCGACCTCGTAAAATGCCGAAAGCATGCCGTAAATAAGTCCAAGCCACCCAAGAACCATGACAATGGCAGATATCTTTTCGGTTCGTGGATCTTTCCTTAACGCGAGATAA
>JAEUSJ010000044.1 GCA_016788215.1 bacterium | reverse complement strand
GAATCGATACCATTAATTTCTGCCAGCATTATGAGTAAAAAATTGGCTGAAGGAATTGACGCATTGGTACTGGATGTAAAAGTGGGCAGCGGCGCTTTTATGAAATCTTTTGAACGTGCTGCCGAGCTTGCAAAAAATCTTATATCGATAGGGGAAAACTCCGGTAAGTCGGTAATCGCATTATTAACAAATATGGACGAACCTCTTGGCAGAGCCGTTGGCAATTGGATTGAAATGCGAGAATCGATTGAAACGCTGCGGGGCAATGGGCCTGACGACCTTGTTGAATTGACCGCTACATTTTCAGCATATATGTTGATCTTGGCAAAGCCGGAGTTGACATTCGAAGAAGCATACATTAAGTCTAAAACGAATTTAAAGAATGGGCGCGCTTACGAAAAATTTTTACAAATAGTTCAGCGCCATGGAGGAGATACAAATATACTTACTGATCTTGATGGGTATCCCAAAGCAAAACACGCCATTCCCATAACAGCAAAAAGTGATGGTTTTGTTCTGTCGATTAACTGCCTCGAGATTGGGATGGCGGGAGTTCTTATTGGAGCGGGGCGCCAGAAGAAAGAAGACACCATAGATTATTCTTCCGGTATAATGATTCATAAGAAAGTGGGTGACAGGGTTAAAAAGGGAGAAGTTCTGGCAACAGTGTATGTCAGCCTTGACGAACAAATTGAACCTGCATGTCATAAAATTGAGCAAGCATATGAGATTGGATTCAATGCACCTGATAAAAAACCGTTGATTTTAGCGGTCATGGACAAGGAAGGCTTCCGTGAAATGGACTAGCAATATTGTGCTTGATGTGAAACAAAACCATAAACCATCACGTAACATAGAATGTCAAATATGACAAAACGTGCCAGGAAGCCGGGAAATAAGAAAAAGAAAACCGGCAAACGTTCTTTGAAAAAACGTGTGGTAAAAGCGGTTGAGAATCCTCCGATTGCCGTAATACTTGTAGACAGTCCAGAAAGAGCGCTACTCGAAAAAAGAGAGAAGCAAAAAAAGGAAGATTTTGCGACCATATCCAGGGCGATAAATGGCGATCAAAAAGCGTATAAAGATCTCATGAGCCGTTACCAGTCGCAAATTTTCAGTTTGATGTACCGCATGGTCCGCTCTACGGCTGAGGCGGAAGATCTGGTGCAGGAAGCGTTTATGAAAGCTTTCGCATCGATTAGGAACTTCAATTATGAATATGCCTTTAGCACTTGGCTATATAAGATTGCAACTAATAACTGTATCGACCATTTAAGAAAGAAAAAATTGCAGACCTTTTCGATAGATGCACCGATTACATATAAGGATTCATCGTATACTATGGAAATTCCGGATCTGACGTATTATCCAGAAAAGGAAATGATGCGTAAAGAAAGGAATTCGATTATTAAAGTGGCCATTGACGAATTGCCGGAGAAATACAAAACGGTGATTTTTCTTCGCCACTCGGAGGAACTTTCATATGAAGAGATTGCAGTTATGTTAAAGATTCCGATTGGTACGGTAAAGGCAAGAATTTTCAGGGCGCGTGAAATGCTGAATAAATTTCTAAAAGGAAAAATTGACAAAGGATCGTGATGAAGTTGAAAATTGAAAATAAAATAGTGTTTGTTATTGGCCTTTACTTTATCGGATTCTTCTCGCTCTCCGCGCAGTCGCGTGTACAGGAAATAAATAGAGAAGATGAAAAAGAGTTAAAAGTGAAGCTGGAATACGCCGCAGGAAAAATTTCGCTCGGAAAAATTTCTAATGATAAACTATGCCGTATTGCCGTAAAGGAAACTAATAATGAGATAACGCCTAACGTTCGGTACGATAAGGACGGAACAACCGGATATCTTGTTATCGACATGAATGAAAATGAGTCCGTTGGCGTTTTTGATTTCGGCAATCAAAAGTTGGAGATGGAGTTTACGGACAAAATCCCGGTGTCCTTCAAATTGGAAATGGGGGCGTGCGAGGGAAAATTTGATTTTACCAATTTAAGAGTCAAGGATTTGACGCTGTCCATGGGGGCCAGTTCAGCAGACATATTATTTAATTCAAAGAATAAAGATCGAATTAATAAACTTAAGATAGAGGCAGGGGTATCAAAACTGAACATGATTGGACTTGCCAATGCCAATTTTGAGAAAATGGAGTTTGAAGGCGGCGTCGGATCGTATACTTTAGATTTTTCAGGTAATTTGAGCCAAAATTCCACCTGCAATATATCCTTGGGACTTGGTCGATTGACCATCCGCGTTCCAAAAAACTTGAACGTAAAAATTCGAACGGAAGATTCTTTTTTAGCATCGATAAAAATCAGCGAAGAGTATTTTGTCAAAAAATTCGGCGGAACATATTATTCAACCAATTACGATGATTCCGCCCCTGCACTTAATCTATTCATTGAAACAGGGCTGGGCAATCTGAAAGTTCAAGCCATCGAATAAGTTTACTTCAGCGCACCATTGATGACATTTTTATCTCCAAATAAATTTCACCAAGGAATATATCTATTTATTTTCCTGTTTTTTGCTATTCCACCTGCCGTTTACTCTCAGACCAGTTTAAATCTTCTCAATCTTGCAAAAAATTATGAAGAGGACGGGCTTTATGAAAAGGCTGTTCCGATCTATGAAGAATTATACAAGAAAGACCCGACAAATATTGTCGTTTTAGACCGACTGAAGAATGTTTACCGAGTTCTGAGCAAACACGACAGCTTATTGCAGGTTATCACAAATCAACTTCAGAAGGATTCTGTAAACATTGCCTTGTTATGTGAACTGGCCGACGCCCTGTATAAATCAAAAAATATTCCCATCGCGCAAAGCATAGTTCAAAAGATCGTTGCACTTGATCCCGGTTCTGAGAGTACGTATCGCCTTGTCATCACGGTTCTCATGGGTAATCGCCGGTTTGATGAGGTAGAACAAACTTACCGCACAGCGCGAAAGAACCTGGCAAACGACAAATTATTTATTTTGGAGTTGGCAAGCCTTCTCGTGTATAAAAACGATTATTATTTAGCGGCCAAAGAATTTCTTAGATACTATAACCTGAATCCCGGCAGTCAGGACTATGTTAAAACTCAGATACTTCAATTTCCAAATAATTCAAAAGATAATCAGTCGATCATAAAAGCAGTCCGGGAGAATCTTGAATCCAATAAAGAAGATTATGCGCTGAATAAATTTCTAATAGACGTTTTAATAAAAAATCAAAATTATGAGTCTGCGTTTGAACAAAGTAAATTACTGGATACAAAACGCGGAAAAAATGGCGCCGAGATATTAAGATTTGCAAACATGATGTTTGACAATAGACAGTTTGGCATCTCTCAAGAAGCATATGCCTATTTTTTGACATTGTATCCCAATGCGCCGCAGGCGGAAATGGGTATTGCCAAGTGTTTTGAAAGTATGGGTTCAACGGATATCCTTATTTCGGCCCAGTCGGACACCGCTTCATTCAAGCAGAAAATAAAAGAAAATATTTCAACCGATAGAGCCATTCAAGCCTATCAAACGCTGATTGCTAAGTATCCAAATTCGGAGTGGAGCGCAGAAGCGTATTTTCATATCGGCGAAATTAAGTTACGAAAGTTCTTCGATGTACAGGAAGCGTTTGTGAATTTCTCAAAAGCCGTCGATTCAAAGAATCCATTTCGAATTGAATCGATGTTTCGTTTAGGCGAATGTTATCTTACAGAAGGGCGCTTGGACAAATCCTTGACTCAGTATACGATGATTAACGCAGAAACCAGGGATGCTGCCACTTGTGACAGAGCGCTGTTTCTTGAAGCGGAAATATACTTTTTCATGGAACAATTCGATTCTTGTTTTAGCCGGATGAAGTCCCTCAGCCGGAGTCAAAACGGGTTATATGTTAATGATGCGCTATCCTACATGCTTCTCATTCAGGAAAATCTAAAAGAAATCCATTTATTAACAATGTATGCGAAAGCGGATCTGTATTTTGTTCAGAAGAAATACTCGGAAGCCCTTGCTTTGCTGAGTGAAATCATACATGTGTCTCCAAACGCCGCCATCGTAGACGATGCGCTATTGAAAACCGCAGGTATTTATTCTATGAGCGGGAGATACGCTGAGGCGATCTCGGTATATAGAAATATTGTGGATAATTTGAAAAACAGTACATTAGCGGATCTGGCGTTAAAAAAAATCGGTGAGACCTTTGAAGAAAAATTAGAGACTCCTGCTGAAGCTATTAAAGCGTACAGAGAATTGCTTTCCCGTTATCCAAATAGCATTTACGTAAATCAAGTGCGAAAACGTATGAGGGAACTGGAACAAACCGCCAAAAAATCTTCGTGATTATTCACTCCAATACGGATACGTATCAATTGCATCATTTTCTGTAATATTTTTTAAGTCCTGTCCATTTTTTTTCATTGTGAAGATCTCCATATTGCCTGTTCGATTTGTAACGAAGGCAATGGTATTGCCGTCAGGAGAAAATACAGGGTATCCGTTAAAACGAAGTGAGTCGGTTGGCATCAAGTCGGCTATGGTCTTCGTGGAAATCGTAAGAATGGAAATATGGTTATTTCTGCTAAAAACGATTTGCGCGCCATCCGGCGAGAAGGCTGGATACAAGTTGTCGCCAATTCCATCCGTAAGATTTTGGACCGCTCCGCCTAAACCGGTCATCAAAAAAATATCTGAATTACCGCCGTTGATATTTCGGGTAAAAGTAAGCTTAGAGTCATCGTAAGAAAATGCGGGTGAGTAATTTACGGTATCGCCGCTATTGGTTGTCAGTTGCGTGATGCCCGTCCCGGATGAATTCATAACATAAAGATTATGGTTTCTTATAAAAACGGCTTTATCGCCTTTATGAGAGATTTGCAAGACGCTGTATTCTGAGTCATCAGAGGTTATTTTTGTTGAAACATTATTTTGATAAATATATATATTGGGAGTTCCTTCGCGGTGGGACAAATATGCAACTTTATTTCCGTTGAGGGAAACGCTGGGGCAAATGTCGTCGGATGCATTGTCTGTTATATTCGTGATGCCTGTGCCGGAGCTATTTGTAACAAAAACTTCAAAATTGCCGGTCCGATTACTTTGAAAAACAAGTTGTCCGCTTAAATTTGATGCAATGGCATCATCTCCAATCGTATCGGAAGTATCACGACAGGAAAAAAGAAGTCCTAGGTATAAGATACAGAAGAGAGTTTTTATCATTTCTTTAAGGATTCATCCAATTTTTCTTTTGCCATAGTGAGCCTTTGTCTTACTTCATCCGATGGGGCTATATTCATTGAACGATTAAGGTAATCAACAGCCTTTCCGTATTCTTTGTGTTTATAATAGCCCCAGCCTAAAACATCTAAAGATTCGATATTGTTCGGCTTCAGGTCAAAAGCATTTTGTGCTAAATCAATGCCCCATTCTACATCGACATCCTTATCAATTAGTACCCAGGCGACTGAATTAAACACTTTGAACTTACTGGTTCGCGGTGAACTTAAAATTTGTTCAAAAAGTTCTTTAGCCTTTCTTTGATCTCCGTCTTTCCACAGACTAGCGGCGTAGTTGGCTTTTACGCCATTATCATTAGGATCTTGTTTCATGAGGTCACCGAAATATAGACTAGCCTTTTTAAAATTCTCAACTTCAAAAAACAATTCACCAAGATTATGTAGGGTCTTAATATCGGCCGGACGAAACTCAAGAGCCTTTTGGTATTGTTCAATGCATTTGGCGGTTTCTTCTTTTTCATTGTAAAGATATCCTAACATCGTGTGAAGATCAAACGAATGAACCCCTGCGGTTTCAGCCCTTTCGAGCTCACGTAGTGCTTCGTCAAGATTGTTTTTTTCGTAGGCGTGATACCCTAACGTCTGGTGGGCAAACCCGTTGTTCAAATCAATGGCAAGCGCTTTGTTGACAAAAACCATAGACTGCTCCAACATGGCATTTTTCATTTCAGTGTTTTTTGCCGATTTGTGTTTCATTGCAGCCATAAAATAGGCTTCACCGATGCGTGCCTGAGCGTCGGCAAAAGTCTGATCCAATTCAGCCGCTTTAAGCAATGCACTTAATGCCTGTTCAGGATCGTTTTTTTCTAGCGCAGCAACGCCCAATTTGTATTCATCAATGGCGCGTTTGGGAATACCTGCATAAGGGTTGTGCGAAAAATATTTCATCCCGCCATAAACTATGCCTGCGATGCATACCATGGTAATGATAATAAACCGTTTGCTTTTCCAGAACGGGGTTCCCGGGTTTGGATTGTTCTTTTTTGTTTTATCCGACATTCAATTTCTCCTATTGTTTATACATAATACGCAAAAAAATGAACATATTTTATTTGGTCTCAAGCCAATTGTCACCAACGCCGATATCTACCTTTAGTGGAGCCTTTATTTTTACAGCATTCTCCATTTTTTCCTTGACCAAGCTTTTCATAGTGTCGATCTCTTCCGGCATAACCTCAAATACCAATTCATCATGCACCTGCAGGATCATTTTTGATTTTAATTTTTCTTTTCGTATGGCATGGTCAACATGGATCATAGCAATTTTAATTATTTCTGCAGCCGTTCCCTGGATGGGTGTGTTAATAGCGGCGCGCTCGGCTACGTTACGCACAGTAAAATTTTTACTCTGTAGATCCGGCAGATAACGGCGTCTGCCAAACAGTGTAGTGACAAAGCCGGAAGATTTACCCTGGTCCAGAATTTTATCAATACACCCTTTTATGGTAGGATACTTTGCAAAGTAATTTTGTATAAAAGTTTTTGCGTCGCTTTGGCTCATACCAATGCGGTTTGCGAGGCCAAACGGAGAAATACCGTACATGATTCCGAAATTAATATCTTTGGCTTTTCTTCGCAAATCCTTTGTTACCTTTTCCTTCGGAATTTCAAAAACAAGAGATGCAGTTGTTGTATGAATATCTTCTCCATCTTTGAATGCCTGAATCAAATTCTCATCACCGGACAGATGCGCCATCACTCGTAATTCAATCTGTGAATAGTCTGCTGAAAGCAGTACCCAATTTTTGAGCTGGGGGGTAAATGCCGTCCGAATTTCGCGTCCCATATCGGTTCTGATCGGAATATTTTGAAAATTAGGATTACTGGAAGATAACCGTCCTGTTGACGCGATTGTTTGGCTGAAAGTAGAATGAATACGGCCTGTTTTGGGATTAAGCAAGGGCGGCAGGCCGTCAATGTAAGTTGATTTCAATTTGGTTAATTGCCGATACGCAAGGATCGAATCAATGATAGGAAGGCTTTTATATAATTCAAGTATCCGGACATCGGTCGCATATTGCTTGGTCTTACCCGTACGTTTAGGTTTTTCTATACCGGCCAACTTTTGAATTTGTAGTTTTTCAAATAACACATCGCCGAGCTGTTGAGGAGAATTCAGATTAAAATGGATTCCGGCCTCTTTAAAAATCGTCTTCTCCTGTTTTTTAATTTCTTTTGCAAATTCCATTGACATGTCTTTCAGAATTTTCAGGTCAAGCCAAACGCCATGGTATTCCATATCTGCTAAGACCGAAGACAGCGGCATTTCGATTTCATCGAAGATTTTATCCGAATCGGTCTCTTTGAGTTTCTTGCTCAAAACATTTTTTAATTGTTCCACGCAATCAGCATCTTCACACGCGTATTCGGCGATTTTCTCGTGTGGAATATCCTGCATGTTGGTTTGATTTCGTCCGGTACCTATTAAATCTGAAGTAGGAATTTTTGTGTAACCGAGATATTCTTTTGCCAATGCGTCGATATTGACGTCTTTTTCTGAATTGATCAAGTGTGCGGCTATCATTGTGTCAAAATTAATTCCTCGAACCTGTATGCCGCAGTTTTTGAGGACGAGAACATCAAACTTTGAGTTTTGCCCCGACTTCTTGATCTTTTCATTTTCAAGAACCGGCTTCAACTGCGACAAGACGGTTTCACGAGGCAATTCGCCGTTGACAGGGATATAAAAAGCCTCATGTTCTTGGAATGAAATGGATAACCCTACCAAATCGGCCTGCATGGGATCAATACCGGTTGTCTCCGTATCGAATGAAAAAGCATCGGTCTTCTCGAGTTGTTTAATGAGGCTATTGAGATCTTTTTGCGATGCGACAAGGTGATATCTGTCGTTTAGTTTTTTCTGCGGCGGCTCCGTCTTTTCGGGGTCGGTCAAACTGAGATCTGAAAACAGATCCTCTTCTTTTTTTGTAAATTTTTTAATGAGTGAAGTAAATTCGAGTTGCTTCAGCAGCATGATCAATTGTTCGTAATTCTTCCGGCCTGATTTAAGTTTATGAAAATCGATCTTAATAGGAACATTTGTATCAATGGTTGCCAAATCTTTTGACAAAAAAGCATTATCTCTGTATTCGATAAGGTTTTCTTTGACTTTTCCTTTGAGGTCATCAATATGTTCATACAGATTTTCGATAGTTCCGTATTGGAGGATCAGTTTTGCTGCGGTTTTTTCTCCGATCCCTTTGACGCCGGGAATATTATCCGCGGTATCTCCCATCAGGCCTAGCATGTCGGTGATATTGTGAGGCTCCACTCCAAATTTATCCTTGACGCCGGCGGCTTCGACAATTTCGAGCGCGATGCCTTTTTTTAGCGGGTTATACATGACGATTTTATCATTGATCAGTTGCATAAAATCTTTATCGCCGGTGACCATGTAAGCTTTAATGTTCTCTTTGGCGGCCCGTACGGACAAAGTGCCAATAATATCATCAGCCTCAAAGCCCGCTAATTCGACGGCCGGGACACCCAATGCTTCAGATATTTGTTTAACCAGAGGAAGCTGCGGCGCCATATCTTCCGGCATTTTCTCACGTGTCGCTTTGTAAGGAGCGTATTTCTTGTGGCGAAACGTGGGTTCCGGCGTATCAAAAACAACCGCGATGTATTCCGGTTTTTCCTCTTCCAGTATTTTGATCAGCGCATTTGTAAACCCGAATACAGCGCTCGTATTCTCACCTTTGGAGTTCTTGAGGGGATTGCTTATAAACGCAAAATAGGCGCGGTAAGCTAGCGCCATCCCGTCTAACAAAAATAATCTCTCGGACATAATGAGTTAATAGTGATGAAAAAAAATGCGGAAGTAAAATACAATCCAAACGCTTTAAAAACAAGGTTTTTTAGGAACTGATCAGAATCGTACAGAAAAAAATAGTGGTATTCCGCAAGAAGATTTGCTATTATTTTGGATTGTACGGCAAGACGTATTAATCGCATGATATGGTTGATGATATATACAAATTGAAACAAGGAGGAATACCATGGGCAAATTATTTTTGGTAGTGATGATGGCTTTAACGATCACATCCAATGTTATACGTGCACAAGTCGCCATCGAATCAATTAAATTCGGAACGGGTGTTGAAAAAAATGATGTCGTAGGCGAAAGCACTTCGTTTTCGGCGGAAAATGATAAAGTGTATTGTTGGTTGAGGATTACCGGAGCCCAGGGAAAAACGGTTATGGTGAAGTGGTACAGGGACAATGTATTTTTATCAGACGTTGCTCTTGAAATTACTTCTAATAATATGCGAACCTATGCCTATAAAACGATTTTCGGCAATGGAGGAAATTACAAAGTCGAGATTGTCGACGACGGGGGAAATATAATGCAAACCGGCGAATTTGTTGTGTCGGGAGGATCCGTTTCGGCTGCGTCGGCAACTGAGGGCGGACTAATTATTGAGGATCTGAAGTTCGGCACGGGTGTTGAAAAAAGTGAGATCGTGGGAGAAGCGACTACATTTTCAGCTGCAACGGACAAAGTATATTGCTGGGTCAAAGTTACAGGCGGTGACGGGAAGTCGATTACTTTAAAATGGTATTACAATAACACATTCATGAATGATGTATTACTTGAAATCAAATCCAACTCAATGCGGACGTACGCGTATAAGACCATCGCGGGAAATCAAGGCGATTGGCGGGTTGAAATAGTGGGGTCTTCCGGCGCTGTCCTGCAGGCCGCCTCTTTTATTGTGAAATAAATTGATCGACATCCTAATAAATAATGCAGAAAGGGAACCTTCTTTTCTGCATTTTTTTTTCACTGTTTACTGTTCTGATTATTGATTCTTTAGTTTAGCAAAATTCTACAAGGGTAATTGCATATGAAATTGCATTCGAAGATTCTTTTGGGCTTAATCGTCGGCCTGATCGCCGGTATTATAACGAATCAATATCTTGGATCCGGTGCGCAACCCGGATTGGAGTTTTTTATTTCCAATATCACCGATCCTATCGGCCAGATTTTTTTACGACTTCTGTTCATGATCGTGGTACCGCTGGTATTTGCATCATTAGCCCTCGGTGTGGCCAATTTGGGCGATATGGGAACTCTCGGAAAGATCGGGATACGTACCCTAATTTATTTTCTTGTTTTAACGGTTATAGCGACATTCATTGGCCTTTTCTTAGTTCAGGTATTTCAGCCCGGCAAAAATTTCGATCCGGCTGTGCAAGCCCGCTTAATGGAAGTATACGGCGAGGGTTCATCCGAGGTGATTGGCCGCAGTAAAGAGATCGAATTTACCATAATGACTTTTGTTAATATGATATTGCCGCGTAATATCCTTCGAGCGATCGTCGATATGCAAATGCTGCCGATCATATTGCTGTCGCTTCTTTTTGGAATCATGCTGACCAAAATGAAACCGCCTGAGGTGGATTCGATGAAGAGGGGATTAACCGGGCTTAATGAATTTTCCATTCGAATTGTTGATATGACTATGGAAATTGCGCCTTTTGCTGTGCCATGTTTGATATTCGGAGTATCGGCCCGATTTGGCTTAGAAATTTTAAAACCCTTGGGTATGTATGTACTGCTGGTTTTTACGGGGTATGTGATTCATATGGCTGTAGTGTATTCAATTTTATTGCGAACCGTTGCCGGTGTAAATCCTTGGAAATTTTTTAAAGCGATAAAGCCTATTATGATCACGGCATTTTCAACGAGTTCCAGCAACGCGACTCTTCCCACGACGATTCGAGTGTCAGAAGAAGACTTGCATATTGCGCCAAAAATTGCCGGCTTCGTATTACCGCTCGGTGCAACTTCTAATATGAACGGGACTTCGCTCTATGAGGGTTTGACCGTTTTATTTATTGCACAAATCTTTGGAGTTGACCTCTCGTTAACTCAGCAAGCGATGGTCGTCGTCATGACTGTCTTAACGGCCATCGGCACTGCGGGAATTCCAGGCGGTTCATTGCCGCTCATTGTCTTGGTGCTGCAAACGGTAGGCGTGCCGGCCGAAGGTATCGGTATTATACTTGGAGTTGATCGTATTCTTGATATGGGCCGAACAGTTGTGAATGTTACTGGAGACGTGACGGCAGCCGCTTACATTGCAAAGACTCAAGGTGAACCTGCACGATTTGATTAATGAAGATTTTTTTGACTTTTTGACATATTTAGATTAAATTGAGCCTATTGAAAGGAAGAATTATGGAAAAAAAGAACATAAAGATTATTATTGGAGTTACTCTGGTTGTTTCCGTTCTGGCTTTTTTAAGCGTCAGCGGATTTAATGAAGGCAAGTCGTATTATAAATTTGTTGACGAACTTGTTGCAATGGGGCCGGATGCCTATAAGAAAAACTTGAAGGTACATGGTAACGTTGTAAGCGGTAGTATTAAGAAGGATGAACATAAACTCGAGTTCTTGCTGACACGCAACGGCGCAACGATTCCCGTGAAATACGTCGGAAAAGCGCCCGTTCCGGATACGTTTAAGGATGAATGCGAAGCGGTTATAGACGGTCGTTTCAAGGAAGACGGCACATTTGAAGGTACTCAGATTCAAGCCAAGTGCGCATCTAAATATGAAGTGGATTATAAGGACCTCAAAGGCTCCTAAGTAAGATAAGTAATTGATAAAACGAAAAAGATCATTCCGGCCGGTGAATGATCTTTTTTTATTTCAACGATCCTATGTTATACAGATCACCGTATATTTTCCCGTTTCTTGTCGTTATTCTGCTTTTTTTTGCAGGGTTCGTTGTGTATTCTTTTTCTAATGGCAAAAGGAATACGTTAGAAAAAACCTCCCTGTCAGCGGTGACAAAATCAACGGGAGTCGCCTCGGTGTTTTACGAGGACGGTAAAGCGGCTGAATTTGTCGGACATCATTTCAACGGGTTGAAATATCCGAATGCGCTGTATCAGGGTTTTATAGTTATTCATTTTGATGAAATGGATTCCGTATTGACCAAGCACAGCGCCGTGGGAAGAACAAATGCAAGAAACAATCCCGGCGATAAGAACGGATTTAAATGGTTACAAAGCCTTTTATTTGAAAATTCTCAAACTTCTATTGACACTTCATATTTTACCATTGATGAGGTTTCAACTCGTTTTACAGTAAGACAAATTATAGAAGCGAAAAAAGACAGCAGCCACGCCATTTTCGTTACGTATATTTTTGAATTTATAAAACCGCCAGGTGATACGACCGTATTTTCCAATACTAAAATATTGTTTGGCTACGACGGGGACATCGGAAATTCGCTCGGCGGCTTTAGCGATGACAGCAGCGGGTATTACGAAGACGATTCATCGGCAGTGGTATATGTGTTTGACGATAGCCTGAAATTGTATTCAGGTGTGGGTTTAATCAATAAAAAAACTAATGCCGTTGCGGGAAATTTCGCGCTTATGCATCAATCTGCAAACCGCGCCAGCTCTAATGAAAAGGACCTTGACACGCTATTATTCAATTTGATGAGCCAGCCCGTATTTGTATCATCTTTACCTAAAACGGATATCAGTGTATTCTGGGCGATTGACTTGGGTACCATACTACCGGTAGATACCACACGCGATACGATTCAATTTGTTATGCTCAATGGATCCGCGAAAAACACACTGATCCAGGCAGCAAAAGGAAAAACAACCATCGAAAACAAAGCGAATAGTTATTCCCTACGGAGAAGTCCATCAAGCATTTTTCTTTATTCTAACTATCCAAATCCTTTTAATCCGGAGACCACGATAAAATATGATCTGGATCGTGAAACCGTTGTTTCGCTAAAGATTTATAATCTATTGGGCCAAGAAGTTCGCCAACTATTTCATGGCAAACAAGGCGCAGGGCAACAAAGGGTATTGTGGGACGGCAGGGATGAACGGGGGAAAGAGTTGGCAAGCGGGATTTATATCTATCGTCTTGACGCAGGGAAGGTATCGAAAACAAAAAAAATGATTCTGGTTAAATAAGGACATTTGTTCTTAGAGTAACTCAACTCTAAAAAGACTTTCTGAAAAAATATAATGCCTGTTACTTGTTGTTGTAGTTGTCCGGCTAAGATTTAATCAATTCCGGATGCGCTTTTATGTATGCACTCCAGCTTTTGACAGATGCCCGCGGCGCCATAACGCGATGTGCATGACAAACGGCGATGCCCAATGCGTCGGATTCATCGAAGGTCATTTCTTTTTTTATATTAAGAATTTTTTTCACCATAAAATGAACTTGTTCTTTTGACGCATTGCCGTTACCTACCACAGCCATCTTCATTTCCTTCGCAGAATACTCACTGATATGTATATCATGATGCAAAGCGCCGAGCATCGCCGCTCCGCGAGCGTGACCGAGTTTCAGAGATGATTTCACATTCTTGCTAAAAAAAACATCTTCGATCGCGCATTCTTTGGGATGATATAATTCAATAATATCCACTATATTGTCGTAAATACGTTCGAGTTTTCGAGGCAGGGAATAGTTCTCCGGAAGATGAATAATGCCGCTACTGAGATACTTTAATTTATTTTTTTCATACCGCACTACCCCAAAGCCAGTCGTGTTAGTTCCAGGATCAATTCCGATAATGATCATGTTATGTTCTTTACATAGGTTTGTCTCGTAATAAATCCGCTATTGTCAACAAAGGATAAGACTAATTTATCAGACGTCAAAGACTCGATTGTATATACAAATTCCACTTCCTGATTATTCTCAACTAGTAAAAAATAAAGATCACCGTTTTCGATCCTGAAATTAAAGAAAAACACATTGGTATCTAAGGAATTAATGATTTCGACTGTTAAATCGGATTTGAAATTTAAAAAAATTGACGCCGCTTCACCTTGATATATCCATTCTCCCAGTATTAACGCTTCCATTTTTTCATCGTCGGAAGATATTAGAGGCTCGCGACATGATAGGTTAATCGCGCTTATTGAAATCATAATAACTATGCAAATTTGCTTTAGGTTATTCATAATGCTTGGTGTAAATGTTTTCTGGTTTTAGCGATTTCCATACAAACACGAGTCAATTCCTTATAGAGCTTTAGATGATTCGAGCCAATTGAATGTAACATTTTTATATGATTTAGTATAACCGCACGGTCGCCACGGGAGGCCGGTCCGGTCATCGATGATACGATATCATTGTTTTTAACGTTGTTTAGTGTCTGGGTTATTATGGGTAACAAAATATCAACGGACTTTTTTTCTTTCAAACCGATATGAGCATACATATTTTTCGAGATGTAAAGCAATGCGATCAGAAAATTAGAACTAAAAACCCCGCCCATATGGTACAAAGCCTTTTGTTCAGAGGAAATTTTCAAACAACGTCCTCCGAGATTCCGAATTAGTCTAGTAATAACGGGATAGGTAGTAGCTTCACCTTCAATTCCAAAATAGATATTCTTGAATTGATTTTCCAATGATTCTTTATTCCAAATCATTTTTGTTGGAAATGTCTGCATGGGATGCATTGATGCAGTGTATATTCTACTAGTTTTATTGTTTTGTTTCAGTTTTGCCAGAGACGACGATGCCTGCGTTCCCGATGTATGAATTACGATGACTTCTCGATCTTGAAAATAGACTCTCTGTAATTTTGTTACAACCGTCTGAATCTGAGAATCGGGAACGGTGATCAAAATCAAATTACAATCAGTTAGCAAGTTAAAATCAGAACCGGCCGAAGCACATTGGATTTTGGCGGCCAACTTTCGGGCAGTACGCGATGTCCTGCTTACAACGGCGTGAAAATTAAAACCTTTTTGACGCAATTGAAGAGCCAACGGGACTCCTACAGCGCCGACGCCTATCAGGCCAATCTTAAGCGAAGGCCGATATTTTGCTACCTTGTTTTTCACTAAACAAGTTACAGGTTGTGTCGAATAAAGGCAAGTATTGAATCATTTGTAAGTGGCGGAAATTAATCTTGCATTTGAGAGCCCATATTTTTTACATTGTCATGTGAGTGAACCCCTGAAGGAGCCTCTGAATGAATTTTGATTCCTATATTCCAAGCAATGAAACTGAAAACAATGAATTTCGAAAAGTTGCGGAAGCATATTTCAACAATTATATTATTAATTGGTGCAATCGTAATCATATTGATGCATCTTCTCGTGAGCACATGATACGCGTATTGTCGGATTATTCCGTATTCTTTTTTGACAGCCTGATGCACGATATCGCCGATGCGGAACCGCTTGATAACGATCTAAAAAATTAAGATGTCCGCTTATTTTCATAAACGTCATTTTACACCTGAAGAAGCGAAAAAGTTATTACAGACGGTCCGGCCGCAATGTGATCGTTTGTTAAAATTGAAATCAACGCTGGATGAGTTGAATTACAATCTATATAAACATGAATATTTCGGAGGTCTAGGGCCTAACGGGTCGAAATTTCATCCTCCGGAATTGGAAGAGTTGGTGCAGATCATGCGTTTCTTTGAAAAAGAGGGAGTCGTAGTAAAAAGTTTGCAGGACGGCCTGATCGATTTTCCAAGTTTGCGTCCAAATGGCGAGGAAGTCTACCTCTGCTGGAAAGCAGGTGAAGATGACATAGCATTTTGGCACACGATGGACGGCGGTTTTAGCGGTAGAAGATCCATGATCGAATGGTGATCATATAATTTAATTTCCATCCTTTTATTATTTCAAAAAACTCAGCTCTTCCGGATTCATCTCATGATTTTCTTATGGCGCATTCTGAATGAGTATTTGTTGTAATAGGGAACGAACGTATGGCCGGTCTTGTTCTTGAAGGCATAGTCGGAAGCGGAAAAACAACGGTTATTCGTTATTTAAGAAAATATTTTATTGAAAAAGATTGTTCGACGCTTATTCTTACCGAACATGATACGGAAAGACCCATGGAACCTTTTCGTTCATCTAACCCGCTGGAAAGCATTTCTCATTTAAATCGCTTGCTCAGCATTATAGAAACGATTCATGAGATACAAAAACCAATTCATGCAGACCCGCTACACGAAATGTATTTTGTTTTCGAGAGATTTCATCTGAGTCATTGCCTTGATATTGCGGGATTAGAAAAATTTCACCTTTACAGCGATATAGACAGTCGACTCCATACGTTGTGCGCCAAGCTTGTTGTTCTTTCTGTTCCGGGAAATGCTATTGAGGAAAGAAGCGTCGTTACAACAAAACAACATCGCAATGAAAAATGGAGTCATTATCTGAGCCAGATTGCGTCTACCGATGAAGGCGTGGCTCGCCATTATTTGGCGCAACAGGAGGACTTATTCAAATTATGTCAAAAATCCAAAATTCCTTCGATGGTCGTAGACACTACAAATCGTGACTGGCAAGATATTTCAAATCATATTATTGATTTTTTTGAACAAGAAATAAGCTGTTAACGGAGACGAAGCAGTGGAGTCAAAGGTGCGAAAGGGACCAAAAAAGTCTTTAGGAAGTCAAACGAGAAAAGACACGGAGTTTTTCGATAAATTCAATAATTTTGATTTTGTTGAAAACAGGTTTCATGCGTTTATGGCCAGGTACAAATTTCAGAAGTCGGAGAAACTTATGATGCGTAAGGCTCTTGATTTTGCGAAACTAGCGCATAACGGGCAGAAACGGGATGAAGGCACGCCCTATATTATGCATCCGTTGCGGGTCGCCAACATTCTAATGGATGAGGTTGCAGCGATGAAATCCGACATTATATGTACTGCGCTGCTGCACGATGTTATCGAAGACTGCGGAATCACACTGAAAGAATTGAAAAATAATTTTAACGAATCTATAGCTCAGATGGTTAAAATTCTCACCAAGGATCCTTCGATAGAAAATCACAAACGCGTCTATGTTGAAACCATTATGAATTCCAACGATCCGGTGAAACTCGTAAAAGTGTGCGACAGGCTGGATAATCTCCGGTCGCTTCGATTCAGTACGAACAAAGCAAAAATGCGGCGGTATATCAACGAGACTGAAAAAAAATATGTACCGATGGCTGAGATAACCAACAATTACATCTTCCGCGAATTGAAACATGAGCTTAGCGTGATAAGAAACCGCATGCGGAGATAAAACATGAAATCTGTCACGGGAGAAATATCGGATTTGCGTTTTGCCGAAGAGCGGCCTGCGGAGCCCAGAGAACTATTTTGTAAGGATTTTGATCTTGGTTGTTTCGACGTTCCGAGCGCGGTAACCTGCAAACAGGGAACATCCACAATCATTTCTGATGTGCGGTATTATACGATAGCCATCAGAAGTATTTGCCCTTTATGTGAACGCCTATAATGAAGTTTCTAAATCGCCGACATTTTTTAAGAATATCTATTGCCGGTATCGCTCCATTCATCCTGCCTTTCAAGAATTTCAGATTATTTTCATCAATTAATGCTCCGAAACGAAAGATCATCCCATTTGACAAGATGAAGGTCTTGTCAGCAAAGGAATTTTATGTTCAGAGTATTGATGAAAAACCTCCTAAAATTGATTCTAAGAAATGGCGCCTGAGTCTGGACGGCTTATTTAAGAATCCATTGATGCTGAATTATGATCAGATAAGGGCAAGAGAATCTATGACGCAAATGACTTCGCTGGCCTGCATAGGGAACGAAGTTGGAGGTCAGCAGATCGGCAATGCCCGATGGACAGGTTTCCGATTGCGCGATCTTTTAGAAGAAGCCGGGTTAGACGAAAATGCGAAGAAAATCATCTTTTACTGTGAAGACATATATTCTACCGCCATCGAAATTCAATCGTTGTTGAATGACAACGTGATGCTGGCCTATGTGATGAATGAAAAGCCGCTCACGCGTGAGCATGGATTTCCCCTGCGGCTGATCATTCCGGGACGTTACGGCATGAAAAATCCGAAATGGCTCAGAAAATTGGTTGCAACAGAGGAAGACTACAGAGGTTATTGGGAAAATTTTGGGTGGTCGGATACTGCGGAACTACAAATCATCTCGCGAATAGACCGTAAAGTTGAAAACCATATTGTACGGGGCGTAGCCCTAAATGGTAAGAATAAAATTGATAAAATAGACGTCAGCCTTGACGGTGGAAAAAGTTGGAACGAAGCGAATATTGAACAGACCGAAAGTTCTTATGTATGGTCATTATGGAATTTTGATATCGGCGAAACAAAAGGTAAGATTGAAGTAGTTTGCCGGGCTACGAATGAACAAGGCGAGACACAAGATGAAACTAAACGCCTAGCGTTCCCATCCGGCGCCTCAGCTCCGGATCGCCAGAAATTTAGTATTTTGTGATTGAGCCTTACGGAATTTTTCATTATATTTATCAATCCAATTAACGAACATTTATTTATTTAGATAGGAGAATACTATGAAGGAAAGAACCGGTAAATTAACAATCAAAGGCAGCCCCTTGACACTTTTAGGCGAGGAAATAAAAGTGGGTCAAAAAGCGCCTGATTTCACAGTACGTACGGCCTTTATGCCGGAAACCAAAGTTACGTTGGATAGTTCTAAAGGGAAAATTCGTATCTTCAGCGTTTCCCCGTCCCTCGATACCAGCGTTTGCGAAACGCAGGCCATTCGTTTTAATCAAGAAGCGGCTAAGTTAGGCGATGTTGAAATCTATCATATTACCGTAGACTTACCTCCGGCGCAGGCGAGATTTTGCACTCATCAACTTGAAGGTTCTGCGAAAGTGAAAATGGTTTCTGATTATGCAGAAAAATCATTCGGTATGAATTACGGAATTATCATCAAAGAATGGCAGGTTCTTTCTCGCGGAATTTTTGTCATTGGCAAGGACGATATGGTAAAATATGTCGAATACCTGCCTGAAGTGGCGCAATTGCCGAATTTTGATAAAGCGCTCGAAGCGGTGAAGAGCTTGAGGTAACAAGACGAATAGAGTTTAAGTAAAAAAGGACGCAGATGGCGTCCTTTTTTGTTGTACAAAATTACGAGCCAAGACGGTCTAAAAAAACGGCAAAGGTTTCTTCTTTTCTGCCAAATAAACGATCGGCATGTACGGCTTGTTTTTTTCCACGATGTACATTGGAGGTTATAAAATTTTGAACAGAGTTATCCCTGCCGCGCACGGCCGGCACGATAAGAACTTCGCCAATCGGCGCAAGAAAATCAGCGACGGTCAAGAAATCTTTGCTGAAAAAAGTGGTTGCAGCCTCGTTCGTGGAACGGGTAAATCGTTTTGCAGGTCTTCTGGAAAGCGAATTAAATTCTTGAAGTAAGGTTGCTGCTGCGGCCGTTTCCGTAAATTTCGTTTGGGATTCCATACTAATCTTCTTCTATCTCTTTTTTGATTTTTTGAAA